>JACRER010000087.1 GCA_016234365.1 Elusimicrobiota bacterium | reverse complement strand
GTCGGGGTTCGGGGCGCGCATCCGTGAGATCCGGGAGAAGGACGCCGCGGAGCACCCCGCGAAAGAAGAGGTGCTCAAGCGCGCGAAGGGCAAGAAGGCTGTATTCGCGGTCGAAGAGCCCGGCCAGCTTCTCCAGCCCGGCCCTGTCCCCCGTCAGATCGTAAAGGAAGATGGAATAGCCCGACGTAAAGACCGGGCGGCGGGTTTTCAGCCAGCCGAAAGTGTTCTTGTCCGAGTAATACGTGCCCTGCAGGTTGGTGGCGGACACGGCCAGCAGCGTCTCTTTCATAGCGCATACCTGCGCGCCCGTCCCGGTCAGTTCCACGTTGGAGACCACACCCAGCGGCACATAGTTCATCCCGTAACTTTCGGGCCGGGCCACGCCGAAATATGAGAAGACCACCGGCGGGTTGCCCCGGCCCTTCAGATACCCGGCCAGCCCTTTCACGCCCTGGCCCCAGTCCAGGTTGGAATCCACGAAATAGCGGTAGCCGCCGGCGGGACCGCCGGCGAACTCGTTGAAATAGGCCAGGTAATGCGGCGACGCGTGCGAGAGCGATATGGCGTTTAGCGCCACCGCGCCGGCCGCCAGCCAGGCCCCCTGACGCCATTCGCGCAGAACGCGCGCCAGCGCCAGTCCCGCCAGCACGGCCAGGAACGGCATCACCGGCATGATGTGGCGATAGCCTATCTGCACCTTGGTGTTCAGCGAAACGGCGAAATAGACCGCCGGCGGCACCAGCAGCCAGAGGTAGTCCTTGCGGAAATTCCGCACGGCCAGCCAGGCGCCGATGGCGGCGAAAAGCAGCGTCTGCAGCGGCGTCTTAAGCAGCAGCGCCGCCGGGAAATACCACCAGACGCCGCTCACGGAATAGCGCCCCATGGCGAACGAGGAGCGGCCCTTGTCCAGGCGCCCCAGCGTCTCCGCCAGCCCGTCGAAGTAGAGGCCCGGGTGGAACCGGTAGACCACCAGCACCACCAGCAGCGCGGCGGCGAAATAGACCGCTATCTGCAGCAGCAGGTCCGTGAGCTTCAGGCGCGGCCAGCGCAGATTGTCGCCTATCCAGAACGCGGCCACCATGGGAGGCACTATGAACAGGCTGAACTTGGAGACCAGCCCCAGTCCGGAAACCAGCCCCGCCGCCGCGGCCAGCGCGTAGAGCCGCTTCAACTCCAGGAAGCCCTGCTTCTTCCCGCCCTTCCCCTGTACCTGCACCGGCTTTAC
Source organism: Elusimicrobiota bacterium (assembly GCA_016234365.1). Classification (GTDB taxonomy): domain Bacteria; phylum Elusimicrobiota; class Elusimicrobia; order Elusimicrobiales; family UBA9959; genus UBA9959. Next base: position 27,467 of record JACRER010000087.1, on the reverse strand, counting down.
CGCCGTGAAGAGCCAGGCCAGCACGAAAGAGCCGAAGTAGAAGACCGCGGCCGCCGCGTCGGTGGTGATGAGCGCGTCGTTGGAGATGAACACCGGCATCAGGCCGAACGCGGAGAGAGAAAGCCAGCCGGCCTCCGGCGACTCCAGCCGCGAGGCGAACAGCCAGATGAACCAGGCCAGCAGCGCCGTCCAGACCAGGAAAGTGAATTTCCGGGCCGTGTTCAGGATGGCTTCGTGGCCGGCTGTATTGTTGTAAAGGAACAGATCGCCGTAATGGTAAGCCCTCAGCCCGGCGAAGTAAGGGTGCCCGGTAAAGGCCTGCAGCCTCATCGCCCGCAGCGGCAGCGCGGAGAGCATCTCGGAGAGCGGCGGGTGGTCCATGATGTTCATGGCGTAGCGGCCAGTCTCCAGGTAGGAATAGCCGCTCGCCAGATGCACAGTTTCGTCGTAGGTGGCCGCCGCGGAGCGGATGAAAGCCAAGCCTTCGAAAAGGTGGAAAGTCAGCGCGGCCAGGCCCAGGACGACCGCCAGTTTATATTTTTTATCCATATTCCCGGTAATATGATACCAAAACTCGCGGCGCGGGTCCCGCCGCCCCCCTTATTTGATAAAATATGCCTATCGGAGGACATATGAAGATACTTCTCGCAGTTGCGCTTTTCGTTTTCGCCGCCGCCGGGGCTTACGCCCTGGACCTGGCGCCTTTCTTTGGCGGACGGGCCGCCAAGGCGGCTCTCCCGGCAGATCCCGGCCAAGCCGTCAGCGCCTACCCGCTTAACGTCAGGCCGCAGGACGTGGCCGCTTTCACGGCGGCCATGCGCCCCGTGGTGATAGACATCCGCCGGCCCGAAGAGTACGCCGCCGGCCACCTGTCAGCCGCCTCCCTGCAGCTGGATTATTACGCCCCGGACTTCAAGGACCAACTGGCCAAGCTGGACAAAACCGTCCCCTACCTCATCTATTGCCGCAGCGGCCACCGCTCCGGCCTGGCACTCGCCATGATGCAGGAGCTGGGCTTTACGCAAGCGCACGATATAGCGGGCGGCATTACCGCCTGGACCGCCGCGGGCCTGCCCGTAGTGAAATAAGCCGCGGAACCTGAAAAGAAAGAGCCCGCTTGCGCGGGCTTTTTCTTTTGGTCAGGCGCGGCTAGAACTTGTTCCAGAGCCGCTGCGTGGTCACGTCGTGATGGAACAGCACCTCGGAAGTCTTCACTATTGTGCCAAGTTCCTTGGGGCTGCGGTCGGCGGCCGACTGCTTATGGGCCGCATATTTCTCGTGAGGCGATTCCCCCATGATCTTATGCATGAAATCGCTGGCCCGGAACAGGCGGATAGCGTCGTAGATGTTGCCCGGCAGGAAGCGCACCCGGTCGCGCTTGTTCTCATCCTTGGTAAGCGGCTCGCCGTCCAGGGCGGTGCGCAGCAGCGCGTAGAGCGCCAGGTACGGGTTGGCGTCGGGGGCGACGGAGCGGATCTCCAGCCGGGCGGACTTCTCGTTGCCGGCGGGGATGCGGATCATGGCGCCGCGGTCCACCGACGAGACCTTTATCTGGTTGGGCGCCTCGAAGTGCGGGTCCAGCCGCCGGTAGGCGTTCACGCTGGGATTAAGGATGAGCGACAGTTCCTGCGCGTGGTTGAGGATGCGCGAGACCACGTCCCAGGCAGCCTTGGAGAGGCCGTCCTCGCCCTTGGCGTCGTGAAAGATGTTCTTCCCCCCTTTGGAGAAGGAAAGGTTGAGGTGCATGCCGCTGCCGTTCACGCCGGAGACCGGCTTGGGCAGGAAGGTGGCCGTCATGCCCATGTTGGCCGCCACCTGGCGGCAGACCAGCTTATAGAGCTGTACCAGGTCGCAGGCGCGCACTACGTCGGCATGCGAGAAGTTCAGTTCGAACTGGGACGGGGCCACCTCGGGGTGGTCCTTCTCGTTGCGGAAACCCATGGCGCGCTGCGCCTCGGCGGCTGTGTCTATGAACATTTTAAGCGGGGCCAGCGGCAGGGAGTGGAAGTAGCCGCCGCTGGAGATCAGTTCGAAGCCGCTCACCTCGTTGTAACTCTGCTCGGCGTTAAGCCCTTTCACCACAAAGCCTTCCACTTCGGCCGCCACATTGGCGGAAAGCCCTTTGGTTTTGCGCATTTCGGCGGACAGGCTGCTCAAGCGCGCGCGGAAGTCGGAATCGTAGGGGCTGCGGTCGCGGTTGAGCACCGTGCCGAACATTATTACCTTGCCTGGGCCAAACACGTCCGAAGGCAGCCAGACTATGCTGCCCCAATCCACGGCCAGCCGCAGGTCGGATTCCTTCTGCGCGGAGAAGCCGCGGATGGATGAGCCGTCGAAGGTAAGGTTGTCGTTGGAACCCAGGAAGTACTGCTTGTCATAGTCCAGCATGTGGAAACGGCCTTCTATGTCCGTGAAGCAGACCGTCACGGCCTTCAGGCGCTTTTCCTTGCGCAGGTAGTCGCAGTATTTCTTTTCCAGTTCGGCCAGGGAAAGTTTCAGTGCAGCCTCCGCGGCCTCCAGGTTGAGCCGCTCAAGCTCGTCGTAAGGTATCTCCAGGAAATTCTTAAGGGATGCGCCGCATTCAGGAATGGTTTTCATTTCGCGCCTCTTTTATTCTAGTTTTACGCCCTACTAGATTAAATATACGTGAATTTATACTAAAAGTCAATACCTTTGAAAATAAAAAAAAAACACCCCCCACGCACAAACATCCCGCAACAGGAATACGGCAGACCTCCAGCTCGCGTCGAGTGATGATATCGCGAATAATAGAAGTACAATTGAAAAAATAGTATAGTTCAGAATATAGTTTTACCCCAATTTATGACCGCCAATATCCCCACCCCCGACAACGACCCGTCCGGCGCGCGCTACTCCCGGCAGACGGTGCTGGCAAGAATAGGCCGGGAAGGACAGGACAAACTGGCCGCCAGCACGGTGCTGGTGGTCGGCTGCGGCTCCCTTGGCGGCGCGCAGGCCGAATTTCTGGCCCGGGCGGGCGTAGGCCGCCTCCTGCTGGCGGACCGGGACGTAGTGGAGCTCTGCAATCTGCCGACCCAGATACTCTATGATGAACAGGACGCAGAACAACGTCTCCCCAAAGCGGAGGCCGCGGCGCGCCGTCTGCGCGCCGTGAACTCAGGGATCAGAATAGAGCCGGTAATTGCTGACGTAACCGCCACCAACGCAGCGGAACTGGTAGGGCGAGCGGACCTGGTGCTGGACGGCACCGACAATTTCGAGACCCGGTACCTGATCAACGACGCGGCCGTACAGGCCGGCAAGCCCTGGATCTACGGCGGAGTGCTGGGAACCGACGGCATGGTCCTCGCGGTGCACCCCGGGCTCGGGCCCTGCCTGCGTTGTCTTTTCGAGGAACCGCCGGACATGGGGTCGGCCCCCACCTGCAGCACGTTCGGAGTGCTGAACACCGCCGTGGCCTGGGTGGCGGCGCTGCAGGCCACCAAGGCCGTCAAGATAATTACCGGGGCGGAGCATGACGGTTTCTTCCATACCCTGGACATCTGGAACGGCACGGTCGACGCCGCCATCGCCGAACGCCGCGTAGACTGCCCCTGCTGCGGGCAGCGGCGTTTCGATTTCCTGGATTCCAAGCGCGGTTCTTCTGCGGCCGCGGTCCTGTGCGGGCGCAACGCCGTGCAGGTCACTCCCGAGCGCCGCCTTGCCCCCGATTTCCCCCGGCTGCAGAAAAACCTGGCGCCCCTCGGCGCGGTAAAATTCAACGGAATAGTACTGGAATTCATCGCCGCCGGACGCCGCCTCACCGTCTTTCCCGACGGCCGGGTGCTGGTATCCGGCACAACGGACGCCGCCGAGGCCAGGAGCCTGGTGGCGAAGTATATAGGGAGCTGACCCGCAAGGAAGCAACCATGACGAGTTTTATACTCAACGAAAGACCGGTCCGGACCGAAGAACGCCCCGGCCTGACCCTGCTGGAATTCATCCGCGGCGTCGCCTGCCTCTCCGGCACCAAAGACGCCTGCCGTGAAGGCGAATGCGGCGCCTGCACCGTACTGCTGGGATCGCGCCAGTCCGACGGCACCATGGTTTACAAGGCCTGCGCCTCCTGCCTTACGGCCCTGGGCGACGCGGACGGCTGCCATGTGGTTACGGTGGAAGGCCTGGGCGGCGAACCGCTTACCCTGGTGCAGCGGCTGATAGTGGAGCACAGCGCCTCGCAGTGCGGTTTCTGCACACCCGGCATAGTACTGTCCCTCACCGGTTTCGCCCTGGGCAGCCTCTCCCTCTCTTACGACGACGCGTTGAACGCGCTGGACGGAAATATCTGCCGCTGCACCGGCTACGCCTCGATCCGCAACGCGGCAAAGGCCCTGTGCGAGGCCCTTGCCGGCATAGACAAAGCCCCCGGCAAGCGCCCCGGGGCCCTTATTTCCTCCGGCGTGGTGCCGGCCTATTTCAGCGAAGTACCAGGCCGCCTCGCCGGCCTGGGAGCGATCCCGGCGCCCTGCGGCAAGAACGCCGTGCCCGTGGCCGGAGGTACGGACCTGTTCGTACAGAAGCCGGAACAGCTGCTGGAAAGCGAACTTTGTTTTCTGTCGAAGCGCCGCGACCTGGACTATGTGCGCGAGGACAAAGAATTCCTGCGGGCCGGCGGGGCCGTGACCATAGAAGATTTCCGCAACTCCCCCGCCGTGCGGCGCCATTTCCCGGCGCTGGCCGCGGACCTGCTGCTGCACTCCTCGGCCATACTGCGCAATAAAGCCACCCTGGCCGGCAATATTGTCAACGCCTCGCCCATAGGCGACGCGGCCATAATACTGCTGGCACTGGACGCGCGGCTGATGATAACCGGCGAAAGCGGCCGCAAGCGCGAAGTGCCCCTGGATAAATTCTTCCTCGGCTACAAGAAGACGGACCTGGCCTGCGGCGAACTGGTAAGCGAGATCGCCATCCCGCTGCCGCCCGCCGGCGCCCGCTACAATTTCGAGAAGGTGTCCAACCGCACCATACTGGACATAGCAGCGGTAAACTCCGCCCTGCTGCTCACCACCGCCACCGACGGTGCGGTGAAGGACCTGCGTGTTTCCGCCGGCGGCGTGGGGCCGGTGGCCATGCTGCTGCCCGGCCTGGAGAAGTTTTGCGGCCGCAAGCCCGACGCCGCCTTGTTCGAAGACCTGGCCAAGGCCGCCCTGGCCGCCGCCAAACCGATAGACGACATACGCGGCAGCGCGGAGTACAAGAAATTGCTGCTCGGCCAGCTGATGCGCGCCCATGCCCGGACCCTCGCCGCCGTGGAGGCCGCATCATGAGGAACGACGATACGCTGATGCACGTGCGCGGCACGTCGCAATTCGTGGACGATATCCCCGTACCCGGCTGCCTGCACGCGGCGCTCTTCACCTCGCCGGTGGCCAAGGGCCGCATACGCTCGCTGGATATTTCCAAAGCGGCGGCGGCGCCAGGCGTGGCCGCGGTGTACACCCACAAGCACGTGCCCGGCCTCAACCAGGTGGGCCATGTTTTCAAGGACCAGCCGCTGTTCGCGGTGGACGCCGTGGAATATATAGGCCAGCCCATAGCGCTGGTAGTGGCCGACACCCGGCGCAACGCCAAAAAAGCCCTGGCGCTCATCGAGGCCGATATAGAGAAGCTGGAGCCCATGCTGGCCCCGCGCGCGGCCGCAGCGGCCGGGCAGATACACGGCAAAAAGCGCGTGCAGATACACGGCAACCCGGACGAGGCTTTCCGCAAGTGCAGGCACGTTTTCGAGGGCAAACTCGCGAGCGGCGCCCAGGAGCATTTCTATTTCGAAACGCAGCGCGCCCTGGCCGTACCCGGCGAGCATGACACAATAAAAGTGTACGCCAGCGCCCAGTCGCCGGGTGCCTTCCACCACCACCTCGCCGAGGTGCTGGGGATCCCGATGCACAAGGTGGAACTGGACATCCGCCGCCTGGGCGGCGGTTTCGGCGGCAAGGAATCCACCGCGGTATGGATAGTGGCCCCCGCCCTGGCGGCCTTCCTGCTCAAGCGCCCGGTGAAGCTCGCCCTCGATCGCAACGACGACATCGCCACCACCGGCAAACGCCACGCCTACGAATATGATTACCGCCTGGGCCTGGACGCCGAGGGCAATATCCTCGCCTACGATATAACCCTGTACCAGCATGCCGGCGCCTGCGCCGATATTTCGCTGGCGGTGCTGGGGCGATCTTTCCTTCATGTCTGCGGTTCCTACCGCATCCCAAATATCCGGGTTACCGGACTTAGCTGCCGCACCAATATCCCGCCCAACAACGCCTTCCGCGGCTTCGGGGTGCCGCAGGGCACCTTTGCCATAGAGGCCGCCCTCACGCGCGCCGCCCACGCGCTAAAAATGGAGCCGGAGGCGCTCAAGCGCAAGAACCTGCTGAAGGACGGCGACACACTGCCCTACGGCGTGCAGCTCTCCGGTGTTAACGCCGCCCGCTGCTGGGAAACTCTGGACGCCAGGGCGCATATAGCCCAGCGCCGCGCGGCCGTGGCCGCCTACAACAAGGCCCACGCGGACAGGAAGAAAGGCCTGGCCGCGGTACCGGTCTGCTTTGGCATCTCTTTCGCGCAGACGGCCCTTAACCAGGCGAGCGCGCTGGTGCATATTTACGTGGACGGCAGCGTGGCCGTGAGCACCGGCGCCGTGGAGATGGGCCAGGGCGTGAACGCCAAGATCCGCATTGTGGCGGCCCGCACGCTGGGCGTGCCGCTGGAGCGCGTGCGCGTGGAAACCACCAATACCTCGCGCATCCCCAACGCTTCCCCCACTTCGGCCAGCACCGGCGCGGACCTTAACGGCATGGCCACCAAATACGCCTGCGAGCGCCTGCGGGCGCGGCTTATAGCTTTTGCGGCAGGTGCGCTGAAGGCGGACCCCGCCGCCGTGACCATAAAGGACGGCGAGGTGCTGGTTTCCGGCAAGCCCGTGGGGCTGGGTTGGAACAAGCTGACCAAGGACGCTCAATGGGCCCGGGTGGACCTGGGCGAGCACGCTTTCTACGCCACGCCGGACCTGCATTACGATATAGAGAAGGAGCAGGGGCGCCCGTTCGCCTATTACGCCTACGGCACTTCGCTTACCGAGGTGCTGCTGGACTGCGTGCGCGGCACCTACACCATAGAGTCGGCCGAAGTGGTGCAGGACGTTGGCGAATCGCTGAGCCCCGCCATAGACCTGGGTCAGACCGAAGGCGCGGTAGTGCAGGGCATGGGCTGGGCCACCATGGAGCAGATCCGCTACTCGCCCGAAGGCCGCGTGCTGACCGGTGTGAGCGCCTACAAGGTGCCGGATATTAAGTTCGTGCCGGCGCGTTTCGATGTGACGCTGCTTAAGGACTCGTCTAATCCTTACGCGGTGTGTAATTCCAAGGCTGTAGGCGAGCCGCCTTTTGTGCACGGTATCGGGGCTTACCTGGCGGTGGCGGACGCGCTACGCGCGGCCCGGCCCGACCACGAGCCGCCCGGGCTGCCGCTTACTCCGGAAAAGGCCTTCATGCATCTGCACGGGGGCGGAAAATGAAGAAAGTTCAGGTGCGCTATTTCGCGCTGGTAGGCGAGCGCCGCGGGGTGCAGACGGACCCTTATGAGACGGAGGCGGCCACGGCCCGCCAGTTGCTGCACGAAATAGAAGTGAATAAGAAGATCCCGCTTACCACCAACATCTCCAAGGCCATGGTCAACGGCAAGTACGTGGAATGGGACGAACCCATAAACGACGGCGACCTGGTCACCCTCCTCTCCCCCTTCTCCGGCGGCTGACCCTCTGTTGGGGATCCGGAGTATTATTCCGTTCTCAGCGCGTCGGCCGGTTTCATGCCGGCGGCCAGCCAGGCGGGGTAAATAGCGAATACGAAAGCGGTGAACGCCGCTATAAAGACGGAGACGACCGGCATCCAGGGCTTGATGGGGCTGGCGCCCATGCCCAGCATCACCTTTACAGGAACGCCCCAGAGGTAGCCCAGTACGGACCCCAGCACGCCGCCTATCAGGCCCAGCATGACAGCTTCCACTATAAACTGCAGCATGATGTCGCCGCGGTTGGCGCCCACAGCCCGGCGTATGCCTATTTCCTTGGTACGGGCGAACACGGTGGCCAGCGTGACGTTCATGATGCCTATGCCGCCGGCGAGGAACGCCAGCATGCCCAGCGAAATGGTCATAAGGGCGGCCTTAATGCTTTTCTGCATCTGCTCCTGCAGCATTCCCATCTGGTTCTCTATCAGGAAATAGTCCGTATCGCCGAAGCGCGTTTTCAGGAAATTTTTGATCAGCTTCATGGCCTTGTCGAAATCACGCTCACGGCCCGCGTCTATGGTGACGTCCAGCGAGGAGGTGGCCTCGCGGATGAACCGGAAATGCGTGAGCGTGGTGACCGGGGCGAGGACGTTGTAGTTCTGATAGCCGCCCAGGCTCAGGCGCGGCCGCCGGGAAGGAGGCAGCTCGTCCAGGATCCCCACCACCGTAAAGGTGACGTTGTCTATCTTCACTACTTTGCCCAGCATGTCGTTATGCGAGACCATGACCTCGAAGGCGCTGGTGTAGCCTGGCTTCTTCCGTTTGGTCCTGGCTATGCGCGAGGGAGGCGGCGGGACGGCGCGCCGTACCAGCACGCAGACCCGGAGTTTGTTCTCGGTGTCGTTCCAGTCCAGGAAGCGGCCCTTAAGGGTGTACACGAAATTGCGCTTGGCCCATTCCGGGGTCACCCCGGCCAGCGTGGTCACCACGCGCCGGCCTTCGTATTCGAAGACGTTGTGCCCGGTGCGCTTTTCGGGGGAGACCATGTAAAGCCACGGCAGACGGTCCCTGAGGTCGCGGACGTCCGCGTAGGTGAAGACCGGCGGGGGCTTGTACTCGTCCGGGGTGGAGAACCGCAGGCTGTTGTTCTGGACTATCTTCAGCCTGGCTATGCCCGACACGCGCTCCTGTTCCCGCAGGCGGTGCTGGATGGCCACTATGGACGCGAAAGAATCCATGAAGACCACCGATCCCACGGCAATGGCGAGAAAGCTCAGCACGGAGCGCATCTTGTGGACGCGCACTTCGGCGAGGCCGGTCTTGGCGGCGTTGAGCAGTTCTCTCGTCATTCGGTCCTCAGCGCGTCCGCCGGCTTAAGGCTGGCCGCCACCCAGGCCGGGTAGAGGGCGAAAACGAAAGCGGTAAAGGCGGCTATCAGCACCGAGACGGCCGGCATCCAGGGTTTGATAGGGCTGGCACCCATGCCGAGCAGCTCTTTTACCGGCACGCCCCAGAGGTAGCCCAGGCCCGAGCCCAGCACGCCGCCTATAAGCCCCAGCATGGCCGCCTCCACTATGAACTGCAGCATGATGTCGCCGCGGGTAGCCCCCACGGCCCGGCGTATGCCTATCTCCTTGGTGCGCGCGAACACCGTGGCCAGCGTGATGTTCATGATGCCTATGCCGCCGGCGAGGAACGCCAGCATGCCCAGCGAAATGGTGACCAGCGACTGCTTGACGCTGGCGTCGATGGCCTCGTTAATCGTCTCCATCTGGTTGTCTATCATGAAGAACTCGTCGCCGCCGAAGCGGATCTTCAGGAAGTTCTCTATCAGTTTCAGGGATTCCTCGAAGTTGTTCTCGTCGCCCGCGTCCACGTTGAGGTCCAGGGAGTCGTACTCCTCGTCGAAGAAGCCGTAATGGGCCAAGGTGGTGGCAGGCGCCAGCACCTTGTAGTCCCGGGCCTGGGGCATGATCAGGTCTGGCTGTTTGGACGGGGACAGTTCCTCGAGGATGCCCACTACCGTGAAGGTGACGCCGTCGATCTTGACCGTTTTACCCAGCATGTCGTTGTGGGAGACCAGCACGTCGAAAGCGGCCGTGTAGTTCCATTGCTTCATCCGGGTCTTGGTCAGCTCGTTGGAGGGAGGAGGGACCGCCTTGCGGACCAGCACGCAGACCCGGAGCTTGTTCTCCAGGTCCTGCCAGTCCAGGAACCGGCCCTTAAGTTTGTAGACAAAGTCGCGCTTGGCCCATTCCGGAGTAACGCCGTTAATGGTAGTCACCACGCGTTTGCCCTCGAACTCCAGCGTGTTGCGCCAGTTCTGGAATTCCGGCGAGACCATGTACAGCCCGGGAAGCTTGCTCTTGAGGCTCATCGCGGTCTCGTAAGTGATGTTGGGGGGCGGCGTATACTCGTCGGGGTTGGAGTTGGTCTGGTCGTAGTCCTGGGTTATCTTGAGCCTGGCTATGCCCGACACCTCTTTCTGCTTCTGCAGCCGGTCGTAAGTGGAAACTATAGTGGCGAAGGAATCTATGAAGACCACCGAGCCCACGGCGATAGCCATGAAGCTCAGCACGGAGCGCATCTTGTGGACGCGGACCTCGGCTATGCCCGTGCGGGCGGCGTTGAACAGCGCTCTCACTCCTCCAGCCTCCCGTCCTTCATCCGCAGGTTGCGCTGCGCCCGCGCGGCCAGTTCCCGGTCGTGCGTGACCATGATGACGGTGATGCCCTCGGCGTGGAGCTTAAGCAGCGCGTCCATGATCTCCCGGCTGGAAGCCGAATCCAGGTTGCCGGTGGGCTCGTCGGCGAGCAGGATCTTGGGGGCGTTGGCGAGGGCGCGCGCTATGGCCACCCGCTGGCGTTCTCCGCCGGAAAGTTCCAGCGGCGTTTTCTTTTCCTTCCCCTTCAGCCCCACCTTGGCCAGCAGCTCGTGCGCGCGGTGGTGCATCTCGGCGCGGGGAATACCGGCGTACATCATAGGCAGGCAGACGTTGTCCGCGGCCGGCAGCCTGTTGAGCAGGTTGAAGGACTGGAAGATAAAGCCAAGCTCGTCGCGCCTGAAATCTGAACGCTCCCCGTCGGACATCTCCAGGATGCTCCGCCCGTTAAGCAGGTAGCGGCCGCCGCTGGGCTCGTCCAGCAGGCCCAGGATGTTGAGCAGGGTGGACTTGCCGCAGCCCGAGGGCCCGGTAACCGCCACGAACTCGCCCGGCTTGATCTCGAACGAAACCCCGCGCAGCGCCGGCCACCCGGCGTGGCCGCCTTCGTAGGTCTTGGAAAGGTCCGAGCAGCTGATGCTCATTTAAGCGTCTCCGGCAGCGCGGTGAAAAGTTTCTCGCCGGGTTTCACGTTGCCCACCAGTTCCACCTCGGACTCGGACCGCAGGCCGGGGAACACCTGTACTTTCTCGGCCTCCAGACCTTCCTTCTGGCGGTAGACGTAATAGTTAAGCCCTTCCTGAAAAAGCGTCTCGATGGGGGCCTTCAGCACGTTCTTCTTGGCCTGGATGTCGGCGGTCACCACCGAGCTCATACCCACACGCATCTTCTGCACGGGCTTGTCGATATTGATCACCACGCGGAACACCTTGGCGCCCGAGCCGCCCCAGTTGCTGGTCTTGGCCTCGGCCATGGGCGCGATGACGTCTATCTTGCCGGTGAACTTCTCGCCGGGGATGGACGTGAAGGTTATAAAGACGGGCAGGCCGGTCTTGAGCTTGAAGATATCCATCTCGCTGATCATCAGGTTCACCGCCAGCGTCTTCATGTCCACCACGCGCGTGATGCAGTTTGAGGCCCCGTCCACGCGCTTGCCCTCGCGGATCTCGGGGTCGCTGCCGCCGTAGCGGCTCACGCAGCGGGTAAGCAGGCCGGAGCTGGGCGCTATGATGGGCACCGGCACGTACTGGGTGGAGTCTATCCTCTCGCCGCCCTTGAACATCATTATCTTCTCGCCTTTCTCCACGTACTGGCCTTCTTTTTTCAGGATCTCCACAATGAAGCCCCGGCTCGGCGGGAAGACGTCCACCGTGTCGCGCGACACCAGCTCGCCGGATTCTTCCAGCTCCAGCTTAAGGTCGCCTTTGGACACCGTCCGCAGGAAATCCTCCAGGTCGGGGCGCAGCATCATTTTCTTATACCGCTCGCGCCCCACAAAACCGCCTGCGCCCAGCAGCGCCAGCACCAGCACCCACACCGCGGGTTTAACAATTTTTTTTATCGGCATATCGCTCCTCTATTCCCAGATCTTTTCGCCCAGCAGCGTCATGTAGTTCGCCAGGGCGATGTCCAGGTCGTTCACCGCGTTGATCTGATTATTGCTCGAATCGAGCAGCTTGGTCTGCGCGGAGTCCAGTTGCAGGAACTCGGCCCCGCCCTGCGCGTACTCCGACTGCAGGTTCTCCATGGCGTCCTTCTGCGCCTTCACCTGGAACTCCAGCAGTTTCTGAGACTTCACCTGCAGCTCTATGTCCTTCTGCGCCGACAGCACGCTGGTCTTGAGGGCGCGGATGGAATTCTGCAGTTGCAGTTCGGCCGCGGTCCGCACCGTCGCCTGCGTCTTCACGCCCAGGTAGTTCTGCACGCCGAAGAAGCCGAACGGGAAATTAAGCGAGGCGGTCATGCCGTAGCGCGGGGACGCGCCCGCGCCGCCAAAAGCCCCTGGCAGGCCCAGTTTGGACCGCTGCCAGAACGCGTCCACGCTCAATTCCGGCAAATTCGCCAGCGTTTCCGAGCGCGTGTCCAGGCGGGTTTTCTCCAGGGCGGTCCGCTGCTGGCGCAGGGAGAAGTTGTTCTGCAGGGCGCGGGCCAGGTCTTCCTTGGGGAAAGGCAGCGGGACGTTCACGGTCTGCGAGCCCAGGTCCACTTCCTGCTGCACCTCCGGCTCCACGTTTATCAGTTCGTTAAAGGCCATCAGCGCCTTCTGCGCGGCAAATTCGGCCTGCGCCAGGGCCAGTTCGCTCTGCAGTTTGTCGCCTTCGCTCTGCGTCACCTCTATTTTGCTCCGGGTACCGGACTGGTACTGCTCGTTGGTATCGGTGTACTGCTGCTCGCGGGAGGCGAGGTTGACCTTAGCCGTACCCACCCTTTTCTGCGAGGCATACAGTTCGTAGAAGCGGTTGAGCGCCTTCACCGCCTCGCCCTGTTTGGCGATCAGGAAGGAAAGCTCGGATGATTCGTAGCTCAACTTCGCCCTTTTCATTTTTTTCACCGGGCTGGAAGCCGAATCGTACAGGTTCAGCGACGCGTTCAGGGTGGTGTTCACCTCGCCGTTGCGCAGGCGCCAGCTCCCGGAGTTGTCGTAGAGAGTGGTGCTCATGCCGGCGGTGATGGAGGGCAGCGCCGCGTCCAGCACGGCGGAAAGATAGTTGTTCTTGGCCTGCTCCAGCAACTGTTCCTCCCGACGCATTTCCAGGGAGGCGTCCAGGACGGCCTTGATATAGGTTTTGGGAGTGAACGCCCCGGCCAGCCCCGGTTGGACCGCCGCGACCGACAACAACGCAGCAATACAGAATATTTTCATGGTTATATCCGTTGCCTGACTACTTTGCCGCTACAGCATAATTATAGGAAACATCGGTGCGCTTATTCCCAACTTCCCCGGCGGCTCCGCGCACCAAAAATTTTCATTAATTCATTTACGTCCCATAAAGCCCTGCCCCGTCAGGGCGCGCCAATGACCGAGGCCATCAGGCGCCCCAGCCGCTTGAAAAGGTCCGGGTGGCGCTTATGGAGTTTCTTCATGTAGCTGTCGCCCAGGCCGGTCAGGGCCCAGGTGCGGGTATCGTACAGCGAACTTTTGGGTGCCTTGGGAGTCTGTATAGAGTCCAGGAACGCGGTGAAGACCACCCGTTCCTCCAGTTCGTCGCGCTGGCTGGCGCAATTCTGGGCGGCGCCGCAGCTGAGCTTGAGGAAATGGCCGCTCTCGTCCATGCGTCCCAGGGCGAAAGCCACAGCCCCGGGGAAAAAGCGTCCCGGCTCGGCCGACTCTATCTCCTCGTTGCGGTGCTTGAAGACCTGCTTGAACCCCATCGAGGCGAGCTTCCAGTTGATGGGCGGCAATTCCTCTATTTCCACCGCCTTGCCGCGGGCGGTCTTTGGGGCCGCCTGGGCCTGCGGCGCGGCGGAGAGCAGCAGGCCGGGAATAATGAGTGCAAAGAGAAGTGTCTTGCTCATACCACCAGTTTAGGGCATGAGCGGCCCCTTTGTCAACGGGCGGCACCGCGCATCCCTTTTTCGCTCCAATCGCAAATACAACAAATTGTATTTCCAAAAACCACAAAGAAAGAAACCGCCGGGCTTCCCCGGCGGCTCCGCAACACAGGTCAAAAGTAAAGACCTGACCCCATTCTACCCCTAGAAATGATCACAACGGTATTCTCCAGACTTGTCGCCTTAATTGATCAGAGGGTTCAGCAATTTACGGAGCGGTAATGTCTCAAGCTCGTGCCCGGAGTTTTCTTCGACATGAAGGACGCAGGATTTAATACCCTGGCTGAACTCGACAAGATCTTCGCGTGAAAGCATAGAACCGGGCTGCCCTCCGGCCACAAACAGAACCGGGCAAGTTAAACCCGCCAGCGTTCCGCGCAAATCTCTAAAATCCGCCTCCCGCTGCAAAGCACGGATCACTTTTTCCGGAGGCATTCCTGGCCGCAGTTGAGCGCACAGCTTTTCAGCCCATTCCGGTTCTATGGGAAGGTGGAAAGGAGGGTGGTCCAGAAGCGCAAGAGCTTTTACCGCGCGCGGATGAGCTGCGGCAAATCCCAGGGCATAGGGGACGCCGCGGGAATGCGCAACAAGAATTACTCCGGACAGTAGTTCGAGCTGGTTAAGAACGGAAACGATATCGGAGACATGGTTTGCAAGTTGGTAGCCCTGATCGGGAGCATCGCTTTGCCCGCGTCCCCTGAAACTAAGGCTGACACAGCGCCGGTCCCGCCAATTCGTCTCGACCTCTTCTTTAAAACTTACCGCCGTGCCAAGCATTCCCGGAATAAAGAGAATAGGCGTCAGGGAGGGGTCTTTGCCCTCCCAGTCCGTCACCTCGAGTTTGTAGGTTTCATTTTTAATAAAATAGTTCTTCATATTTTAACCTCACGGGTTTACTATACGGAGTTGTTCGGGATAGTATACATATTCCCTGCGTCCTGGCGGATTTTAAACGTCCCTACCGAATTTGCGCGGCCCGGCTGGCCCGTTGGGCCGGGTAGCTGCCAGAATGCCTCGCAGCAATAACACATTAGGGCATTTTACGGCTTTTACGCCTTCCAGGGGCGGATGTTGTGCCCGCTACGCTCAGAATTATCGCCCCGCCGCCCCGGTAAAGCCCCCGCTATAGCCACCGCAGGTGTGACGGCGCCGACCAGCTCTTTTACCGAAAGCGGATTCGGCCGGTACAGGAAATAGCGACCTGCCAGCAAATCGCCGGTCTACCTGACAGTATCAACCGCGCACTGCAGGTGACCAAGAAGGAGTATGCGGCAATAAAGAAAACGCCGCGGCCCGTTAGGGGACCGCGGCGGGTCTTTTTTGCCGAAAAAGGTAGCTGCTACCTTTTTACGGCTTTGATGGCGGCCAGCACTTTTTCCGGGGTGAACGGGAATTCGTTCAGGCGGACGCCGGTGGCGTTGTAGATGGCGTTGCCGATGGCGGGCGCGGGGCCGTTGATGCAGATCTCGGAAACGCTCTTGGCGCCGAAGGGGCCGGTGTCCTCGTAGGAGGGCACCAGGATGGCCTTTATGTTCGGGCGGTCGCGCATGGAGTAGATGTGGTAGTCCGCGAACGACGCGTTCTGCATCTTGCCGGTCTCGTCGAAGAGGTACTCTTCGGTGAGCGCGTAGCTGATGCCGTTGAGGGTGCCGCCTTCGGTCTGGCCCTCGCAGAGCGTGGGGTTCACCGCGGTGCCGCAGTCTATGGTAGAGACGTAGTTGAGCACCTTAACAAAACCCGTCAGCGTGTCCACTTCCACCTCGGCGAAATGCGCCGCGAAAGGCGGCGGCGATTTCTTGGTGATATGGGACGCGGTGCCGATGATCTGGTACTGGTTCTTCTGGTACAGCGAATAATTGGCTATGTCGCTGTAAGAAACCTTCTTTGAGCCGTCGGCGCTGAGCACGTGGGCGTCTTCGCAATGCACGTCCTCGGCCTTGAGGCCGAGCATCTCGGCGCCGGTGGCGAGGATCTGGCGCTTGGCGTCGGCCGCGGCCTTGCGCACCGCCTCGCCGGAGAGGTAGGTGGTGGACGAGGCATAGGCGCCCACGTCGAAAGGCGTCATGTCCGTGTCCGACGAATAAACTATCATCTTGTCGGTAGTGGTCTCCAGCTCTTCGGCCGCTATCTGGGCCAGCACGGTGTCCGAGCCGGTGCCCAGGTCCGTGGCGCCCACGTTGAGGTTGAAGGAGCCGTCCTCGTTGATCTTGATGGTGGCCGCGCCCATGTCTATGTCCGGGATGGACGAGCCCTGCATGAGGCAGCACATGCCTATGCCGCGGCGGTAGCGGCCGGTCTTCTTGCGCCAGTCCTGGCGCTTTTCCCAGCCGGCGGCCTCTGCGCCCTGCGTTATGCATTCGCCGAGCGCGTTAGAGCCCACGGTCATTGGCAGGCCCTCGCGGCCCTCGCCCAGCGCCTGGAAGATAGGCGACCCCTCGCCGGGGCGTATATGGTTTATCTGCCTGAACTTAAGCGGATCCATGCCTATGGCCTCGGCCATGTGGTCCATCAGGGACTCTATGGCAAAGAAGGCCTGCGTGGCCCCGAAGCCGCGGTAAGCCCCGCCTACGGGCAGGTTGGTGTAGTAAGACTTGCCGTCGAAGAGGATATTGTCGCAGTGGTACAGCGGCAGGGTCTTGCCGCCGGAGCAGGACACCACGGTAAGGCCATGGCCGCCGTAGGCGCCGGTATTGTTTATGCACTCAAGGGCGATCGCCGTGATGGTGCCGTCCTTCTTCACGCCGGTGCGCAGGCGGATGTGGAAGGGGTGGCGGGTGCGGCCGGTGCGGAAGGTTTCCTCGCGGTTAAAGCGCCAGAGGCAGGGCCGGCCGGTGCGCAGCGCCATCATGGCCGTTACGTCTTCCAGCAGTATCTCCTGCTTGCAGCCGAAGCCGCCGCCGATGCGGGGCTTTACCACGCGGATCTTCTGCACGGGTATGCCCAGCGTGCGCGCCACTATGCGGCGGCAGTGGAAGGGCACCTGCGTGGAGGTTGTGATGAGGATGCGCCCGGCGGGCGTCATCTGCGCCATGGAGGTATAGGGCTCTATGGGGCAATGCTGGGCGTAAGGCGTTTCGTAGGTCTGGTCGAAGGTGAAGTCGGCTTCGGCCATGCCTTTTTTGAAGCTGCCGGCCTCGCAGGCCACGTGGGCCACCAGGTTCTTCTTGGGCTCGTAGGTGATCGGGATCGGCACATGGGCCTCGGGCTCGTCGTGGATGACGGGCGCGCCGGGGGCCATGGCTTCGGCCAGGGTGAAGACGGGCTTGAGGACCTCGTACTCCACTTTTATGGCCTCGAGGGCCTCTAAAGCCTGTTCCTCGGTCTCGGCGGCCACGGCGGCCACGCGGTCGCCCACAAAGCGCACCTTGTTGTCGAACATGAAAGTGTCGTACGGGGACGGCTCGGGGTAACCCTGGCCGGCGGTGCAATGCACGATGCGCGGCACATTGCCGTGCCACAACACGCATTTCACGCCGGGCATCTTTTCGGCGCGGCTTACGTCCAGCTTCTTAATGCGGGCGTGGGCGTGGGGGCTCCACAACATCTTTATTACCAGCGCGTCCTTGGGCAGGAAGTCCGCCACATAGGAATCCTTGCCCAGCGCCAGCTGCATGGCGTCTATCTTGGTGACGGAAGTGTTTACCTGCTTGAGGTGCTTGGCGAGTTCATGCCTTTTCATTTCTTCCCCCTCTTCACGGAGGCTTCTTGGGCCGGGGCCGCGGCCGCCCGGTCGATGGTGCGGCGCAGGGCCACCCAGATCTTTTCGTAGCCGGTGCAGCGGCAGAGGTTGCCGTCCATGTATTCCTTGGCGACCTCGTCGGTGATATCTTTTTCCGTCTCCATCAGGGCGGTGGCGCTCATGATGATGCCGGGGATGCAGTAGCCGCACTGTACGGCGCCGGCGGCCACCAGTTCAACCTGTATGGCGGCGGGCTTGTCGTAGGTGCCCATACTCTCTATGGTGCGCACCTTGCGGCCCTCGGCCTGCATGGCGTAGAGCAGGCAGGCATACACGGCGCGCCCGTCCATGATAACGGTGCAGGCGCCGCAGGTGCCCTGGCCACAGCCGTACTTGGTGCCTTTATAGCCCTCGCGACGCAGCAGGTCCAGCAGTTTCTCGTCGGGGCGGGTAGCAAATGTTTTTTTCTCGCCGTTAATGGAGAAGGAAACCGAACAGGTGTGGGTTTTCATTATTTGGTCCTCCCGCTGGCGAACTGGGCGGCGCGCTCCAGCGCGTCCACGATGGAGACTTCGGCCAAGTTGGCTATATAGTCGGCGCTCATGCCTTCCTGTTTACACCACTTGGCGTCGTTGCCGGCAAGGGCGGCGGCGGCGCGGAAGACCTCGGCCGACGGCTCCTTGCCTGCCAGCGCTGCCTCCACGGAGGGCAGGCGCTTCGGGAAAGGGATGGCGGAACCGGCCGCCACGCGGGCCGCGGCTATGCGGCCGTCCTTGAGCTCCAAAAGGGCCGCTATGGTGACCATGGAGAAGGCGGCGGCGTTGCGGGCGGCCTTCACCGAGCCGAAACCGTGATGGGCCTTGAGCACGGGTATCTTTACGGCGGCGAGCAGGTCCCCGCCGCGGAACAGGCGCGCGGGCTGGGACGAGAAATACTCGTCGGCGCCCATTTCCTTCATCTTGCCGGAGTAGATTACCATTTTCGCGTTCATGGCCAGCAGCACCACGGGCAGGTCCGCCCAGGGGAACACGCGGCAGACGTTGCCGCCTATGGTGGAAACGTTGCGGATCTGGTGGGTGGAGATGCGGCGGCAGATCTCGTGCATGGCCCAGCGCGCGCCGCGGTAGCGCTGAATGTCCGAGAGGGGCGTGGCCGCGCCTATTTCGAAGAAGGCGCCCTTCTGCCGTATATAGGAAAGCTTCAGGCCGGTAAGGTCCACCGCGGTAACGGGGGCCTTGCCGGGCATGAAATGCAGGGCGGTGCCGCCGGCCAGCGGCAGGCCTTTGGGGCCCAGTTTGCGCAGGCTGGCGCGGGCCTGCGCCAGGCTCTCGGGACGGACGAATTCACATAGCTTCATAAAGCGGTCCTTGGGGACGGATATAAATTACTACGTGAAAATATAGCAGATTAAACGCGCCCTATAAAGACCGCCCCCGCCGGACAATGTCGCGGCGGGGGCGGGGTCTTCAGGCGGCCGCGGTCAGTTCACTTCGCGAAATACGGATGCGGCAGGTACGGCTGCCGGTCCGGCTTGGCCTCGGTGGGCTTAAGTTCCATTTCCTGTACCAGCAGGGCCGAAGGCGCCACTATGGACGCCGGCACGAAGCCGCGGTTGTAGTAGAAAGGCCCGGGCTGGAAGTAGTTATAGACCTGGTCCTTGTCGGAGACCAGCAGGATGTCGCGCAGCGCCCTGAAAGTGACACCGCTCCACTCGGTACCGCCCAGGACGGTCTCGGAACCGTCCTTCACGGACACCTTCCAGGCCATCACCGGGCCGGCCAGCAGGTCGTCGGCTTTGCGGGCCTGTTCGGCATCCATGCGGCGCACTATCACGGCGTAATCCAGGCCGTTGTCGGCCGCTAAAGCCAGCAATTTCTTCTTAAGTTCCGCCGGGGAAGCCCGCTTTTCCTGTTTCGCGGAGAAAAAGACGTTCCCGGGGCGCGGCGTGGGGAATTCCCCTACAAAACCGCGGGCATGCCCGTTGGAAACGCGGAACTCCTTCACCGGGGCGCGGCTCATGTAAAAATTCACCAGTTTCCCGTCCTTCACCAGTTTCAGCGGGACGGGGATCTCCCCCTCGTTGTCTACCGGGTAGCTCCCGATAAGGCCGGTCCCGGCGAAGGAACTCTTGGAAGGGTCGTCCTGCACGTCCATGAAGGCCGGCAGCACGCGCATCCCCAGTTTCTTGGTCAACTCGCCTGTCTTGATGTAGTACCGGAGCCACTCCTCGCGGTCCGCCCATGGCTTGCGCGCGAAGGAAACGTTACCCACGAACAACTGGTTAAGGAACTCGGCGGCGGCCTGGTCCTCGAACAGCACCGGCCCCAGGTAAACCTCGGCCGTGGAGGGCGTCACCAGGAAACTCATGTCACGGGCAAAATTTTCCACCTCGGCCGCCAGGGTCTCGTACGCCGGAACGTCGGCCAGGGACTTCCAGGCCAGCGCTTTCTCGTCGGAAAGCTTCAGGCCGGTCCTGTCCTGTATGTTGGCGGTGATGTCCAGGTTGACCTTGTCCCACCAGTAGCGGTATGAGGTACCTTCGCTGTTAACGAACCTCACAACCCGCGGCGTGTAGGAAAAGCGCACCTGGGACCACTGCACCTTGGGGTATTTGCGGAAGATGGCGGAAAGGTCCCTGACCCTGGCGCGCCAGACAGCCGCGTTGAGCTCGGGGATCTCCTTCCTGTCGCCGAAGTAGGATTGGCGCTCTGACGGGGCCAGATCGCCGTACAATTCGGTGATGTTCTTCTTCTTCTGGTAGGCTTTCTTCTGGGAATAGCGCTCCAGGGACTTCTTGTAAACGTCGTCGGTAAGGTACCAGAGCGAGAAGCGGATGGCGTCGTAGCCGTCCTCCTCGTTCAGGGAGGCGGTACCGGGCTCGAAACTGTCGATATCCTGCCCGGCGTACCAGGAGTTGTCGAAGTCCGGGGCCCCTACGCGCAGTTCCGCGGCCGCGTGGCGGGTGGCGTTGAAGGCATCTTCCTTGATCGCGCCGAAAACGGCCGAGATGGCCGTTTCGGAGGAATCCACCACGTAATAAGACACGAAATACGGCTTGTCCAGGCTGTCCATGCGCAGGCGGGAGGCGGTGCGCTGCATCTCGTCCTTCATGGCCCTGAGGACGGCGTCGTCGGCGGCGTAAGAGGTACCGGCGGCGAGCAGGACGGCTAAAACGAAGAAGATCTTTTTCATGTTAATTCCCCCCCTTCTTGTCGGTAAAGGGCGGCTTGAGCACCGGCGGTTTGGCGTTGGACTTCTGGACCTTTTCCGTCTCCATCTCGGAGAACAACAGGCTGGGAGAGACGGCCGAGACCGGAACCCAGCCGGATTCCGCGCCGCAGCTGCCGTTGAACACCTCGGGATCGTCCCCGGTCACCAGGATGCGCGAGAAGGTCTGCAGCGGCGTACCGATAAGGTTGAGGCCGCGCACGGGCTCGTCCGGCCTGCCGTCCGCGAAGACCTTGTAGCCCATCGTGACGTTGACGGAAAAGCTCTGGGGCAGATACCGGTCGGTGATGGTGAAACCGCCGGCGATATCCGAGACCACCAGGCCGAAAGGTTTTTTCTCCTTGCGCACCTCCTCCAGGAGGCGCGCCTTGAGCTCCTTGTAGGGGAGCGTCTTGGTGGACACCGCTATAAGGTTGCCCATGCGGGCCACCGCGCCGCGGCCTTCGGACCGGCGGCCGTGCCCGTTGGAAGCGTTGAAGTTCTTGATGGGCGAGCGGCCCATCAGGAAGCCTTTCAGCACGCCGTTCTCCACCAGCACGGCCTTCTGCGCCGGGCTCACCTCGTCGTCATAGCGGTAATAGCCGCGCAGGAACTGGGCGCCGAACTTGTACTGGGTAGGGTCGTCGTAAACGCTGAGGAAGGCTGGCATGATGGGCTGCCCCACCTTTTTGGCGAAGGTCTGCCCGGACTCTTCGCTCTTCTGCCTGTGCCCTTCCAGGCGGTGCCCGAGGATCTCGTGGAAGAACACCGCCGCGGCGCGGCTCTCCACCAGCACCGGGCCGCTGTAGGGCTGCTCCGGCGGGGCGGCGCGCAGGGCTTTCAGCTCGGCTATGGAAGCGTCGATATCCTTGGCGATGGCGGCTTCGTCGGGCAGGTCTTTCATACCGTCGGAATCGTAGATCTTCAGGCGGGACAGGTCCATGCCGTCTTGGGTCCGGCTGTAGAGCGAGTACATGAGCCGCACGTAGGTGCTGCCGGTCACTATGGAAGACCCTTCCGAATTGACCATGTAGCGGTTGACGGTGTCCGCCATGAGGCGGACGTCGGAGTCGTAGATGAAATCGTACTGCTTGAATTTTTCGGAGAGCCGGCGGGCCATGGCCCGGTATTTTTCCCGGTCAAACTCGGGGAAGGCGGCTTTCTCGTAGAAGACCTGGGGCGAACCGGGAATGAAGTCGTCGGACTTGTCCTCTTCCTCGGCGGTAACGCTCTTGTTCATCTTGACCTTGGCGTACTGGTCCAGGGCGCCCTTATAAGCCTTGTCGGTCAGGTTCCACAGTTCGGAACGCAGCGCGTCGGGGTCGTTCTCCACCGGCAGAGCGGCCGCTTCCTGACGCTTGGTGTTGGATGCCTCCCGACCTTTCATTTCGTGGGTATTGTCCAGGGCTGGAGAGCCTATCCGGACGTCCACGTCCAGCAGCCGCGAGCGGCGGTAATCGTCGTTATAAAGGGAGCCTTCCTGGGCAGAGACGCTGTAAGATGTCTTGTCGTAGGCTTCGTAGCCAAGGTAATAGAGCGGGGAGGCCTCTGCGTTGCGCAGGGCGCCCATGGAACGGCCCAGTTCAGCCTTCATGGCTTCCAGCAGCGGGTCGGTCTGGGGCGGCTGGGCCGGCTGGGCGCCTGCCAGGCAGGGCGCGGCGAGCAAAATGGCTGCGAGCAGTTTTTTCATATTAGGATTCTCCGGTTCATGGAACGGTGCTGATAAAACAAAGAGCGGGAGGATATGCCCTCCCGCTCTGTTACCGCGCGGGCCGGTTTAGAAAGTGAAGCCCATGCCCACCAGGAACTTGGAACCGCTGAGCACTATGGTGTCGGACTCGCCGCTGACGCCGCCGCGGTCGAAGGCGATGCGGTTCATCTCGTAGCGGTACTCGGCCACCAGCTGCGTCTTGTCGCCTATCCGGATGCGCATACCTATCGGGATGCGGAACATGAAGCCCAGACCGAAGTCCTCGGTCGGCCTTATGAAGGAAC
This sequence comes from Elusimicrobiota bacterium, assembly GCA_016234365.1. Taxonomy (GTDB): domain Bacteria; phylum Elusimicrobiota; class Elusimicrobia; order Elusimicrobiales; family UBA9959; genus UBA9959. Next base: position 4,623 of record JACRER010000087.1, on the reverse strand, counting down.
CATTGGTATAGCCTTTTACGTACGGCAGCGTGATGGAGTTGAGCGACATACCCAGGCCCATGCCGAAATACGGGTCCACCACCTTGCCGGCGTGGCGGATGAGCAGATCGCCGCTCATGCCGAAGGTCTTGACCGTGGCGTAATCGTTGGACCCGAAGGTAACGTTGCCGGCGTCGGAGCCGTTCAGGGTCCACGCGGCGGTCTGCGCCTTGGTGTTGCACTTGGAATAGGACAGCTCGAAGTCCCCGCCGAGGGCCTTCTTGCCGAAGCCGCCCACGCGGAACGCCAGCGGGCCGGTGCCCTGCGTGGCCATCTTGGCGAACTTTACGGAATTAAAGTACCTGGAAGTGGCGAAGCTGGTAACCTTTATGCCCAGGTCGTTGGTGTAAGTATTGTCCAGGCGGATATTGCTGTTGGAGTTGGTGAACTCCAGGCTCATGTTGGGCGCGCCGAAGCCCATGAACACGTCGAAAAAGCCGTACTCGTGCTCGCCGCGCGCGTAGGCGGCGCGCGCCGGTACCGCCTGCGCCACGGGCTGCTGGTACGCCGGCTGCTGGTAGGCCTGCGGCTCGGGCTGGGGCTGCTGGGGCGCCGCCGAAGCGTCGCCTATCCAGTTCTTGTCCACGGTAACCTGCGAGGCGCCTATGGCCTGCGCGGTCTCGGTCTTTATGAGCCGGGCGTTAACTTCTATCTGCCCGCCGGAAGTCTCTACGATGGTGCCGGTAACGATGGCCTCCACACCCAGCACCTTGCCCAACTGCTGGGCGCTGGTGGCGTCTATCATGCCGGAATTCTGCAGCTTCAACTCGGTCATCACCTTGTCGAGCACGGAACGTTCGATGATCTCGAACTTGTGCATGTTGATCATCTTTATAGTGAGGCGCTCGGAGATCACCGAACCGTCCTTAGTGGCCCCGGTGCGGCCGTCGGCGTAAGAGAAGGGGATGATGGCTATCTTCTTGCCCTGGACGGCGGTGCCGGCCTCGGTCAGTTCGCGGGCCAGCTGGCCGTACATGTCCTCGGCGAAAGCCCCGGCCGGGCAGGCCAGCAGCAGCGCGTAAAATAAGGTTTTTATGGTGTTCTTCATTCGTTTATCCCCTAAAGTTTGTTTCTAAAAACGGACTGCCTTCCGGAACTTTTTCAGGCGGCGGCCATAGCGCCCCGGCCTGCTGTACCGGTAAGTTATATCATATTCGCGTTTGTCAGCGGTAGTAGCACATGGATACACCCCGCCAGCGGCCTTATCCGTTCAGCGCAACCGCATATGGCCGGCGTCGCGCTTATAATGCGCCTGGATGATCTCCGCCAGGATGGATACCGCTATCTCCCCGGGGGCCTTGCCGCCAAGGTTGAGGCCTATGGGCGAATGCACGCGCGCGTCCTTAAGCGGATAAAGTTTCTTTTTACCCAACAGGCGGAAGATCTCCCCCACCTTGTCCTTGCTGCCTATCATGCCTATGTAAGCGGCCTTGGTGGGCATAAGTGCTTCCAGGCACTCGCGGTCCAGCGAGTGTCCGCGCGTGACTATAACGGCGTAGGTATCCTTACCCACTCCGGCCGCCGCCACGGCTTTGTGCGGCGGCTCGTGAACAATAGCCTGCGCCCCGGGGAACCGCTCCTGGCTGGCAAGATCTTTCCTGTCGTCGGCCACGATATACGGGTAGCCGGCCAAGCGGCAGGCCTCGGCTATTTTCAGCCCCACGTGGCCGGCGCCCAGTATCAGCACCTTCAAAGGGTTCTTGTAGACGTCTATGAACACTTCCATCTTGCCCATGCAGATCATGCCCGTGTTGCCTCCGGGCTTGAGGTCGAAGACGAATTTGCCGCCCTCGCCCTTCTTAAGGCACTCCACGGCTTTCTTTATGGTCAGCGCCTCAATAGCGCCGCCGCCCACGGTGCCTTCAATGGCGCCGTCGGAGAAGACCAGCATCTTGGCGCCGGCTTCACGCGGGGTGGACCCGTCCACGGAGATTACCGTAACGAACGCGGCCGCGCGGCCGGAGTCTATGGCCTCGGCAAGGAGTTTTATGATGTTCTTCTGGTCTTTCATGGGGGTATTTTACCAACTTTAAGCCAGTTTAAAGATCTCCACCTGCTCGCTCTTGCCCTTCAAGGCCACCTTCCCGAGCGGCTCGAACCTCAGCCCGGCGCCGGCCGCGCCGGCTTTAGCGAGCGCCGGGCCGCTCACTATTATGTCGGTATCCAGGTCCTTGGTCTTGGACTCCAGGCGCGAGGCGATATTAACGGTATCGCCGATGAAAGTGTATTCCAGGCGCGCCGCGGTGCCGATATTGCCGGCCACCAGTTTGCCGGCGTGTATGCCTATGCCGAACTCCACTTTGCCCGGGGCTTTGCCGGAAGCGTTGAACGCGGCCAGCGCGGCGCGCATGCCCGCGGCGGCGCGCAGCGCGTCGGCCGCGTAGTCCGAGGAGCCGAGCTGCGGCGTGTAGATGGCCATCACCGCGTCACCCATGAACTTGTTTATCACGCCGTGGTTCGCCGTTATCGGCGGGGTGATGTAATGGAAATAATTATTGAGGAACTCCACCAGCGAGGAGGCGCCCATCTTCTCGCTGAGCGGCGTGAAGTTGCGGATATCGCAGAACATGACCGCCGCTTCCACGTCCTCCCCGCCCAGGTTCACTTTCTTGTTGTGGATGAGTTCCCGGGCTATCTCTATGGACATGTACTTACCGAACGTATCCTGCAGCTCCTCGCGCTCCTTCAGGCCGCCCACCATATCGTTAAACCCCGCCTTCAGGTGCGCTATCTCGTCGGAAAAGAAGATGTGGGTCTTAACGAACTCTCCGCCGGCCACGCGCCGCATTTTTCCGATGAGCCCGTTGAGCGGCACTTGCACACCGTGATAGACCGTGTTCACGCCGGTGAGCAGCAGCACCCCGCACAGGAACAGCATAAGGCCGAAATCCCCGGCAAAGGTGTCCCACGGCACCCGGTTGAGGAAAAGCAGGTAGATAAGTATGAACGGGATAATGGCGAAACCGACCACGAGCGAGGATATTTTAAGGTAGATGGGGATGGCGAAACCGGGCCGCAGGGCGTACAATTCCTCCGGAGTGTAAAGGGAGACGATGAGCTTTTTCTGTTTGGAAAGGTGCGCGTCTATGTGCGCTATGAGCAGGGCGGCCTGCCCCAGGAACGCGACCCCCGACGCCGCCCAGACCTGCCACGGCAGGACGCCGAACAGCGCTACGGGAACGGCCAGGGCGAGCCCCTGCGATATCACCAGCATCAGGAAGGCGTCGCGGTAGATATTCCCAAGCCGCGCGCGGATCTTGGCCTTGAGTTTCTCGTCGGGCTTGCGCACGTACATATAGGCCGGGCGCGCCCAGGCATAGACCATCAGCACCATCGCAATGAACGGCAGCCCGATGTTCACCCCCTGGTGCCGGGCCCCCATCATAAAGTTCAGCGGGCCGCCGCCGATGTCGGGATTACCCGCCAGGGCGACCATGGTCAGGCGGTAGAAAGAGGAATAAATAAACCCGAGGAAGAACGGAATTATCAAAATGCCGAAGAACTCCCTCAGCTGTCTTTTCCGCTCCGCTTTTTCAGGATCGCCGAACAGTACGATGTCTTTCATATGAACCTCAGGAAAACCCAGTATATTATGGCATTTATGAAAGTGAGCGGGACCCCGACGCGGGCGAACTCCGTGAAGGTTATGGTCTGGCCGGCCCTCTTCTCCGCGGTCTGTATGATTATTACGTTGCTGGCCGCGCCGAGTATAAAAAGGTTGCCGGCAAAGGTGGAGGCCGCCGCCAGCGCCATCAGCTCCGGCGTGCCGGCCCCGGCGTGGCGCAGCACGGGCAGGTACAGCGCCACCAGCGGCACGTTGGAGATAAGCTGGCTCAGGCACACGCTGACCGCCATTATAGGCGCCAGGCCGGTAATATCCGCCCCGGAACGCGAGATCACCCCCTGGAAGAGGCCGGTGTCCCAGACAGCGCGCATCAGCACGAACATCCCGGCGAAGAAAGCGAGGGTGCTCCACCCGGCCCCGCGCAGCAGCTCCAGGCGCCGGGGGCTGAACAGCAGGCCCGGCGCCGCCGCCGCCAAGGCTATCCAGGTAAGGCGGAAATCCCAGGCCGGGTTAAGCGAAACCAGTATTATCTTGGCCGCTATGGCCGCGGCCAGCACTGCGGCCGTGACTTTAGCCAGGCGCGCGAGGGCCGCGTCGTGTACCGGCTCCTGGGAATGCTTTAATTCCTTCTTTTTGAATTCTTCCCGGTAGGAATAACGCACCAGCAGGAAAACAGCTCCAAGGTTCAAGAGCGTAGGGAGGGCCAGGTATTTAAGAAAGGTAAGGAAAGGCTCCGCCACCTCCCCATTTACCGCCACCAGCAGGTTCTGGGGATTGCCGATGGGGCTCATCACGCTGCCTATGGTTATGGAGAACGCCAGCGCGAGCAGAAGCGCCTTAGGGGAAATGGAATGTTTGCGGGCCAGCAGCAAGGCCACGGGCGTACCGATAATGGCCAGCGTATCGTTCATCAGGAAAGCGGAGGCCAGCCCCATGAAGAAAACCATCGTCAGCAGGAGGCTTTCCTCGGTGCGGGCGCGCTTGAACACCTCAAATTCGGCGTGCGCCAGCCAGCCGCT
>JACRER010000084.1 GCA_016234365.1 Elusimicrobiota bacterium | reverse complement strand
CGGCCGGCGGACCTGCGTTTCGACGAGCAGTTGGACGGGGCGTGTGAGGACGCCGATTTCGCTTTCAGGCTGGCCGCCAGGGGTCTGGCGGTAGCGTACGCTCCAAGGGCCGCCGTGACCCATCTCAACCCGGCCCCGGCCATGGAACTTTCCGGAGAGACCGGTTACCCCGTTTCCAAGTTCTTCTTCCAGTCCCGCAACAGGCGCTGGCTGACGCTGAAGAATTTCGAGCTGGGTACGCTGCTGCGCGCGCTGCCGCTGCACCTGCTCCTCGAGGCCGCCACTGCCCTTTTTGCCGCGAGCGAAGGAGAGGGCCTCAATTACCTGCGTGGGTGGGCGTCTTTTATGCGCGGCTTGCCGCGCGCCATGGCGGAGCGGCCCGGCCGGCTTGTCGTCCGTGTTGTAAAAGACCGTGAACTCCTGACCTCACGCCCGCTTTCCTTGCGCCCTTCCGCGCCCTCCGGCCTGGCGGCGGCGGTCTTCAATCGTCTTTGCTCCTTCTGGTGGGGGGCGCCCGCGCCGGCCGCCCCGGGGAGAGTTCTCTTTCTCGCTCCCCAGCCGTTCTACCGTCTGCGCGGGATGTGCCTTGCGCAGAAGAAATGTCTGGAGTCCCTGTCGGCGTCCGGTCGTGAAGTTCACCTGGTCGCTTTCCCGCTCGGGTCGGATATCAGGTTGCCCGGCCTTACTATAAGCCGGCTGCCGCGGCTGCCGTTCATCGGCGACATCCCGATAGGTTTTTCTTTCGCCAAACTCTTTTACGACGCGGTCCTTTTTTTCTACCTGCTGGGGCATCTGCCCCTGAACCGCTATGCCGTGGTACATGCCTGCGAAGAGGCAGCGGTGATCGCCGCCTTTTTCCGGTTGTTCTTCGATTTTCGCCTGGTTTACGATATGGACGACGTGCTGAGCCGCCGCCTGGAACTTTCCGGGCGTGTCCGCGTTCGTCCTCTGCTCGCGGCGGTGCGTCTGTTGGAGCGCTCGGCCCTGAGCGCCGCGGATTCTGTTCTGACCAACAGCGCCGATACGGCCGCCTACGCCGAAAACGTCTGCCCGGGAAAGCAGGTTTTCTATGACCATGTGCCGCCGGTCCCGGACTTGGCCCCTGGCGCTCCGGCAGGAGGAACTCTGAAGGTCATAACATATGCCGGCAACCTGGAGCCATACCAGGGAGTTTCCATGCTGCTGGATGCGCTCCCGGCGGTGCTATCGCGTGTAGCGGCCCGTTGCGTGATAATCGGGGGGGAACCGGGGCAAATAGCGGCCCTGCGTGCCAGGGCGGAGGGCCTGGGGATTTCTGGCAGCGTGGAGTGGCGGGGAAAACGGGACATCGAGGAGACCTTCTGCGTCTTGCAGGCTTCCGACGTGCTGGTCTCTCCTATGGTGGAGGACAAGGCCGTGCCCAGCAAAGTCTATATGTACATGGCGGCCGGGCGCCCCATAGTAGCCACCGACACCGCCAACCACAGGAGCCTGCTGCGCGACGGCGCCGGGGTGATCGTGGAGCCGGCCGCAGGCCCCTTGGCCGCGGCCCTGCTCCGGGTACTGTCGGATGAACGTATGAGGCGGGAGCTGGCGCAAAAGGCCCATAATGTGTTCGCCAGGATAGCCGCCGCCACCGACCTGCGTTCCGTCCTGGCGCGGGCCTATGGGTTCCGGGAAGCGAAACCGTAGTTTAACAATAACTTCGGTATTTCTCCGGGATCAAGTCCGGCCCGTTCCCGCGCGCAAATTAATATAATATCTGCTTGCGGAGAGACCGGTCCGGACCGCTACTATGAAAATACTAATCGCTGAAGACGACGCCGCGCTGCGGCTGCTGCTGGAGGAATTCCTGACCGGTCTGGGACACGAAGTGAGCGCGGCCGAGAACGGTACGGGGCTGGTCAAGACCGCCCTCGAAGGCCGCCCTGACCTCATAGTGACCGACCTGCACATGCCGGAAATGTCCGGCGACTCCATGATAGCCATGCTGGATATGTATCCGGACCTGGCCGGCATCCCGGTGATAATTCTGACCGGGGCAACTCATATGGAGCTGGCGGATATGGGGATACCAAGAGAGATCCCCATCCTCAATAAACCCTTCGATTTCGACAAGATCTCCGGGCTTGTGGCGAGGTACGTGAAGTAAATGAAACGAATACTTGCCGTTGACGACGACCAGACGATGGTCGAATATTACAAGGCCCTGCTTTCCGAGGCCGGGTACGAGGTCGCCATAGCCATGGATGCGACCGCCGCGGTGATACGATACAAGGACCTCAAGCCGGACCTGGTCATCCTCGACGTGCAGATGCCGGCCGGCGGCGGGGAGCAGGTGTTCGACATAACGCGAGACGTGCTGGGAGCGGGCGTGCCGGTTATTTTCGTGACCGGCCTGCCGGACCGCGCCGCCCGGCTCATGACCTCGCACGCCAAGGTGCGGGTCTTCAATAAACCGGTAAAGTCGGACGAATTGTTGTCCTGCGTGGCCGCCCTGCTGGGCGGCGCTTCGCCTGTTTGACGGGGGATGTGGGAGCGAATGGCAAAGATACTTATTGTCGACGATGAGGGAAGCATAAGGATGCTTTTCCGCTGCGTTTTCGAGGATGCCGGCCACGAAGTGGCGGAGGCCGAGAACGGGGCCGTGGCGCTGGCCTCCATACAGGCCGGCGTGCCGGACGCCATGCTCCTGGACGTGGCCATGCCAGAAATGACGGGGCCGGAACTGGCCGCCCAGCTGCGCAAACTGGCCTCGCGCCGTCCTGAGCTCCGGAACATCCCTTACATGGTGCTTACCGGCGAGAATTACATGATCCGCGGCGCGGAATTCGGCTTTGAAGAGGACCCGAAGTTCGGCGGCTATCTCCCCAAAATGACCCCGCCGGAAGACATCCTGGCCAAACTCCAGGAGCTGCTCGGGGCGGCCTGAGCGCGCCGCTTTTTTTAGCATTTTTTTAACAATTACTTCGGGATTTCTTCGGGATTGAGGTCTTTTTAACCCGTAGACTATAGATGTACATCTATGGCGAACGGGTTCTCTTATCGACTGGTGAAAGCCGCCGCGGCGCTGCTGTTCTGCGCCGGCGGTCCTTTTGCCGTTCCCGCCATGGCTGGAACTCCCGGCACCGCCGCCGGCGCCTTCCTCAAGTTCGCTCCCGGACCCCGCGGCACCGGTATGGGCGAGGCGTACAGCGCCGTGGCCGACGACGCTTACGCCGCCTGGTGGAACCCGGCCGGCCTCGCCTTAGTGGAACAGCCCGAGGTGGGGGCTACCTACAACTCCTCCATGGAGTCCGTCAGCCACCAGTATGTTTCCTTCGCCTATCCGCTGCGCTACGGCTCTACGCTCGGCTTCAACGTCACCCGTCTCGCCGTGGCCCCGTTCCAGGGCTACGACGCCAAGGGCTGGAAGACCCGCTCCGTGGATTCTTCCGAAACGGCCATCGGCGCGGCTTACGGCCGCACCCTCCTCAAGGACGAGATCGAGCGTCCGGTCTTATCGGCCGGTGTCAATCTAAAGGCCGTCAATTCCCGCCTCGACAACGTTTCCGCCACCGCGCTGGCAGCTGACGCGGGAGCACTTTATGTGCTGCGCCCGTCCAGCTACTGGATGAAGAAGGTCCCCGCTCAGGAGTTACGCTTCGCCCTGGACATTAAGAACATCGGCACTGGCCTCAAATACGACAAACTCTCCTTCCCTCTGCCGTTGTCGGCGACACTCGGCGCGGCCTGGCTGTCGCACCCCTGGGGCGCGCACACTCTGACGCTTTCCGCGGACCAGACCATAGCCAACGACGATAAATACACCCTCGGCCTCGGCGTGGAGTATTGCATGTTCCAGTTGTTGTCATTCCGTGCCGGCTACCGCACCGGCCAGGATATAGGCTCTGGAGTGCGCGCCGGCGTAGGTTTTCGCCTGGCCTTCATTGATCTGGATTACTCCATGTCTCCGTTCGGCGACCTGGGCAGCATGCATAAGTTCGGTCTTACCATGCGCTTTGGTTCCCCGCGGCCCGCGACCCGCCTGCCCGAGACGAAGCAGCGCGCGGTCACTGGCATGATGATCGCCCCGAAAGAGACCATCGAGAAACTGGAAGGCTACGCCGCCGACTACATAGAACTGGCCAGGAAGGACATCGCCGCCAGCCGCTACGTTTCCGCGCAGAGCGATCTGGATAAAGCTTTCAACCTGGAGCCCGCCCTTAAGGACGGCCCCTGGGGCAGCCGCGCCGCGCGCCTGCAGACCATCTCTTCCCGCCTGCGCCTGAAGGATACCCCGGTGCGCGAGCAGGCTATGCAGAAAGACACCGAGCAGGCCAGGTTGGCCCATGAATCCATGGCTGCCTACCTGGACGCGTACGAACTTAAGAGTTTCCTGCTGGCGCACGCGGCGCTGGGCACCAATATCCGCGGCGACAGCGTCTTCGAAGAACTGCTCTACGTGCTGGGAGAACTGACGCGCAACAACGTGCGCCGTGAGGAGATCCTGCCCCGCCAGGCCCTTGTCAAGGAAAAGCTCAAGAAATCCGCCCGCTACTTCTACATCCAGCAGTTCGACCTGGCCGGCAGGGAGTGCGAGGAGGTTACGCTAATCGACGAGAAAAATCCGCTGGGTTGGACGCGTCTGGGCTCGGCCTACTACATGATGGGCGATAAAGAGCGGTCCAGGAAGGCTTTCCAGAAGGCGCTGGAGCTGAGCCCCAACGACCCGGTAGTGCGGCAGTTCATGGCCGCACAGGGGTGGGAGTAGCCATGGAATTCATCATCATAATCCTGCTGCCGGTGCTGCTGCTTATGGCGGGGTCGGGCATCCTGGTGGTGTCGCAGGTCACCGGGTTCATGCAGTCCAGCTCGCTCAACCAGCGGCAGCAGATCTCTAACGGGATAATCCAGCAGTACATGGTGCAGATAGCCATGGCCCAGAGCCAGTTGTTCCAGCGCTCGCGCGAACTTGAGGCGTTGTCCTCCAAACTGGCGCTCTCCAACCAGGAACTGGCCGGGCTCAACGAAATGAAGACTAAGTTCCTTTCCATGGTGGTGCACGACGTGCGTACGCCGCTGGCCTCCATCCGCGGTTTCAGCGAGATGCTGATAAAAAAGATGCCCGGGGAGAAAGAGGCGGTCTACCTCAAGAATATCGTCTCCTCCACGGACCAGCTGGGCCGCCTAATCTCCGACCTTACCGACCTGGCCATGATAGAAGCCGGCAAGCTGAAGATGGAGAAGACCCAGATAGATTTTGTCGACGTGGCGAGGGATATAGTCCCGGGCATCTCCATAAACGCGCAGAAGCGCGGCGTGGAATTCACGGTGCAGCCGTATCCGGGAACGATGCTCATGGGCGGGGACCGCTTCAGGCTTTCCCAGGTGCTCATGAACCTGCTCAATAACGCCATCAAGTTCACGCCCGCCGGCAAACGGGTGGACCTTACGCTGCGCGCCGAGGGCCGCATGCTCTGCGCCTACGTCAAGGACTCCGGCATAGGCATCCACCCGAGCGAGACCAAGAAAATATTCGAGAAGTTCTACCAGGCCAAGCACCAGAAGGACGAGAAACTGCGCAAACAGGGCTGGGGGCTGGGCCTTTCCATAGCCACGGAGATCATACGTTCCCACAAGGGGGAAATAGGCGCCAGCAGCCCGGGCCTGGGCAAAGGTTCCACCTTTTACTTCCGCGTCCCGGTCAATTCCTGAAGTCAGTGCTCTGACCGGCTGATAAACGTAGAAATGGAGGCCCAAGCATGAGACGATTTCCAGGCGCGGCGAACGAGCACTGCTTAAGCAGTGTGATTGAGGTGCAACGCAGAAATCGCCCATGGGTGGGCCTCCCCGAAGGGGCCAGCCGCTTTTGGCCTGCGCCTTCGTTCCATTCGGCTTACAGGCCTAAAGGCCTGCTCGCCTCACGGCACTTCGGCTCGGCTCAAAATCGGCAGGCCATTTCACCGTTTATCAGCCGGTCAGAGCACTAACCCGTAACATGGATATAACTTTTTCGAAACAACAGTTTCCTATAATTATCGGTAACGGCCATCAGAATCATAAGGCCGCGTAGGGAAAGGCAGGGCGCTTTATGGACCTGGGTACTATTCTCGGTATGGTCGCTTTTATCGCTTTCATCGCCTATGGCGTAATGAGCGGGCAGATCTCCGCGTCGCTGGTGAACACCCACGCCGTTTTCGTGGTGCTGGGGGGGAGCCTGGTGTCGCTGTTTCTCAATACGCCCTTCAAATACCTGGTCAAGGCGCTTACGGAACTGCGCCGCCTGATGCTCAAGGACGAGGCCGACGATATGCAGCGGGCCGTGCCGGTAATGACCGGCCTGGCCGAGCAGTGCCGCTCCCGCGGGCTGGCGGCCCTGAAAGACGCGGATGCGCAGTTCGCCGGAGGCTTCCTGGCGCGCGCTTCCGCCGCCGCGCTGGAGTACAACGACTACAATTTCGTGAAGCAGGTGCTGGAGCAGGAGATCAACCAGGCGGCCGACGAAACCAACGAAATAGCCAACGTCTACCGCACCATGGGAGTGCTGAGCCCCATGTTCGGCCTGCTCGGCACGCTTATCGGCATCATCGGCGTGCTCAAGCAGTTGTCCGATCCCGAGCAGGTCGGTTCCGCCATGGCCGTGGCCATTTCCTCCGCTTTCTTCGGCATCTTCCTGGCCAACATGGTCTGCGTGCCGGTAGCGGGCAAGATCCGCGCCCGCATCTGGCTGCAGGTGCGGCTCAAATCCATGATCCTCGACGGGATCCTGGAGATCATGAAAGGCAGCATCCCTATGGTGGTTGAAAGGAGGCTGCAGTCCTACCTGGACTGACGCAAAGTTATGAAAGCGACCAACGCCTTAAAACGCGCGTTTTACGGGACGGTCCTCGCGGCCGCCGCGTTCTGCGCCGCCGCGCCCGCCGCCGCCCAGTCGCTGCCCCTCGACGACAAGGCACGCTACGAGAAGTCGCTGGAACAAAAAGTGGACGAAGTGCTGCTTAAGCTGCTGGGTCCCAACCAGGCCAAGGTGGTGGTGCAGGCCGCCATGGATTTCACGCGCACCGAAAAAGTGGATGTCACCTCGGGCGGCGGGGAGAAATCCGATAAGACCGGCATGTTCAAGTGGCAGAGCTCCGTAACGGACGCCGGTCAGCCCTTCAACGAATACCTGCTGCCCGGGTTCCCTTCCATGGGCTCCGGTGACTCCGAGAACAAATCTTATCAGAAGCAGACGCTTTTCCCCGCTTCCTTTATAAAGAAACTTACGGTGACCGTGATAGTCAATAGGACGCTGCCGGAGGCCGACGCACAGAACGTCCGGACCGTGGTGGCCGAAGTCATGGGCCTGGACCCGGCGCGTGGCGACGAGTTGGCTATAATCAGGACGCCGTTCGCGCCCGTCTGGCGCACCATCTGGTATACCCCGGAGGCGGTGAGCCTGGTCTTTAAATACGGCATTCTCTCCTTTATAGGCATTATTTCCATGATAGTCGTGGCGGTGGGATTCCTTAAACTGGCCGGAGCCATGAACACCATGGCTAAAGCGCAGCAGAGCCATCAGATCACGATGGACCTGGGCAAGGGCGCGATGGGCGGCGGGATGGGGCTGTCCGGGCTGGGCGGGCCGCTGGGCGGCGCGGAGAAAGACGCCGCCGCGGGCGATAAAAAAGAGGGGGAGAAGGGCCCGGAGGAAGCGGGACAGGCCGCGGAGTTCTTCAACGTCCGCCCCGAGCATGTGGATTTCCTGGTCAAATTGATGGGCGGCGAAGACCCGGCCAATATAGCGCTGGTGGCCGCGCACCTGACCGAAGAAGTGAAAAGTTCTTTTCTGCGCGGGCTTCCGGCCGAGGTTTCGGCCGAAGTGGTGGCGAACCTCGCGCAGATGCGGTTCGTGGAACCCGAAGTGATCCTGACCATACGCGAAGAACTGGAGAAGCGCCTTGCCGGCGCCTTCGGCGGCGTGGGCAAGGCCGTGGCCGCCATGGAGACCGTCGGGTTCAAGGCCAAGAAGGCCATGCTGGAAAGCCTGGAACGCCGCCACCCGGAACTGGCCCGCGAAGTGCGGCCCCGCGTTTTCCTGCCGGAAGATATACTGAAGCTGCAGGATAAGGACATGTCCATAGTGGCCACGTCGGTAAAAATGGAAGACTGGGCCATAGCCCTGTGGGACCTGCCGCCCCAGATGAAGGTGAAACTGAAGGCCCAGCTTACGGACAAGGCCTGGGCCGTGCTGGAACAGACCATGAAGTACGGCTCGCCCTCCGCCGACAGGAAGGACAAGGCCATGGAGAGCGTGGTGGGCTTGGTGCTCAAACTTATCGCTGAAGAGAAGATCTCCAACCCGCTGCTGGCGTCCGCTGCCTCCGCCGCGGCGGCCCCCGTTCACGCGGTGCCGCTGCCTCCCCCGGCAGTACAGGGAGGTGAGGTATGAGTCCCACTATTCCCGGCGGAACCCCCAGAAAGGATTCCATTTTCTCGTCGCTGGCTCCGGCCCAGCCCGCACCCGCGCCCATGCCGGCGCCCCTGCCGCGCCCCGCCGCGGACCCCGAGGCCATTAACGCGCTCAAACTGAAGATGGACTCGCTTGAAAAGAACATCGTGGCCCAGTTGGAAAAACGCCTGGGCGACCAGTCCAAGGCCGCCGCTGCCGCGGCGCCTGCTACCCCTCCTCCGCCTCCGATGCACGACCTGCTTTACCGCAAGATAGAGGAACTCGAACGGCGCCTGTCCGATTCCGCCGCCGTGTCCGCTTCCCAGTTGCGCAACATCGAAGAGTCCAAGATCAGCGCGCGGCGCGAGATCGAGGACCTGCTTAAGGCCGTCCGGGAGCAGCAGAAGTATTCCGAGATGGACCGCCAGATGCACGAACAGCTGGAGAAGGCCTGGACCCGGGCCGAAGAGCTGGAAAAGAAGCTGATGGATTTTTACTCTTCCGTCATAGCTATGGAAGCCAAGCGCCGGGACGATTCCTCGGCCGCCTCCGACAAATCCGCCGCGTCCTCCGACAAGGTGGCCGCCGCCGTGGACGCCCTGGCCGGCAGGCTGGAAAGGCTGGAGCAGCGCCTGGCCGCCGCGCCCATTGATACGCTCGCCGACGACATGCGTAAGGCCCAGGAAGAATTCATGGCCAAGGCCGCGCAGGGATCGGCCTCCATGCTGGCCGCCCAGGAGGCCGCCGCCCGCGAGACATTGGCCGGCTTCAGGGAGAGCGCCTCTTCGCTGCGCGACTTCTTCGATAATAATTTCCGGCGCGAACTTGCCGCGCTCAACGAGCGTGTCGCCGGGGAAACCGGGGCGCTGCGGCGCGAGATCACCGCCTCGCTGGAGGAATCCCGCAACCTGATGCGCGAGCAGGCCGCGGCTTCCGCCGTCAAGACCGACGAATTCTCCCGCGTGCTGGAAGCGGCCCGCCTCTAGTCCTAGGCCGCCGAGGCCGCCCTCGAGGTTTCAGCCCGGCGTCAGGCCCTGGCTCTGGAAGAGTTCGCCCGCCGCATGGAAGCCGACCTGCGGGTCATCAACTCTGAATATCTTTCCGCCGTAAGGAAGGAGAACGACGAACGCTTCGCCAAGTTCGGGGCCAAGTACGCCGACGCCCTGCTGACGGTAACTTTCGTGGAGAATTTCCGCGCGGCTGTCGCCGCCGCTACCGACAAGCTGGAGGCGCACGAGACTACGCTCAAGGAATTCTTCGCCAACGTGACTCCCGCCCAGCTTGGAAAACTCCTGGGGGTCTCGGGTGAGCTGATCAGGAAGAATTTCGACGCGATGACCGTGTCCGCCGCCGGGCTGAAAGAGGACGTTACCAGCCTGCGCGAGATCAAGCGCGAGATAGAGCGCAAGGTCCGCGACATCTTTGGAGAAAGCTGATGAGCGTCTACCGCAGCCGCCGCGACGAGCTGGAGAACCAGCTTAACAGGGGCGCCCTCTGGGCCGTCACCTACGGCGACCTGATGAGCTACCTCATGATCTTCTTCCTGGTGCTCTTCTCCTTCTCCATCGCCAAAACGGACAAGACCAAGAGCCGCAAGTACGAGGAATCCCTGGCCAACATCCAGCAGGCTTTCGGCGGTTCCCAGAATACCAAACAGCTGGAACGCGCCAAGGCCCAGGAGAACGAGGCGGAGATCGAGACCAACCTGAAAGCTTCCATGCAGACCGCCGAGCTGGCCAACGTGGTGCAGATGCAGTCAAACGAGCGCAAGGTGAAACTGGTGCTGACCGAAGGCGTAATGTTCACCTCGGGCAGCGCGGACCTGAAAGAGCCGGCCAAGAAGATCCTCGAACCCATCATCCAGGAATTGAAGAAAGTGCCCAACGATATCCTCATCGAGGGCCACACGGACACGGTCCCGGTGCACAGGGGGCGGTATTCGTCCAACTGGGAGCTTTCCATGGCGCGCGCGTACAGCGTACTGTTGTTCATGGGGGAGCAGGGCGTTCCCGATAAACGCCTGGCCGGCCTGGGTTACGGCGCCAACCGGCCGGTGGCGGACAACGCTACCGCGGAAGGCCGCGCCAAGAACCGCCGCATCGAGATCTCGCTGCTTAAAACGGATTAGCCGGCGCAAGCCGCCGTAGTGAAAGCCGGGAAAGGGCCACCTTCCCGGCTTTATTTCTGGTGGGGGGAGTGGGCGGCGGTGAAATCCCTGTCGCCAAGCACCGCGTCGCGGTTCTTGGCGAAGGGGCGCCACAGTTTGCCGGGCACGGGCTCGGCCATGAAAGCCGCGTAGGCGCCGGCGAGGCGCGCAAGCACTATCTCTTTATCCGCAAAACCTTCCAAGACGCCGGCGTACTGCGCCGCGCTCGACCATTTATAATCTTCCGGTTTCGCCGCCAGGCCGGCTTTCACCGGTTCCAGGTGGATGAACCGCGCCAGCGCCGCGGAGTATTTCTCCGGCTGCAGCAGTTTGTACTTGCAGCGGCTGGGGTCAGGCCTGAACGTCCGCATGGCGTCGCGCAGGTCCGCGCCCGGGGTCACAAAATAGAGCAGCGCCCGGTCCGGCAGCAGCGCGTAGGCCGGCAGTTTAAGGCCCAGGTCCGCTTTCAGCCGGCCAAGGGCGGCCAGGTAGGCGTCGCGGGCCGCGTCGTCCGGGAGCGGGGAATTGTCAGTGATCAGGCAGTGGGCGTCGGTGAAGAACATCCCCCAATTGTAGCAAAATGCATCCAAGGCCCGG
>JACRER010000085.1 GCA_016234365.1 Elusimicrobiota bacterium | reverse complement strand
TCGGGAATTTAAGTTTGCTATTCTGTGGGCAGGGATGATTAAGACGCTTATTAATTTTGCGGCGGGGGCCGGGCTGGCGCTGGCGGTCATTTTCGCCATAGACCAGGTGCGCAAAGCCCACAAGGCCAACCAGATGCCGCACCTGGCCAACGACGCCATGACCCTGGCCGGTTCCATCATGGCCTTACTCGCCGCCGGCCTGGCCGTCTACGCCTTCACCGGCACCCTGGTCCCCCTATACATCCTCACCGGGATCGTCAGTATTGTTTTCGGCATCGCCTACGCCGTGCGCTTCAAACGCGATAAAGAAGCCAACGCACGCTGGGAAGCCCTCCTCGCCGAAGAAGAACTGCAGGCCGGCGAAACCGCCGACCGCGACCCAGCCAACGCCGCCGCCTGGGCGCGCCTGGCCCAACTCCGGGAAAAGCGGGGGAACCTGCGCGGCGCGCTGGAACTTTTCACCATAGCCTGCAAGCTCGAACCCACCCAGCTCAACCAGGACCGCCTCGCCGACCTGCAGGAACGCGTAGCCGCCCTGCCGCCAGAGCCGGGGGAAACGCAAGTAGTCGGAAAAAGGTAGCTGCTACCTTTTTTGGTCGGGGGAGACTAGTTCGCGGTACATGTAGGCGGCGCCGGGGCCGTAAGAAGCCAGGGGAAGACCGAAAGAGACAGGTTTGAAGCCGTACTTAGCCCACAGCGGCGCCGTGCCATATACGGAAACCAGCGTCAGCTGCCACAGCCGCAAACTCAAAGCCAAAGCCTCCATAGAGGCCACGTAGCCGCCGGCGGCCCCATACCCGCGGGCTTCCGGCAGAATTGCCACGTCGTGAATGTAGAGGCAGGCCGGGTGCGCCGGCAGGGCCTCAAGCAAAGTATCCAGCTTGGGCGCCGCAGCCAGCAGCCACGGATGGGCAAAACCATAGCCCACCAGTTTTTCGCCAGCCACAAGTTTGCGGCCTCCGTCGGGGAAAAGCCGCAGCTTCTCGGCGAACACCTCCGCCCGCTCCGGCAGCGCCGTATGCAGCCAGCCCGCAACTGCACACACCGCGGAAATATCCCCGGCCTCCAGCATCTTCCATTCAGGCGGCATCTTCATACACGGACTATTCTACCAAACCCGCCAAACCGTTAAGGCCTTGATTATCCCTTCAACAACGGATAAACTCATTTCCATTGCGATGACAGAAGAAAAGAAAACGCTTTCCATACCCGCCTGCTTCGCCGCCTACCTTTCCGCGGGGCTTGCGCTGGTTCTCACCCTGCTGCTCCTGCCCCGCCTCACCGGCGGGGGATTTCAGAAAGACAGCATGGAACTTTACCTGCTCCAGGGGATAATTTTCCTGGCAGCCGCGTTGTATACGGCAAAAAAGCTGGGAATAGACTTGAAGGGGACAGCCGCAGATTACAGGCGCAACCTGGCAGGGGACCTTAAACTCACCGTAAAGTATTACGCCGTCTACCTGGGCACGGGGCTGGCGTTACTGGCCATCCTTACGGCAGGCGCCATGGCGCTGATGAATTTTGGAACTATAAACATGACCGGGATCGCGGATGTCTCAGGTCCCGCCCCAGCCAGGGCCAGCGAGATATTTTATCTACGGGAACTCTCCGCGGAGCCGCCCGTAAAATTCGCCTTGTACCTACTCGCCACCTGCCTGTTGATCCCCATAGAAGAAGAAATTTTTTTCAGGCGGTTCCTCTACGTCTCCCTGCGGCGGAGAATGTCCCTATTCCTGGCTATCCTTACATCTTCGCTGCTCTTCGGGGCCGTACATTTAAACGCGGGCCCGGTATTTGCCGTGGTCATCGGCGCTTTCCTGGCCTGGGTTTACGAGCGGCACCGGCGGCTGCCCGTGATTATCATGCTGCACGGGCTGATAAACCTTACGGTAACGCTGGTCCTCACCGCCATAGCCATTCACGCCTACAACCTCAGCAACCCGGCCTCACCGCTTAACGCGCCGACCGTAGGCGACATTAGTTCGACCATGGAGGCCATCCCGCCGCCGCCGGAAGCCCCCGGCCCGCCGTTAAAACCCGAATATATAGCCGCGATGGCCATTACCGACACCATGCAAGCCGCCATACAGCAGTATGACGGCGGTTTTCGCCTGTGGGATATTAAGGATTTTTCCGACAAACAGATAAAGAACTACTCTTATTCAGAAAAAGCATTGCCGTACGCGATCAAAGGCGATTACAACGCCGACGGGATCGAGGACATCGTAGTAAGCGGCAGGGATCCTGACGGCAACATATCTTTAGCCCTGTTTTCATCCGGAACAAGTTACAACGTCATCCGGGTCACGTACGGAGATATGGATCGCTCTCGTGCCGCAGAGCAGCGCAAAACGCTTCAGTACACGCCATCCTGCGTGCTGACGCATAGATCAAAAGGTGAAAAACTAGATACAACCGAAGACTCATCTCCATCCCCTACCTACAAAGTGCTGGAAAGGGACGCTTTCTTTGTAGACTACTACAACGATTCCTACGCCAACCTCTACGAATGGGACAATTCCAAATCCAAATTCGACCTTGTTGGTGCTAATTTGAAACCGTAAACTAACCCACCAGGCTCGGTGAGGGTGTGCCTTCGCAGGGGCCTCATGAAGCCCGAGCTTGCATAGCGCAAGGGCTGAATGCGAGAGCGGGGCCACGGTGTGGCCCCGCGTACCCGGAGAAGGCATACCCTCTCCGAGCCGATATTATTATGCGGGCTCGGTGGCTTGCTCGGGGGCGGGGGCAGGCGGAACGCCGTGCAGGCCGTCCTGCTCACGGGTAAGCCGCCGGCCCAGGCTTAAGAAACCAAAACAGGAAACCACCGCCAGCGCCGCGATGATGAACCACGGCGCCTGCCGGTAATACGGACTTAAAAAGCCTATGGCGTTGGAACCTATAAGGATGCCGGTAGAACTGCCCACCTGCTGGAACAACCCCTGCACGCCCAGGTAGCGCCCCTTCTCCGCCTTGGGCGCCATGTTGGCCCCCAGCGCCTGCATCCCCGGCGACACCGCCAGCTCCCCTAAACTCACCACCACAATAGCCCCCGCCGCGAAGAAAAAAGACGGCGCGTAGCCGAAACACAGATAGCCGACGGCGTAGCACACCGCGCCCGCCGCCAGGCCCGCCGTAATGCGCCGCACTTCCAGCAGCTGCGTTATGAAATACTGGAACACCACCACCATCAGCCCGTTGATGGAGAACAGCAGCCCTATCTCGCGCTCCGAGAGCCCGATATAATTCTTGGAGTACAGCGAACTGGACACCACCAGCTGGCTCATCACCGCGCTCATGGTGAAGCCGAAGAAACAGAACCGCAGGAAAACCTTATTGGAAAGCGCGCGCGCCGCCCCAGCCAGGCCGGGCGCTTCAAAACGCCCTTTCGCCAGCCCGGGCAGGTCCCGCACTGAAGTCCCCACAATAACCGCGCACAGGCCGAACACCAGCGCCGTCACCACGAACATCAGCGGGTAGGAACCCTCCGCCAGGATGCCGCCCAGCGCCGGCCCCAGCGCCCAGCCCGCGTTGTTGGCCATGCGCAGAAAACCGTAAGCCTTAAGCCGCCCCGCGGGCGGGGTAAAATCCGCCACCCAGCTGCGCGCCGCCGGGTGGAACAGCGCCCCTATGAACACCCCCAAAGGGTGGAAAGTAAAAACGTACCATAGCGAGACCTTTGTGTAGATGGCCCAGGCGATAACGCCTATCAAGAGCGCCCGCACGGCCGTGGAATACACCATCACCTTGCGCCGGCCTATGGCGTCCGACACCTCGCCGCCCACGAACTGCGCCATGGACGAGAACAGCATGGAGCCCGCCAGGAAAATTCCCACCCAGTACATGGGCATACCCCGGTGCGCGCTCAGGTACACCGCCAGGAAGGGGAAGGAAATGGCGTAGCCCGCCGTAATAAGCCCTTCGGCCACGGCCAGGATCCAGAAACGGGGCGGCAGTACCATACCAATATCATAGCAATACAGCGGGCCGCGCCGCACGGCCCTGCACGACGGAGAAACCCGATTTCCCTATGAAAAACCGGCATTTTTTGCTAAACTATATCTAATCCCAACCATGCCGACCGCTGAAATCACACGCAAGGGCGCGCTAGTTTCCAACTTCCAGACCATTACGGCCCGCATAGCGGCCGCCTGCGCCAAGACCGGCACCCCCGTTTCCTCGGTAAACATAATGGCCGTAACCAAGTACGCCGCCGCCGAGGACGTTAAACTCCTTATAGACTCCGGCGCCGTAAAGATAGCGGGCGAGAACAAGGTGCAGGACGCCAAGGCCAAGTGGGCCACGGGCGAACTGGCGCCGTACCGCTCCCGCGTGGAACTCCATTTCATAGGCCACCTGCAGACCAACAAAGCCAAGGCCGCCGTAGAGACCTTCGACTGGATAGACTGCATAGACAGCGTAAAGATAGCGGCCGAACTCAGCCGCCACGCCGTGGCCGCCGGCCGCACCGTGCCGGTAATGATACAGCTCAAACTTAACACCGCGCCCACCCAGAGCGGCGTGGCCCCGGAAGCGGCGGGGGAACTGCTGGCGCGGGTTAAAACTCTGCCCGGCCTGGAGCCGCGCGGCTACATGGGCATAGCGCCGGCGGAAGGCTCCCCGCAGGAACTGCGCGCCGCTTTCGCGGCCGCGAAGAAAATTTTCGACAGGGATTTCACGGGGCCGGGCAACCGCCTGTCCCTGGGCATGAGCGGCGACTACGAGTTGGCGGTGGAGGCAGGTTCCAACCTTCCCCGCATAGGCAGCTCGCTGTTCGCCTGAAAAGGGAAAGATCCAAGCGTTACAGGAGGTAGGGGCAATGATCGTAAAAGTCAGAGTGATACCTAACTGTGAAGACAACGAGGTCGTATCCCGCATAGGCAGCGTGCTGCGCGTAAAGATCTGCGCCGCCGCGGCCGACCTTAAGATCAACGTACTGCTGAGGGACTACCTCTCGGAGTTCTTCGAGGTCCCGTGCCGGATGGTGAACATCATCCGCGGCGCCAAGGGCCGCGAGAAGACCGTGGAAATAACCGGCAAGACCGAGGAACAGCTCAAGAACCTGCTGGATTCCATTCCGTAAAATGATCCCGCCCCGCCTGAAATTCTCGGGCAAAGACCTTAAGGTCCTGGACCAGCGCCTGCTGCCGGACCGGGTCCGTTACATAACCGCCAGGAACGCCAAAGACACCGCGGCCGCCATAAAGGATATGGCGCTGCGGGGCGCTCCGCTTATAGGCTGCGCCGCGGCGGACGGCTTTGCGCTGGAAATGCGCCGGCTCAGGCCGGCTTCGGCCGACGAACTCATGAAAGCCGCCGTCCGCACCTCGGACCTGCTGAAAGCCGCGCGCCCCACGGCGGTG
The DNA here is from genome assembly GCA_016234365.1 of Elusimicrobiota bacterium. GTDB lineage: Bacteria > Elusimicrobiota > Elusimicrobia > Elusimicrobiales > UBA9959 > UBA9959. The sequence continues at coordinate 12,161 of JACRER010000085.1, read as the reverse complement.
GCGCTGTTCTACGCGGCGGACCGCATGCTGGAAGCGGCCCGCGCCTTTGCGGCAGCCAACCCCGGAAAGTTCTCTCCGCGGACCCGCGCCAAATTCCTGAACCTGATAGAAAAAGAAGCGCGCCTCGTAACTTCCGAGGACGAGGCCGCCTGCCTGGCCATGGGCCGCCACGGCGCCGCCCTGCTGCCCAAACGCTGCGTCATAATGACGCACTGCAACGCCGGAGCGCTGGCCACCATGGGCATAGGCACGGCGGTGGGCGTAATAACTTCCGCGCACAAGGCCGGCAAGATAAAGCACGCTTACGCCTGCGAAACGCGCCCCTACCTGCAGGGCGCGCGCCTTACCATCTGGGAACTTATGCGCGGCGGGGTGCCCTCCGAACTGCTTACGGACAATATGGCGGCGCACATCATAAAGACCTGCGGCGTGAACGCCATTGTGGTGGGGGCGGACCGCATAGCGGCCAACGGCGATACGGCCAACAAGATAGGCACCTACGGCCTGGCGGTTATAGCCAGGTACCACAAGGTGCCGTTCTACGTGGCGGCGCCCACGCCCACCATAGACCTTAAGGCGCGGTCCGGCGACGACATCGTCATCGAAGAGCGCTCCTGCGCGGAAGTCACCTACGTTAACGGCGGCTGCATAGCCCCGAAGGGCGTTAAGGCGCGCCATCCGGCTTTCGACGTAACGCCAGCCGGCCTGATCACGGCCATCATCACCGAGCGGGGGGTAATAAAACCCGTCTCCCGCGCCGCCGTAAAAAACCACCTAACCAACTAGCAGGCACGCCAGGGGTATGGGGCGAAGGGACAGCGGAGGCCCGAGCCTGCGTAAGAGCGAGGGCCGAGCAAGAGCGGCGTCCGCTATGCGGACGAACGCGTGCCCGGAGTCCCATACCCCTGACGGGCCTGCGGGGCCGGTTAACGGTTTCCATGATTCCGTAATCTCTTTGTAACACCCTCTTTGTATCATTTAACCATGACCGAACAGATTTTGCGTTTTTACATTTACACCAAAAAGAGCATCCGCGGGCCCTTCACCGCCCGGGACGCCGCCGCCCAGCCCAACTTCAACCGCTCCACGCTGGTCTGCCCCGAAAAAGCCCTTGGCCAGTGGCACGAGGCCGCGCTCGAACCCGCTTTCCAGACGCTCATAGAAACGCCGCCTGCCGCGCCCGCCAAACCCAAGCCGCCCATGAGCGTGCAGGGGGTGGAAGAAGCCGCTTCGCGCTCGCTGCTGGAAAAAGCCATTTCCAAGAACGCCAACCTGGAACGCGACGTCAAAGACCTGCGCAAATCCTACAACGCGGAGAAGGCGGCCTTCGAAGAAACCCTGCGCAAAAAGGACATGGAACTGAAGGCGCTGGCGGACAAGCTCAGGCGCTCCATCGAGAATTCCCAGAACATCCGCGGCGAGCACCCGTCGTGGGAAACCCTTTACAAAACCCTCAAGAAGCGCTCCGAGGACAAGCTGTCCGAGGCCGCGCAGGCCATGGGGGAAAAGAACGCCGAGATAAACCGCCTCAAAGAAAAAATGCTGGCGGCCGCGGAAAATTCCGACGCCTCCCGCCGCAAGGCCGAAGAGGCCGCCGCGGCCCGCATCCGCGACCTGGAAGCCGAGCTGGAAGAAACCCGGTCCCAGCTGGAGGAAAAAGAAATGGTGGCCCGCACTTTCAGCGACAACATCGCCACGCTGGCCGCCAAGAACGAGGAATTCCAGAAGATCATGTTCGACGAGCGCCGCGACGCCGAAGAGCAGAACACCAAGTTCTGCGAAGAGATAGGCCGCCTGAAGGCGGACATAAAGTGGCGCGACGGGGAACTGGCCAAGATCCGCGAAGAACTGTTCGACGCCATGAACCGCATCCGGGAAGCCGAGGCCACCGAAGCGCTGAAATCGCGCGAGCAGGAAGAACTATACGGCGTGCTCAGCGCCAAACTGCGGCTGCTGTCGGGCTACTTCGAGAACCTGGAGTCCAAAGTAAAGTACGCTTTCCGCAAAGCTTGAAAAGCGGGACGTTTTGGGTAAGGGAGGCGGGTTTTAGCCCCGCCTCCCGTTTTTGTTGCCGCCCTCGCGCTAATTGGTATAATTTTATAAATACAGCGGCAACGGAAAGCCATGAACATAACCCTTAAACAGCTCATCATAGCCGGCGGCCCGGTACTCTTCGCGCTGATGGCCCTCTCCATCTACTCCATCGCCCTCATCTGGGAACGCTGGACGGTCTACAAAAAGACCTTCAGCGGCATGGACGACCTTATCCACAAGGCGCACGCCATGATAAAGTCCGGAGAACTGCGCCAATTATCCGAACTGGCCTCCAAAACCAAGACGCCCGCAGGCGACATCGTTCACAAGGTGATCTCGCATTACGGCAGCGCGCTCGAAAAGCGCGAGCTGGCCGAAAAAGCCGTGGAATGGCACGTGGCGCGGCTGGGCCGCAGCCTGACCGCCATAGCCACCATAGGCAGCATCAGCCCGTTCGTGGGGCTGTTCGGCACCGTCATCGGCGTGATCCGCGCGTTCAAGGACCTGTCCATGTACGCCGGCGCCGGCCCGTCGGTGGTGGCCATGGGCATCTCCGAAGCGCTGGTGAACACGGCGGCCGGCCTTTTTGTGGCCATCCCCGCCATCATCGCCTACAACTATTTCGCGCACAAGGCCAACGAGTTCTCCAGCGAGATGAACTGGCTGACCGAGCAGGTGATAGAGCGTTCCACGCACAGGGAGTACAGCGGCATCGCCTGACGCCGGACCAGCCATGAGGGTACACACCGTAAGAAGCGGCATCATAGCGGAGATCAACATGATCCCGCTCATCGACGTTTCGCTTATCCTGCTCATCATCTTCATGGTCATCACCCCTTTCCTGGTGCAGTCGCAGATCCAGGTGGCGCTGCCCAAGGCCTCCAGCGGCACCAAGGGCGGCGACGACAACGTGATAAAGGTGCAGCTGGCCGCCGACGGCACGCTGACCGTGGACGGCAAGCCCGTGCGCCCCGCCCGCCTGGAGAACGAACTCATCCTGCGCTTTTCCAAAGCCTACAAGAAGACCGTGCTGGTAGAGGCCGACAAGGCCGTCCCGGTGGAACGCGTGGTGCAGGTGCTCGACGCGGCCAAGAAACTGGGCGCCGGCAAGGTGGGCATAGCGGTCAAGCCGGAGTAACGCGCTTCCCATGCGGCATTTCCTCCTCTATTCCTCTTACGCCCATTTCGCGCTGCTCGCGGCGCTGTTCTTCGTCTCGCGCCACACCCTGGGCCTGGTAAAGCAGGAAGCCTATTACATAGATTTCATCGGCCCGTCCAAAGTGGTGACCATGGAGAAGGCCGCGCTGCCGGAAGGCCCCAAAACCGCCCAGGCCGCGCAGGCGGCGAAGGGAGCCAAAGCCGCGCCCAAGGCCGCCAGGCACGACGAGGACGATTTCACTTCCGGCGCGCTGCCCAAGCCCAGCGTGCTCGCCTCCGGCGGCAAACTCTTCGAGGAAGAAAAGAAAGCCGCCTCGGCGGGGGAAGACGGCACCCCGGTGATCACCGACGCGGCCAACTTCCCTTACCCCTGGTATATAACCCAGGTACGCGAGATGCTGTGGAACGCCTGGACGTCGCGCATGCCGTCGGCCGGCGGGCTGCGCTGCACGGTGCGCTTCTCCATAGACCGCGACGGCTCCGCCCACTCCGTGGCCGTGGAAAAGTCCTCCGGCAACCGGCTCTTCGACACGGCGGCCGAGGGCTCGGTGGAGAGCGCCATGCCGTTCCCCGTGCTGCCCGACGATTTTTACGAGGACAAACTGACCGTGCACGTGGAATTCAAGGCCCTGGAATGAATACCGCCACCCTGATCTTCCTGGGCCTGCTCGTTAACGTCGGAGCCTTCGTCTGCTTCCCGGACACCGGCCGCTTCGGCTTCACCTTCCTCTACCTTTCCACCCTGCTGTGGACCGCTTTCGCCTTCTTCCTGGGCGCGCGGCCGCCCGGCACCGTTAATGGCCGGGCCCTGCGCGCGCTGGTGTTCGCCGCGGCGTGCCTGTTCTCCTCGCTTTCCTTCCTGCCGCAGCGGGACTCTATAAACCCGCTGCAAAAACTCAACCGCGGCAACTATCCGGACAGAAAGGCCGTCTTCACAGGCCTGCTGCGCCTGGGCATCTCGGTGCCGGCCCTGCTGCCGCCGCAGCCGCCGGAGGTGCTGCCATGACGCTCATACTTAAGATCTTCGCGGTGGGGCTGCTGCACGTGGCCTTCTTCGCCTCCTACCCGGAAACCGGCCCGTACGGCAATTTCTTCATGGGCGGGTCCATACTGGTGTGGAGCGTGTTCATGATCTTCATCAATACCAGCACCAAGCTGGTCCGCTTTATCAGCGGCGCCGCCGGGCTGGTGCTTAACCTGGCCGCCTTTGCGCTGATAGCGGCCGGCATAGCTTTCACCATGCCGCAGCGCGACAAGGTAAGCGTGCTGGAAAAGATACAGAAGGGCAAATACCCGGACCGCGACACCCTCAACTCAGGGATGCTGCGCTTCGGCGTGCGGCTGGATACCAGCGTTAAGACCGGCATAAAGGGCCTGGACGCCGAAGTGGGCAAAGCCATCAAGAAGCTCAAAGAGGACCAATGAACGGCAAGACCGTAGCTATTACCGGGGGGACCGGGTTCATAGGCACGGCGCTGGCGCGGGCGCTGCTGGCGCGCGGCTACGGCGTGCGCATCTTCACCCGCCGTATCCCCGGCAAGCGCGTGGAAGGCGCGCAGTACGCGGAGGTTTCTTTCGACAGCCGAGACTCCCTTAAGAAAGCTTGCGAGGGCGCCGACTACATAGTGCACATGGCCGCCGTGCTGTTCTCCCGCAGCCGCGCCGGCTTTGAAAAAGTGAACGTGGAAGGCACGGCCAACCTGGTGGCCGCGGCCGGCTCCCTGGCTAAACCGCCGGAGAAGCTGGTCTATATTTCCAGCCTCGCCGCGGGCGGGCCGTCCCCTGCGGGCGCGCCGCGCACCGAGGGCGTACCCGACGCCCCGGTCTCGGAATACGGCCGCACCAAGCTGGGAGGGGAAAAAGAAGTGCTGCGCCTGCCGCCCTTCGTGCGGCGCACCATCCTGCGCCCGCCCATAGTGTACGGCCGCAACGAATACGCCGTTTCAAAGATAGCGCACTGGGTGAAGAAAGGCTTCATGGTAAACGCCGGCGCCTCCGGCAGTTTCAATTTTGTCTACGTGGAAGACCTGGCCGCCGCCATCATAACGGCGCTGGAGAACCCGGCCACCGACGGCAACACCTACTACGTTTGCGAAAACCGCGCCTACCCCTGGAAGGAATTCATAGCCATGCTGGCCGCCGCCATGGGCGTAAAAATGCCCTTCATGGTGAACCTGCCGGCGCCGCTGCTGGGCGCGCTGGGCCTGGTTTACGAGGCAGTTTCCTTTCTGGGCGGGGCCGAACCGGTCTTCAACCGGGACAAGGCCAAAGAAGGCGCCGCGCCCAACTGGACGGCCTCTTCTTCCAAATGGGAAAAAGATACCGGCCTCGCGGCCTGGACGCCGCTGGCCGAAGGCATAAAAAAGACCTTCGGCTGAGCCGGATTTTTTATATAATAATTTTGGCCTGCTTTGGGTTGCAGGACAGCGGTACAGGGGTAATTTCAGGAGAGGTGGCCGAGTGGTTGAAGGCACCGGTTTGCTAAACCGGCATACGGGGTAAACCCGTATCAAGGGTTCGAATCCCTTCCTCTCCGAACTTTTTAGTTCTGTGACTCGGCGGCAGGGGGGTACGGGTGAGCATCCGTAATTTCATCTTTAAACAGACCGTTCATGGCCCGGCCATGACGCGGTCCTTCGGCGTGCTGCTGCTGACCCTGGCGGCCGCGCTGGCGGTCTGTTTTTTTGTCCGCGCCCACTACCTGCGGGACGCGACCGAAAACATAGCCGCCAGCCTCCAGACCATAAACGCCTACAAGGCGGAAGAAATAGTTTCCTGGGTAGGGCAACAGGAACGGGAATCCGCGCGCCTGAGCCGCCACCCGTTCCTGGGAGAACTTATAGCTCAGGAGCTGGCGCGGCCAGGGTCCAGGCGCGCCCAGCTCAAAACATGGCTTTCTGACCACACTACACAAAAAGGCTATTTCGCCATGGCCTTCCTCTCCACGAGAGGGGACGTTATAGTCGCTACTCCGGACTACGTCCCGGGGACGGAGCGAACCTTCAAGAAAGCCTTCGGTCAGGCCGTCAAGGCCGGAAAACCTCTGCTTACCGACCTCTATCTGGACGCGCGCAACAGACCCCGCATAGCCATGTTTAGCCCCATATCCGCCAACGGGAAGGGCGGCCCCGCCCTGTGCGTGCTGGGCATAGTAATAGACCCGCATACGGATTTTTATCCGCTGGTAAGAGCCGCGCCGCTGCTGTTCGCCAAAGCCGAAACGCTGCTGGTACGCAAAGAAGGGGCGAGCGTTCTTTTCCTGAACGAGCTCGACCACCGCGAGGGAGCGGCGTTAAAATTCTCACTCCCGCTTTCCACTCCGCTACTGCCGGCCGCGGAGGCGCTGAAAGGGCGGACAGGCTATTTCGAGGGCTTCGACTACCGGGGCAAAGAAGTCTTCAGCGCCGTCCGGCCCATACCGCGCACCCCCTGGGGGTTAGTGACCAAGATCGAGCGGCGCGAAGTGCTGGCACCCGTGAACGCGCAGATATATCTGCGGCTGGCGCTGATACTGCTGGCGGCCCTGATCCTTTACGTCGCCTTCTACGCCGTTCTCCTGGCCAGGGAACGCGCCGCAAGGGAAAGGATAGAAAACGCGGAAGCCGCGCTGCACATGAGCGAGCAGATCTTCCGGGAGTTCATGGAACACAGCCCCATTTACGTCTTCTTCAAGGACGAGAAGATCCGTCCCCTGCACTTGAGCCGCAACTATGAAAAGATGATCGGCCGGCCGCTCGAAGAATTACTGGGCAGGAGCATGGACGAAATTTTCCCATCCGATCTTTCGAGAAAAATAGTGGCCGACGATTTGAAGGTATTAAAAGAAGGAAAAGAGGTCACCCTGGAGGAGGAATTCAACGGACGCTTCTACACCACGATCAAGTTCCCGATAACGCTCAAAGGGAAACCGACCTACCTGGCTGGCTACACCATAGACATCACCGAGCGCAAGCTGGCGGAAGAAGCTCTACGCAAGAGCGAAGAGAAATACCGGGCCATCTTCGAGGAATCTTTCGACGGCCTTTTCCTCACCTCTCCGGACGGAAAGATCCTGGATATGAACAAGAAAGGCATCAGCATGTTCGGCTACGTTGCGAAGGAAGAGGTCTTGAAACTTGAGCTGAAGCGGGATGTTTACGTCGATCCGCAGGACAGGGACCGCATCCTTTCCATGGTGAACGCCAAGGGTGCGGCCGAATATGAGGTGGAGGTGAAGAAAAAGAGCGGCGAACATATGCTGACGCATTGCGCCCTGACCGCCGTGAAGGACGGGGCGGGGCGGCTAATGTTCTACCGCGGCATCATCCGCGACATTACGGACGCCAAGCGGGCCGAGCAAGAACGCACAGCCCATATCCGCTTTCTCGAGGACATGGACAAGATCAACCGGTCCATACTGAGCGCGACCGACCTTGAAAAGATGATGGGGAATATTCTGAACACGGTGCTCAAGATCTTCGATTGCGACCGTGTCTGGCTCTTTTACCCGTGCGACCCGGACGCGCCCTCCTTCCGGGTACCTATGGAGGTTACAAAACCGGAATATCCGGGGGCCAAGGTCTTGAACGTGGACTTGCCGATGCCCCCCGACATGGCCAAAGATCTACGCGAGGCCCTGGACTCCGACGGACCCAGGACCTATACCGCCGGGACCGCAAGCCCCATCAACAAAGAGACCGCCGAGCACTTTGGCGTCAAATCCCAGATGGTCACCGCGCTTTACCCAAAGCGGGGCAAACCCTGGGCGTTCGGGCTGCACCAGTGCTCTCACGCCCGCGTCTGGACCCGGGAAGAAATACGGCTGCTGCAGGAAATAGGCCGCCGGTTGACCGACGCGCTGACCAGTTTAGTCTCCATACGGGACCTGCGCGAAAGCGAGCAAAGGCTGAGGGAGGCGCAGCGGCTGGCGAAGATAGGGAACTGGGAATGGGACGCCGCCGCCGACACCTTGAAATGGTCCGCGGAGTATTACCGCATCTACGGGTTGGACCCGTCTCAACGGCCGCCTGGTTATAGCGAGCACTTAAAGGCGTACACGCGGGAAAGCGCCGCCCTCCTGGATACGGCGGTAAAAAGGAACATGGAGACCGGAGAGCCGTATCAATTGGACCTCGAACTGGCGGCCAAGGACGCCCCCAGCCGCTGGATAACGGCCCGCAGCGAGACCATACGCGACCGCTCCGGGAAAATAACCGGGCTGCGCGGCACGGCGCAGGACATAACCGAACGCAAACTGGCGGAACTCAGGATAGAAACATTGAACCGTGAAATGGCCGACAAGAACCAGGAAATGGAGAATTTTCTCTACATCACCACGCACGACCTGCGAAGCCCCCTGGTGAACATCCAGGGCTTCAGTCAGAGCCTCGCGGGTTACCTGGCGGAGTTCCAAAAAATGCTCGGCGACGTGCGCGTCTTCGCCCCGAAGAACGACGCCAGGGTCAGGGAACTGGCTTTGGCCAAGGTACCGGAAGCGCTCGACTTCATACTGGTCAGCTCCCGCAAAATGGACGTCCTTATAACGGCCCTGCTGAAAGTCTCCCGCGCGGGCAGGATAGAAATGAAACCGGAGAACGTGGAGATGGGAGAGCTGCTGCGGAAGGTGCTGGACGCCATGCGCTTCCAGCTGCAGGAAGCCGGCGCCGCCGTTAAGACCGGCGCCCTGCCGCCCTGCAAGGCGGACCCGGGGGCGGTGAGCCAGCTGTTCACCAACCTCCTCGACAATGCCGTAAAGTACCGGGATGAGTCCAGGAAACTGGAAGTGCAGGTGACGGGAGAATTGCGGGGAGGAAGGGTCGTTTACAGGATCTCCGATAACGGCTCCGGGATACCGGAAAAGGACCTGGACCGCATCTGGAACGTGTTTTACAGACACGAACGCAGCGGCCGGAAGAACGGCGAGGGGATAGGTCTGCCCATGGTCCGGCGCCTGGTTGAAAAGAACGGCGGCGGCATAAGGGCGGAATCCAGAGAAGGGCAGGGAACCGTCTTTTACGTGGAACTGCCGACGGCGGAGGAGGTTTAAATGCAGAACGACGAGGAAAGCGTTACGATACTGCTGGCCGAAGACGACGACGGGCACGCGAAACTGGTGCAGGAGCGCCTCGAAGGCGTGGGCGTCGCCAATCCCGTAATGAGGTTCAAGGACGGGCAGGAGACCTGGGACTTCCTTTCGGGGACGGGGATAGCGAACGGCAAGGCCTACCTGCTGCTGCTGGATATACGCATGCCGGGGCTGGACGGCGTAGAGGTGTTGCGCCGCGTAAAGACCGACGCGCGCCTTAAGACCATGCCGGTCATAATGCTCACCACCACCGACGACCCCAGGGAAATAAGCCTCTGTTACGAGCTGGGCTGCAACAATTACCTCACCAAGCCGGTGGAATTTGAAAAATTCGCCGAGGTGGTAAAACGCCTCGGCCTGTTCCTGATGATACTGCGCGTGGACAAATTCAAGTAAGGAGCGGCCGCTATGGCGCCTACAAACGAAACCAAGAGCGGGGGAATCCTGCTCGTAGAGGACGACAAAGGCACCTGCGCGCTGGAAGTCCGGCGCCTGGAACCCCTGGGGCTGGAACTGCGCCAGGCCCACACCATCCCTGAGGCGCTGGCCTCGCTGGAGGCGGTCCGCCCCGAGATAATGCTGGTGGACTATTCCCTGCCCGAAGCCAACGCGCTGGAATTCATAGAAGCGCTGAAGAAGTCGGATAAGGAAATTCCGCCTTTCATAGTGGTGACCGGCCGCGGCGACGAAGCCGTGGCCGTGGCCGCCATGAGGGCCGGCGCCTGTGATTACCTGATAAAGAACGCGGACTTTCTGGACAATCTGCTGCCTGCCGTAAAAAGATCGCTTGAGAAACTGAGCCTGCTGCGGGAACTGGAAGCGGCCCAGCGAAACACGGCCAAGAACCTGCACCTCTATACCTTCCTCTCCCAAGTGAACCTGGCCGCGTCACAGACCAAGGACAAGGAAAGCCTGTTCCGCGAGATCTGCGAAGTGGCGGTAACGGCCGGCGGCCTGCGCATGGCCTGGATAGGCCTGCCAGACACGGACCTGGACAGGGTAGTCCCTTTCTGCTGGGCCGGCCACCTGGACGGCTACCTGGACGGCGTCCGCGTAGACATGAACGGAACCACCCCCGCGTCCAAAGGCCCCACCGGCAAGGCCGCCTTTTCCGGGAAGATCTGCACCTCGACCGACATCGCGGAGGACCCCGCCATGCTTCCCTGGCGGGACCGCGCCCTGGAGCGCGGCTACCGTTCTTCCGCGGCCATCCCCATTGAGAGCAAGGGAAAACTTGCCGCCGTCCTTACCATCTATTCGGACCAGCCGTACTTTTTTTCCGAAGACGAACTGCGCATGCTCAAGGAGATCAGGGCCGACCTGGCCCTCGCCCTCGAAGCCATATCCGCCGAGGAGGAGAGGGCCAGGGCCACGCAAGAGTTGAAGCGCACCGCCGCGCAACTGGCCCATGTGATGGACGTGAACCCGGTGCTGCTCTTCTCGCTGAAGCGCCGCAACGGCGTGCCGGTAACGGACTGGGTCAGCGGCAACGCCGAAGTGTTGACCGGCTACTCCACGGAGGAACTCCTCAGCCCGAGTTGGTGGGTGGCCAACCTGCACCCGGATGACTCCAAAAGAGTCATCGGGGAACAGCTCGACATCTACAAGCAGCGTTCGCTCACGCAGGATTTCCGTTACAAAAGAAAGGACGGAACGTATTCGTGGGTGCATTCCCAGCTCAACGTTAACCCCAGCGGCAACGGCGAGATAACGGGTTCCTGGACGGACATTACCCGCCTCAAGGAATCCGAAGAGCGGATGCAGCTGCTCAACGACGCCATCAGCAGCAGCTTCGACGAGGTCTACATCTTCGACCCCGCGGATTTTCATTTCCTTTTCGTCAATAAAGCGGCGTTCAGGAATCTGGGTTATTCGGCCTCCGAAATAACCCGTCTGACGCCCTGGGACCTGAAGCGCGAGTTCACCCCGGAGATGTTCCGCAAAACCGTGGCGCCGCTGCTCAACGGCACCCAGCCGCTGTTGGTCTTTGAAAGCGTCCATACGCGCAAGAGCGGCAGCAACTACCCGGTAGAAGTGCATTTGCAGCTGGTAGAAAGCGCGAACAAGAGGGTCTTTCTCGCCGTAGTCAATGACATCAGCGAACGCCGCAAGAGCGCCGCGCTGCTGGCGGAACTGGCCAACATGCAGCGGGTTGAATCGCTGGGGGCACTGGCCGGCGGCATAGCGCACGACTTCAACAATATGCTCACCGGCATTATGGCCAACCTGTCGCTCCTGAGCGGCAAGATCAAGACACAAGAAGAGAGGGACATAATCCACGACACGCTGGACGCAGCCCGCAGCGCGCAATCGCTCACCAGCCAGCTGCTGGCCTTCGCCAAAGGCGGCAAGCCGGTAAAGAAGGAACTCTGCCTGGAAACGGCCCTGACGGAGATCTTCAACCTGGCCACCAGGGGCGCGAAAGCCGGCAGTAAGCTGGACCTCTGCGCTTGTCTCTGGAGCGTGGAGGGGGACGAGAACCAGCTCAAACAGGCGGTCAATAATTTGCTGGTGAACGGCCTGCAGGCTATGCCCGCGGGCGGAACGCTGCGCCTGAAAGCGGAGAACCTGGAATTACCCGCGCACAACCCCGAGGGCCTGCGCCCCGGGGAGTACGTACGCCTGCTGGTTTCCGATACCGGCATAGGCATCCCCATGGAATACCTGCCGCGGATCTTTGAACCTTATTTCACCACCAAGTCCAAGGGACACGGCCTGGGCCTGTCCATGACCTGGTCCGTTATAACGAATCACGGAGGGAAAATAATCCCCAGGTCCGAACCCGGGAAAGGCACGGAATTTGAAGTTTTTCTGCCCGCTACCGGCAGGTGCCTGCTGGCGGCCGCGGAACACCCGGCCGTGGCCACCAAGGGCCACGGCCGGGTGCTGCTGCTGGAAGACGAGG
>JACRER010000082.1 GCA_016234365.1 Elusimicrobiota bacterium | reverse complement strand
TTACCCCAAGGACATGCTGGAGCTGGACCTGGACATGGAAGCCGACCTCGGTATAGACACCGTGAAGCAGGCCGAGCTCTTTGCCGCGATCCGCGAGCACTACAGCATTCCCCGCAAGGATAACATCTCGTTGAAAGATTATCCCACCATCCGCCATTGCATAAAGTTCGTAATGGACGAAAACGGCGGGTCATCCTCGGCTGCGGCTCCCGCGCCCGTGCAGGCCGCAGCACCCGCCGTACAGCATTATGCCGAACCCAAACCGGTAGCGGCCCATAGTCCGGCCACGTCGGGTGTCAGCGAGGACGCAGTTAAGGAGAATATCCTTAACATGATAACCGAGAAGACCGGTTACCCCAAGGACATGCTGGAGCTGGACCTGGACATGGAGGCCGACCTCGGCATAGACACCGTGAAGCAGGCCGAGCTCTTTGCCGCGATCCGCGAGCACTACTCCATTCCGCGCAAGGATAACATCTCGCTCAAGGATTACCCCACCATCCGCCATTGCATAAAGTTCGTAATGGACGAAAACGGCGGCTCATCCTCGGCTGCGGCTCCCGCGCCCGCCCCGGCGCTCGCAGCCGCCACCGCGCCCAAGGTTGAACCAGCCCCCGTTGTCCACGCCTCCCCGGCGGTTCCCGCCGCGGACGAGGACGAAGTTAAGGAAAGCATCCTTAATATGATAGCCGAGAAGACCGGCTATCCCAAGGACATGCTGGAACTCGACCTCGACATGGAAGCCGACCTCGGCATAGACACCGTAAAACAGGCGGAGCTGTTCGCCGCCATGCGCGACTTCCATAACATACCCCGCCGCGAGAACCTGTCGCTTAAGGACTATCCTACCATCCGCCATTGCATAAAGTTCGTCATGGACGAGCGCGGAGGCTCCGCCGCCGCGGCGGCCGCTCCCGCGCCCGTGCAGGCCGCGGCACCAGCCGCGGAGCCGGCCAAGCCGGCCAGGAAGAAGGGGGGCAAGGCGCAGCAGCAGCCTGAACTTCTCGACGTGACGCCCGCGCCGGCAGTACAGCAGCCGGAGCCTAAGGCCGCGCCGAAGCAGGACCACCCGAAGCGCCACATCCGCCATGTGCCGGCGGTAATACCTGCGCCGGTGGAACAGGAAGTGATCAAGAAGCTCTCGCCCAAGCGCCCGGTGGCTATTTTCGCCGAGGACCTGGACCTGGCAAAGGCGTTCCGCGCCGAACTCAACAAGCACCGCGCGGACTCCTATATCTTCACGCCAGCCAGGACAAAACTTAAGGACGCCATCACGGTGGACTTCAAGGACGTGCAAGCGCTGGACCAGGCGCTGCAGGACTTCGCCGCCGCGCACCCGGACACGCAGGGCATAGTGTACCTGCCGGGCTGCATGGTAAAGTCGCTCTCGCAGGAGACGGCGGCTTTCGACGACCTGAAACGCTACGCGCTGCCGCTGTTCCTGGCCGCCAAGCGCCTGGCCGGCGGGCTCAATAAACAGGACCCGGGCTGCGTCACCTTCCTGGCGGTCGTAACCACGCTCGACGGCGGCTTCGGCTACCGCACGCGCGACGTCTACGACCCCATCTACGGCGCCATCCACGGCCCCACGCTGTGCCTGCGCAAGGAGTTCGAGGCCAGCGCGGTGAAACTGCTGGACTTCGAGCCCAGTTCTTCCAACCAGGTCATAGTGCAGAAGACCTTCTACGAGATCCTCTACTCCGACAAGCGCCTGGCCATAGGCTACGCCGACGGCAAGCGCCTGACCCTGGTGGGCAAACCCCAGGCCCTGGACAAGTCTCGCCAGCAGACCCAGCTGGACGGCAAGAACGTGCTGATCACCGGCGGCGGCCGCGGCCTCGGGGCCATGTTCGCCCGGATGCTGGCCGAGCAGCACCGCGCCAACATCCTTATCCTCGACATCATGGAGATAGGCGACAAAGCCAAGCGCCTGACCGCCATGAGCGACGCCGAACTGAAGGCGTACAAGATGGGCGAACTGTGGAACGAGGTGAAAGCCGCCAATGACAAGCCGACTCCCGCGATGCTGGAGAAGGAATTCACGCGCCTCAAGGACGCGGCCGACATGCACCGCAACATGGAGGCCATCCGCGCCCTCGGCGTGAAAGTGCACTATTACCGCTGCGACCTGACCGACACCGAGATGCTCCGCCAGACCATGGAGAACATCAAGGCGGACTTCGGGGCGATAGACGGCCTGGTGCACTTCGCCGGCCTGGAGCGCTCCAAACTGACGGTAGACAAGGCCGTGGAAGAGTTCATCCTTATCTTCAACGTCAAGGCCGACTCCGCCGTGAACATGTGGAAGTCCGGCGTGGTCAAGGAAAAGGGCTTCTGGGTGATGGCCTCGTCCATCGCCGGCAAGTTCGGCAACCTGGGCCAGACCGACTACGCGGCCGCTTCCGATTACATCGCCAAGCTGTGCGTCAGCCTGCAGAACAAGGGCGTGCGCGCGCTGAGCGTGGACATGACCGGTTACGCGCAGATAGGCATGGGCGCCCGCCCGGGCGTGGAAGCCTTCCTGAAATCCCAGGAAATGGAATTCCTCTACCCGGAGGAAGGTATGCAGGCCCTGCTGGACGAGGTGGCTTACGGCAAAGTGCCGGAGATCATCCTGTCGGGCAGCCTGGGCAAGCTGGACTGGGACAAGCAGCTCATGTACGAGCCCAACTTCTCCTCGTCCGCCTCCACTGGTTTCCACTTCGTACCTAAAGTTGAAGACCTTATAAAGAACGGCAGCCTCTCCGCCTCCAAGGAATTCTCGCTGGAGGCCGACCCGTACCTGGCGGACCATTCCATAAACGGCACGCCATACGTGCCCGGCGTGATGGGCCTGGAGACTTTTGCCGAGGCCGCGGCCACCCTGACCGGCGCGCCGCCGCGCGCGCTCACCGGCGTGCGCTTTGCCGTGCCCATAAAGCTGCTGCGCGGGCGCCCGGCCGAAGTAAGGGTCAAGTCGCTGGTGCTGGGCGACGGCGGAGGCTCCGAAGTGCGCATAGAGTCGGACTTCGTCAGCCCCAAGGGGCTGCGCCTTGGCCAGACGCGCACGCATTTCAAGGGCGTGGCGGCCGCCGACGCCCCTTCGTCCTGGAAGCCGGACATGCACCCGGTGCTGCCCAAGACCAAGCGCTACAAAACGGAAGCCCCGGTCATTTATAAGACCTATTTCCACGGCCCCAGCTTCCAGGTGCTCGACGGGATCCTTTCCGTGGACAAGGGATCCGTGCTGGCGGTCTTCAAACGGCCGGCGGCGCCCCTTTGGAAGAACACGCAGCAGCGGCTGGTCTTCCACCCGCTGGTGTTCGAGGCGCTGTTCCAGGCCTGCGGCTGGCGCGATATCCAGTTCGACAGGTCCATGGCGCTGCCCGACGCAATAGGCGCGGCCATAGCCTACGACAACGAGCCGACGGACCCGGAAACGCTGTTCCTCTACGGCCTGTTCAAGGGCCGCACCGAGGACGGCCGCAGCCTCTACGACGCGTGGGCTTTCGACGCGGACTACCGGCTCTTCGCGGAACTGCGCGACTACGCCATGATCCCGACGCCGATCTGACCCGATGGCAGCGGAAACGATAGAGATCTGGCCGGCCACCGGCGCGCGGGTTAAGCTCCTCAAGGTCGAGGGGCTGGTCCCCGGCGCCGCGCTGTCCGCGCGCGAGGCCCAGACTTACGCCGCTTTCCGCATAGAGAAGCGCCGCTCGGAATGGCTGGCCGGCCGGCTGGCCGCCAAGGCGCTCCTCACCGACGGAGGGGGGAAAGCGCCGGCCGAGTTCGAGATAAACCCCGACAAGTTCGGCCGCCCCTGCTGCGGCGCTACGCTGGTATCCATCTCCCACTCCAACGGCTGGGCCGCGGCGGCGGTAAAGCCGGGCGCTTCTTTCCTGGGCCTGGACCTGGAGAAGATAGAGGAACGCCACCCGGCGTGGTACTCGGACTATTTCTATCCTTCGGAACTGCAGAAGCAGGACCCTTCGGAAGGTACGCGCCTCTGGGCCATCAAGGAAGCTTTTTTAAAAGCGCTGGGCCTGGGACTGATGGCGGACCCCATGGATATAAGGACCGCCGGCAAGGTGAGCTTCTCCGGCAAGGCGCTGGAGCGCCACCGGGAGATGGGCAGCCCGGAGTTCACCCTGGAGACCCGGCAGGAGCCGGCAGGCTTCTGGACCGCGCTGGTGGCGGGGGAAGCGGGCGGGACGACACGGTAAAAAGGTAGAATACTCTTAAGATTTTTGGAGGCAACATGGCCGATATAATAGACCCTATAACCGGAGCCAAAGAGGAACCGCAGCAGGCCGGCAAAAAGACGCACCCCAAGAAAGTGCGCGTGGTGCCGGAATCCCTCAAGAAGTTCCGGGAGATCCATTCCGCCGCCGCCGCCGGCGGCCCTCCGGACAAGATAGAAGCCCAGAAAAAGAAAGGCAAACTTACCGCCCGCGAGCGCATAGCCTACCTGGTGGACGAAGGTTCTTTCCAGGAGCTCGGCCTCCTGATGGAGAGCCGCTGCACCGACTTCGGCATTAAGGATAAACATATAAAGGGCGACGGCGTCATCACCGGCTTCGGCAGGGTGAACGGCCGCCTGGCCGCTATTTTCTCCGAGGATTTCACGCAGCTGGGCGGGTCGCTGGGCCGCACGCACGCGGACAAGATCACCAGGCTCATGGATATGGCCGCCGACGCGCGCGTGCCGGTTATCGGCATCCTGGACTCGGGCGGCGCCCGCATCCAGGAAGGCGTGGACAGCCTCGACGGCTACGGAGAGATCTTCCTGCGCAACACCAAGTATTCCGGCATAGTGCCGCAGATCTCCATCATCGTGGGCCCCTGCGCCGGCGGCGCGGTGTATTCCCCGGCGCTGACCGACTTCGTCTTCATGGTCAAGGGCATGAGCCACATGTTCGTGACCGGGCCCGAGGTGGTGAAGGCCGCCACCGGCGAGGAAGTGGACTTCGAGACGCTGGGCGGCTCCATGACGCACGCCTCCAAATCCGGCGTGTGCCATTTTGTGGCCAACTCCGAGCCGGACTGCTACCGGCAGGTCAAGGAACTGATGAGCTTCCTGCCCCAGAACCGCTGGGAGGCCGCGCCGGTGCACGAGACCAAGGACCCGACGGACCGCAAAGTGCCGCTGCTGGAAAAGCTCTGCGAGGTGGACCCGCGCAAGCCGTACCGCGTGAACCACATAGTCTGGTGGCTGTCCGACGACCACAAGTTCCTGGAAGTGCACCACGATTACGCCAAGAACATCGTGATAGGCTTTATCCGCCTGGGCGGCCAGGTGGTGGGCGTCATAGCCAACAACCCGGCCCACATGGCCGGCGCGCTGGACATCAACGCGTCCGACAAGGCAGCGCGCTTCATCCGCTTCCTCAACAACTTCAACATACCCATCCTGACCCTGGTGGACGTGCCCGGCTACTGGCCCGGCGTGGCGCAGGAACACGGCGGCATTATCCGCCACGGCGCGAAGCTGCTGTACGCCTATTCCGAGGCCACCGTGCCCAAGATCACGCTGGTGCTGCGCAAAGCCTACGGCGGCGCCTACATTGCCATGAGCTCCAAACTGATGGGCGGCGATATTAACTTCTCGCTGCCGTCGGCGGAGATAGCCGTGATGGGACCGCGCGGCGCCGTGGAGATCCTCTACTCGCGCCAGATCAAGGAAACCAAGGACGAGGAGAAGGAGGCTTTGCGCGTAAAGCTCGCCAAGGAATATTCCGACAAGTTCGCCTCGCCGTACCAGACCGCCTCCATGGGGTCCCTGGACGAAGTGATAGAGCCGGCCCAGGCGCGCTCGCGCCTGACGGAGGCCTTCCGCCTGCTGGCTGGCAAGCGGCGCCCGGGCGAACACCTCCGCACCGGCAATATCCCGCTGTAACGCGGCGTTACGATAAAGAAGGGCCGGCCAGTGTGGCCGGCCCTTTTTTACGCCCTTCCGACGGGAGCCTATTAGCCGCGCTAATAGCGTCATTAGGGTTTTTAAGCGGGACCGGATTTCCGTTTTTTGTATAATAAATATATGGATCTTCCGATAAAAATGCTCACAACCGCTGTCGCAGTCCCGGTCTTCGGCGCGTTCCTGATACCTTTCGCCGCCCGGATCTCGACCGCCGCCCGGAACACCTTCGCGGTGCTCCTGGGCCTGTTCACCTTCCTGGCCGCCGCGTCGCTCGCGGGCACGGTGCTGGGGGGGCAAACCGCGGACTTCCTGGTGAGTTTCCCCAGGGGTTTCGACTTCATACTGCGCGCGGACCTGCTGTCGGTCTTCATGGCTTCGGTATCGGCCTTCGTGAGCGCCATAATCCTCATCTACTCGATAGACTACATTTCGCACTACGAGAACCAGACCGAATACTACGCGATGGTAGTGCTCTTCCTGGGCTCCATGATGGGCCTGGTCTTCTCGGCGAACCTCCTCTGGATGTACGTGTTCTGGGAAATGACCGGCTTCGCCAGCTGGCGGCTGGTGGGCTTCTTCCGGTCCGACAAGGACGTGGCTAAAGCCAACAAGACCATCCTCGTGACGGTCTTCGGCGCGCTGTGCATGCTCGTCGGCATCATCATGGTGTACTTCGACCACGGCACGCTGGACCTGCGCCAGCTGCACGGCGCCACCATCTCCTACGCGGCCGCCGCGTTCATCCTGGTGGGCATCCTCTCCAAATCCGCCACGCTGCCCTTCTCCACCTGGCTGCCCGACGCCGGTGTGGCGCCCTCCACCGTCACCTCGCTGCTGCACGCGGCCGTGCTGGTAAAGATCGGCGTGTACGCTTACGCGCGCATCTTCGGCGTCACCTTCGCCGCCCCCGACTCCTTCTCCAACCTGGTGCTCTACATAGCCGGCGCCTCCGCGCTGGTCTCGGCCGGGGCCGCGCTGATAGACACCGACATCAAGAGGATCATCGCCTACTCCACCGTGAGCCAGATAGCGTTCATCTTCCTGGGCCTGGCGAGCGGCAACAAAACGGCCTTCGCCGGCGCCATGCTCTACATCCTGATGCACAGCATCGCCAAGGGCGGGCTGTTCCTCTGCGCGGGCATCATAGAGCAGAACACCCACACCAAGGACATCAACCGCATGGGCGGGCTGTTCTCCAGCATGCCGGTCACCGGAGTGGCCTTCGCGCTGTGCTCGCTGTCCGTAATGGGCATCCCGCCGTTCGGCGGATTCTTCAGCAAGTTCCTGGTGTTCTCCGGGGCCGCGCAGAACGGCAACCTGCCCGTGATGCTGATGTTCCTGGCGGGCGCCGTAATGACGCTCCTGTACCTGGTGCGCCTGTTCTACAAGATCTTCCTCGGCGAGGCCGCCGGGCACGGCAACCCCAAGGAGGGTTCCTGGACCATGGTGGCGAGCGTCATGGCGCTGGCCCTGATAGGCCTGGCCCTGGGCGCGCTGATCCACTACCCCTCGGCCTACGTCGACCTCCTCACTAACGCTTTAGGAGTGAACCTTCAATGAACCTGATACTCATACCTATAGTACTGCCCCTCGCGGCCGCGGCGGCCCTGCTGCTGCTCTGCGAGCGCACGAAATACATAAAGGAACTGCTGGCCATCGGCGCCTCGCTGGTGTCGCTCCTGGCGGCGGGCAATATCTTCCTGCAGCCGCCGGACGTGTTCTCGCTGCGCTGGCTCAGCGGCGCGATCACCTTCACGCTGCACGCCGATAACCTCAGCGCGTTCCTGCTCCTGGCGGTCTCGCTGTTCTCGGCGGCCATCTCGCTGTACTCCTTCAGCCTCCCCAACAAGGGCCCGTCCAAGTGGTTCTACTTCAACCTGCTCATGACGCAGGCCTTCGCGGCCGGCGCCGCGCTCTCGGACAACCTCGTGGCCATGCTTTTCTTCTGGGAAGGCCTGCTGGTGTTCCTCTACACCTTCATCGCCCTCTCGCAGGATAACCACGCCGCCCGCCGCACCGCCATGAAGGCGTTCCTCATCAACGCCGCCACGGACCTGTGCCTGCTGGCCGGCGTGTGCATCACCGGCTACATCGCCGGCACCATGAGCATGTCGGAGATCTCCCGCAACAAGCTCACCCTCGACTACGGCTGGGCCATCTTCGGCTACGTGCTCCTTATGATAGGCGCCGTCTCCAAGGCCGGCGCCTTCCCGTTCCACACCTGGATCCCGGACGCCGCCACCGACTCCAGCGCGGCCTTCATGGCCTTCGTCCCGGCCGCCATAGACAAACTGCTGGGCATCTACTTCCTGGCCCGCGCGAGCGTCTACCTGTTCACGCTTAACGGCACCATGCAGCTGGTGCTGATGACGCTGGGCGCCGTGACCATCCTCGTGGCGGTCATGATGGCCTTCGTGCAGAAGGACTACAAGCGCCTGCTCTCGTACCACGCCGTCAGCCAGACCGGGTACATGATCCTGGGCATCGGCACGCTCAACCCAGTGGGCATCGCCGGCGGCCTGTTCCACATGATCAACCACGCCACCTACAAGTCCTGCCTGTTCATGACTTCCGGTTCCGTGGAGCGCCAGGCCGGCACCACCGACCTCTCCAAGCTGGGCGGCCTGTTCCGGGCCATGCCCATAACCGGCATCTGCTTCGTGATAGCGGCCGCGGCCATCTCCGGCATAGCCCCGCTCAACGGCTTCTTCTCCAAGGAGCTCGTCTACAAGGGCACGCTGGACACCGGCTACACCGTCTTCTTCCTGGCGGCGGAACTGGGCTCCTTCCTGACGCTGGCCTCGTTCCTGAAGCTGGGCCACTCGGTCTTCTTCGGCGACAGGCCGGAGGAACTGAAGGAAGCCAAAGAGGCGCCGTTCTCCATGCTGCTGCCCATGCTGGTCCTCGCGGGCATCTGCGTGGCGTTCGGCTTCGGCGCCGAACTGCCCCTCAACTGGCTCATCGTCCCGTCGCTGCAGGGCATGAACATCCCGAACCCGACCATGAGCGGCTTCCACCCGGACAAGCTCTACTTCGCCTCGGTGATAGTGATCCTCGCCGCGGTCATCAACCACATGATGGGCCTGTCCTACGGCGGGGGCAAGCCCAGCAAGTCTTCCGACCACATCCACTACGCGCCGGTGCTCAAGGAAGCCTACGCCATGGCCGAGCGCCGCGTGTTCGACCTCTACGAGGTCGGCATGGACAAGGTGGTGCCCTTCGTGTCGCGGCTGCTGTTCAAGGCGGACCGCGCCTTCGACTGGGCCCTGGACACGCTCCCGTCCTCCGCGGCGGGTTTCCTGAGCGGGACCTCGCGCCGTTTCCACAACGGTTCGTACCCGCTCTACATGGCGCTCACCATCGCCGGCGTCGTGATCTATATCCTGATAGCGGGAGGGCTTAAATAATGGACAAGGGACTTCTTGCTTATCTGCTGATCCCGCTCTTGAGCGCGGTCATCATCCCGTTCGCGGCGCGGCGCCGAGCGCTGCTGGCGGACATCCTGGCCAACGTAACGCTGCTGGCGGGCCTCGCCAACATCGCCTGGCTGGCCCTGCGCCCGTCGGTGATACAGGGCGGCTTCGCCGACATCCCCGGGGACGGCTTCTCGCTGCTCCTGGTAGGCGCGGTCTACCTGGTGGCCCTGTGCGTAACGTTCTTCTCCGCCTGGTTCATGCCGGAAGGGCAGCCCAACCGGGCCGCCTACTACTCGCTGCTGCTGGTCTCCGTCTCGGCGATGACCGGCGTGGTGACCTCCACGGACTTCTTCACGCTGTACGTCTTCATAGAGGTGCTGGCGGTCACGTCCTTCGCGCTGATCACCACGGACGAGTCCGCGGGCGGCATAGAGGGCGCGCTGAAGTACTTCTTCCTTACGTTCC
Source organism: Elusimicrobiota bacterium (assembly GCA_016234365.1). Classification (GTDB taxonomy): domain Bacteria; phylum Elusimicrobiota; class Elusimicrobia; order Elusimicrobiales; family UBA9959; genus UBA9959. The sequence continues at coordinate 4,577 of JACRER010000082.1, read as the reverse complement.
CGGCCTCGGCGCTGATAATAGTCGGCGTCGCGGTAATGCTGCTGTCGCTGGGCAGCCTCTCGTTCGAGAGCCTGCGCATAGCGATGTCGGCTGAAGCCCCTGCCGCCGCGGTCACGTTCTCGGCCGCGCTGATCCTGCTTGGCTTCCTTATAAAGTCCGGAGTGGTGCCGTTCCACACCTGGACGCCCGACGCCTACCAGGGCGCCTACGCCCCGGTCTCCGCGCACCTGGCCGGCATAGTCACCAAGATCTCCGGCGTCTACGCCATCATCAAGCTGGCCACGCTGCTGCGCTTCTTCGATGGCCGCGCTCAGGCGCTGTCCGAGATGCTGATGTTCCTGGGCATGCTCTCCATCGCCGTGGGCGCGCTCGCCGCGCTCCGGCAGACGGACTTCAAGCGCATGCTCGCGTTCTCCAGCATCAGCCAGGTGGGCTACATAGTGCTGGCCGCTGGCCTTGGCACGCCGCTGGCAGTGATGGGCGCCGTCTTCCACCTGATCAACCACGCCACCTTCAAGACCGTGCTGTTCCTCAACAGCGCGAGCGTGGAGAAGGCCACCGGCACCACCGACATGGATAAACTCGGAGGGCTGGAGCATTCCATGCCCTGGACCTCCTGGACTTCCGTGGTGGCGCTGCTCTCCACCGCCGGCGTGCCCCCGCTGTCGGGCTTCTGGAGCAAGCTCCTTATAATACTTGCGCTGTGGGAAGCCGGCCTGCGCGGCTACGCCGTAATGGCGCTGCTGTTCAGCATCGTCACGCTGGCCTACTTCATGATGATGCAGAAAAAGGTCTTCTTCGGCAAGAAAGGCCAGGCGGCGGAGAGTTCCGCCGAGGTTTCCGCGCCGCTGCTGGCCCCGGCCGTGCTGATGTGCGGCATCATCGTGGCGCTCGGCCTGCTGTTCCCGTATTTCTACACCTACGTAAAAGTGGTGGCTGAGAGGATAATACTATGACCTACCACAACCTGCTCTTCGTACTGGCGGCCTTCTTCGCCGTCTGGGCGGTGATGGCGCGCAAACTGCTGACGTCGGCCATCATGCTGGCGCTGGTCAGCGTAACCGTGTCGCTCATCTTCTTCGACTTCGGCGCCCCCTGGGCCGGCGTCTTCGAACTTTCGGTCTGCGCCGGGCTTATCACCGTGCTGTTCATAGGCGGCGTCAGCCTGATCCGGACCGAAGAGGAAAAGCGCCCGGAAGGCCGCGCGCGCTTCTACGCGCTGCCGCTGGCCCTGGCGGCCTTCGCCATAGCGGCCTGGTTCTACCTGCCGCCGTTCTTTGAAGAACTGGCCGGGGCCAAAGTACTGGTCTCCGGCGGCGGCACCATAGGCGCCGCGCTGTGGGGCCTGCGCCGCCCGGACCTGCTCGGGCAGGTGCTGATGCTGGCCGCCGGCGTCTTCGTTATAAAGTCGGTATTCCCCAGGAGGACCGAGAAATGAGCGCTTTCGCAATGGATTGGTACCTGATAGCGCTGGTGATCTTCACCGGCTTTTACTGCATGCTGGCGAGCCGCAGCATCGTGCGCCAGCTTATCGGCCTGGAGCTCATCTCCAAAGGCGCCATGCTGACCGTGATCTCCGCCGGCCACCAGACCTCTAACCTGGTCCTGGCGCAGGCGCTGCTGATCACCATGATCGTCATCGAGGTGGTGGTGGTGGCGGCGGGCCTGGCCCTGCTGGTCAAGAACTTCCGCATCCACGGCACGGCCGACATCTGGAAACTGGACGGCCTTAAAGGATAACCCATGATCAACGACATACTGCTATTCCCTCCGGTCGTTTTCGCGGTCTCGCTGCTCTTCGTGGCGGGGCTATCGGCGCTGCTCAGCCCGCTGTCCGCCAAGCCGGCGCGCGTGCCGGGCTCGGCCAAGCACAAGCCTTACGGCTGCGGCGAAGACGTACCCGTGGACCAGGCGAAGGCCATCCCGGATTACCAGGCCTTCTTCCCGTTCGCCATCTTCTTCACGCTGCTGCACGTGGCGGGCCTGATGCTCGCCACCTGGAGCTTCAACCCGGGCTCCGCCGGCATCGAGCTGGTGGGCGGGTATATTGCCGCGGTCGTGGTCATACTCACGATACTCTTCGTCGGATAATAACATGAAAATCATCGACAAACTGGTAACCTGGTCGCTGCTGAAATCGCCCTGGATCCTGCATTTCAATTCCGGCGCCTGCAACGGCTGCGACATCGAGATAGTGGACGCGCTCACGCCCAAGTACGACATCGAGCGCTTCGGCATCCTGCAGAAGGCGGTGCCCCGCCACGCCGACATCCTGGTGGTCAGCGGCCCCATCACCCGCCAGCAGGCCAAGCGCCTCAAAACCATCTACGAGCAGATGCCAGAACCCAAATTCGTCATGGCAATAGGCGCCTGCGGCTGCTCCGGCGGCGTGTTCGACGGCTGCTACGGCGTGGTGCCCGGCAGCCTCAGCTCCGTGCTGCCGGTCTCGGTCTACATCCCCGGCTGCCCGGTGCGCCCCGAAGCCATCATCGACGGCGTCGTGAAGCTTATCCAGAGCGTGGAGGGGAAGAAGTAATATGAGCGAACTCCAGATCGAAGAAAAAATGAAAGCCGCCCTCGAGGCGAAATTCCAGGCTGCCAACGCCATAGTCCAGCGCAAGAACCGCGTCTGGGCCGAGATCGAGCCCTCCAAGCTCCCCGAAGCCATGGCCTGGCTGAAAGCCGAAGGCTACGGCCACCTGGCCACCGTGACCGGTTTTGACGAGGGGGAGAACCTGGGCGCGTACTACCACGTCACCGACACCCACGTGCTGGTCACCCTTAAGGCCAAGACGCCGCGCGCCAACCCGGTGCTGCCGAGCGTCCTTAAGACCTTCCCCGGCGGCCTGTCCTATGAGCTGGAGCTGCAGGATATGCTGGGCATAAAAGTGGAAGGCCTGCCCCCCGGCCAGCGCCGCTACCCGCTCGACGAGGATTTTCCTACGGACCAGTACCCGCTGCGCAAGGACTGGAAGACCGAGGAATACCTGGCCAAGAACCCGCTTTTCAAACCGGAGGCCAAATAACATGTCAAAGATAACCATCCCCTTCGGGCCCCAGCATATAGCGCTGAAAGAACCCGAGAACTTCATGCTCGTGCTGGAAGGCGAGCAGATAACCTCGGCCGGGGTGAACCTGGGCTACAACCACCGCGGCATGGAGAAAGCCGCCGAAGGCCGCACCTATATACAGAACCTGTACCTTATAGAGCGCGTCTGCGGCATCTGCTCCCACTCCCATACCACCACCTACATCACCAACGTCGAGGAACTGGCCAAGTGCGAGACCCCCAAGCGGGCTCTGGCCATCCGCACCCTCTTCGCCGAGCTGGAGCGCGTGCACAGCCACCTGCTCTGGGTGGGCGTGGCCGGCTACGAGATGGGTTTTGAGACGCTGTTCATGTACACCTGGCGCGACCGCGAGCAGGTGCTGGACTGCCTGGAGCTCCTCTCCGGCAACCGCGTGCACTACTCCATTAACACCCTGGGCGGCGTGCGCCGCGACGTCTCCGCCGAGCAGAAGGCGGAGGTGCTCAAGCGCATAGACTACCTCATCGAGCGGACCAACTATTACATAAAGCTCGCCACCGAGGAGCCCACCGTGGCCGCCCGCACCAGCCGCGTGGGCATGCTGCCGCCGGAAGTGGCCATAGAGCGCAACGCCGTGGGTCCCACCGCCCGCGCGTCAGGCATAGCCCGCGACGTCCGCAAGGACGACCCGTACCTGATCTACAACGAGCTGGACTTCAAGGTGATCACCCACAACACCAACGACGTCTACGGCCGCCTGGTCGTGCGCGCGCTGGAGCTGGTGGAATCCTACAAGATGATCAAGCAGATCCTCAACAACCTGCCCGAAGGCCCGATAGCCGTAAAGATGAACATGCGCATCGCCCCCGGCGAGTGCGTGAACCATTACGAAGCGCCCCGCGGCGAAGACATCCATTACCTCAAGTCCAACGGCACCGACAAGCCCGAGCGCCTGAAGGTGCGCGCCCCCACCCTGGCCAACCTGCAGAGCGTGGCCTACATGCTGGAGGGCGGCTGGCTGGCCGACGTGCCGCTCGTGATCGCCGCCATCGACCCGTGCATGTCCTGCACGGACCGCGCCGTGGTCTGGGACCCCAAAAAGGGCAAGAAGCAGAGCTACGGCTGGGAAGAGCTGCGCAAAATGAGCATAGAGCAGTACCGCAGGCGCGGCGTGGACTTCACGAGGCTGTAAGGAAATGACAATGCAAGCAATCATACCTCTCGCTAAAATATTAGTGTTCCCTGGCTTCCTGTTCCTGGCGGTCTACGGGCTGCTGCTGCAGTGGGTGGACCGCAAGCTGTGCGCGGTGATGCAGAACCGCATGGGCCCGCCCTGGTTCCAGCCGCTGGCGGACTTCATAAAGCTGCTGGCCAAGGAAGTCATAGTGCCGGACGAAGCGAGCTCCTTCATGTTCCGCACGCTGCCGTTCTTCGCCATGGCGGCCGTGATGACCGCGCTGGTCTCCATCCCGGTGCTGGGCCCGACGGCCCTCTACGGCTTCCAGGGCGACCTGGTGGCCGTGATCTACCTGCTCACCATACCCACCG
>JACRER010000083.1 GCA_016234365.1 Elusimicrobiota bacterium | reverse complement strand
TTTCGCCCTGCGCGGCGGTTACGGCCTGGCCGGCATGACGGCCAAGGACGGCAAGAGCGGGCTTAGCATGGGTGCCGGCCTTATGGCGCTGGGCGCGCAACTGGACTACGCCGTTTCCCCGGAGACTGGGCTTGGCAGCGTGCAGCGCATTACGCTCAAAAAGAAGTTCTGATGACCAAAATATACGGTTCAATTGCGGCTTTGGGCTTAATGCTTGCAGCCGGCCCCGCCGCGGCGGCCGGGGTGGCAGTGGACCCGTCCTATGTGCGGATAACTGAGGTAAAACTGAATGGCACGGTAAGGCTGGAAAAGCCCGCCGGGTATCTATTAAAGATCCTTAACCGCGAAGCCTCGCCCGTGGTTTATACGGTTTCCGTGGTTTCATGTAAAGAGCAGAACATAAAGCCCAATGGCGGCTACGAGGAATTCCCGGACCTTAAATGGTTCGTGTTCAGGTCCACCGAAATAACCGTCCAGGCGCAAGGCGCGGGTTACCTGCCTTACCTTGAGCTAAAGGCGCCCAAGGGCAAGTACATAAACAAGCGCTGGCAGGCGCTGGTGAAGGTGGCCCGCAAAGAGAACGGATCTATAAGCGCGGAAGCCGTGATGCCGCTGTGGGTGGAGACAGTAACGGAAAAGAAACCTAAAAAACGTTCAGGAGAGAAAAAACATGGAAACTAACATGAGGAAAACCGCCGCTTTTTCAGCCGTTCTCGCGCTGTTCGGTTGCAACGCCTACGCGTTGATAGACATAAACCTTACGCCCAATACTCCTTGGGACGTGGGTGCTGGGAGTTATGTGTCAGAAGGCATAGTTGGGGATACTAACTATGTGGTGCAAAATGCCGGGGAGAGTGTGCGGTTTAACATTAGGGGAACCGATAGCCAAAACTGGCACTTGGGAGAAACTCCAGGTCTCGACACGTTCGCAATGAAGTGGTCAATACTTCGAGATGTTCCAAAGGAGGAAATGTTTCCGATAAGGACCTTTGATACGGTTCTTAACGACAATAATGCCAGTTGGAGTTTTTTTCTTCGGTATTATCCTCCGCGCTACTTATCAAGCAACGTAGGACAGCAGACGTCAAAAGTTATTGTTACAGCTTTGTCCTCTTTCATCGGGTCGTGGTCTGCGCCCTTGACACTGAGCCAGGAGAGCACGCTTGGCGGATCTGATGGTATAGCAGTGAGCAAGAACGGCGAGTATTTCCATCTGGCCTACAAGAGCAACGGCTTACTGCGCTATGCCAAATGGGCCCCGGGGGGACCTTTTGAGGATCAAGAGGTTGTTCCCGGCGGCGGCGAGGCGAAGGTCGCCCTTGATTCTGCAGGGAATCCTAATATTCTGCATATCGAGTACGCCGGCGGCGCTAATAACCTCAAATACTCACGGTTCAATGGAACCGCGTGGACCAACACTACGGTTGATTCCGGTGTGAACGCCCTGTCGCTCGCAATAGACTCTTCTAACGGAGTCCACGCGGTTTACCGGAAGAATACGGAAGTGTTCTATTCCGTGTTCAACGGCACCGAGTGGTCTTCGCCGGCAGATATCGGGGAGTGCAAGGCGCCGTACATACAGGTAGGCCCGGACGATCTTCCTCAAATGGTGTGTTCTAACGAAGGGGTTGCTTACGCTAAATGGAGCGCTTCGTTAAATTCCTGGGGCCCGCTCACCAAGATCACGAATGGGACGAACATGGGGGAATATCCGGTGCTGCGCGTGGACTCTTCCAATAACCCGCACATTGTGTTCTGGGATTCTCCCGGCACCGTCCGCTACGGGCATTTGAATAACGGCTTGTGGGCGTTCCAGGCCGTGGCCCCTAACGCCGAGGGATATATCTTGGAACTGGACTCAGTTGGCTCCCCCCACATAGTCTATGCCAGCCCGGATGAGGGGATAGTTTACAAGAGATGGGTGGGTACCGAGTGGTTGCCCTCTACCGTACAGAGTTCAATGACGGACTCTGTTCTCGGGTTTGGTCTGAATTCTGTTTCCAAGCCGCAGGTCTTTCTTATAAACAACGGAAGTTTGACTCATTCCGGCTGGCAATGACGGATCGGTAAGCCGGTGTTAACGGACCGCTGCCGGGCCTATGCCTGGCAGCGGTCTTTTTTAAGGAGCAGGGGGGCTTGAAAAAAGGGGTTTCGTCTGCTATAACATTGGGGTGAAATAAAGGTCGTGGCGATGGAGGGTTCCAGTCACCAGACCTTGTGTTCTTTTGATTTGCCGGAGGCTATATGAGGCCCGAATTCGAAATGGACGATATTAAGAAGGCGGAAGCGTCCGAAAGCGCCGAAAAGGACGCGCAGGCTCCCGTGGAAGAGCAGGAAGAAACCGCTCCGGAGACCCCGGAGGAAAGCAAGGCCAGGAATTACTGGTGGCTGGCGCTGGGCTTTCTTTTTCTGTTCCTGGCGGGCGGCGGGTACTACGCCCTCACCTCCATGAAGAGCGAGGCCCATAAGCTGGTGGGCGGCGAGAAATACAACCAGCTGTCCGCCAACAGCGCCGCTTACACCGGCGGCAAGCTGCAGAAAGCCGACAACTATTTCTCCTCGGACGAGGAAGACCCGCTGGCCGCCAAGGCGGCCGCGGCCGAAGCCGCCAGCGCGGCCTCCGCCGCCAAGCCCGGCCTGGAAAAGGGCGCCAAACCCGCCGGCATGGCAGGCGCCGTGGCCGCTTCCGGAGGTTTTGCTGGCGGGCAGCAGGACGCCGCCGTTGAAGAAGAAGCCGGGCCCGGGCGCGGCCCTGCCGGCGCCGTTGCCGGCAAAGAAACTTTTGAGGGCAAGCTTTTGGCCCGCGCGGGGGCTTTTGGCGGGCGCGGCGGCCCCGCCGCCGCCAAGACGTCCGCGGCGGCCGGCGGCAGCGAGCCGTACCAGCCCGGCGGCACGGCCACGGCGCGGCCGTCCACCCAGCGCGAGACCGCCGGCGGCAAGCCGCAGCAGGCGGGCAAGGCCGGCGTACTGGACGCGCTTAAAGGCGCTTTCCGCGCTTCCTTCTACGGCGCGCGCATAGCTTCCAACGACTCCGCCAGGGGCTGGATAGCCCGGTCTTTCGACAACACCCCGGACGCCGGCACCTCGCTGGAATACGACGAGAAGGTGAAGGCCAGCCTGGACAGGGTGAACCCCAATTCCATACCCCAGTTCCTGCGTGACCAGGATATAAGCGCGGCCGAAGCCAAGACGCTGGCTTCGGCGGACGTGGGCCAGCCCAAGATGGACGTGGAGGGCACCAAAGAGGCGCTCAAGAACGACCAGGATTACCAGGCCAAGAAAATGGCCAAGGATATGGCGGCCGGCGCCATGAACCCGCTCGGCAACTTTGTGGGGTCCAACACCGGCCGCGCTGGCCCGCAGGAAGGGGATGCCTCCGCCCCTCCCGAAGAGGGTAGAGGCGTGCAGTCCTTCTCCAGCCCGGAGGATGAAGCCGCTTTCGGCCAGCTCCAGTTGGACGAATATGTGGACCAGAACGGGTTCGGCGCGGAATGCGGCTGCACGGCCAAGGCGCCCTGCTGCTGCCTGCCGCAGAACACCGCCAAAGGCAACTGCCCCATGTACGGGCCTTTCCTGCCCAACGACCCCTGCGGCAATTACAGTGCCGGGGTGGTGGGGGACTTTCCTCCTCCTAACATGACGCAGATGCCGGCTTAAATTTGGGATAATAACAGCATGAAGAAACCGTTCCTGCCGCTTTTGCTCCTTCTGGGCGTTGCCGCCTGTTCCGACAAAAGCCTCTACCCGGACGCCATAAAAGCGTTCGAAAAACACAGTTACCTGGAGTATCCCGCCGGGCAGGTGCGCGGGGTGCTGGAGGCCAAGGGCTTTGCCGGCCTGGCCGCCCTGGACAGGCACGCCGCCATGGTAAGATCCAAGCGGGTGGTGCGGCAGCTGCCGTCGCGCCAGGCCGTTTCTTCCGGCCTGCTGTTCGCTAACAGGCGGGGGGGCGTTTACCTGGCCAAAGTCTTCCAGAATTCCACGGCCGCCGCGGCGGGCCTGAAAGACGGCGACAAAGTGCTTAAGATAGACGGCGTGGCCGCCACTCCCAAAGAAGTGGCCGTGCGCAGCGACGACAGTTTTGGCTTTGTCCTGGAGACCGAGCGCCCCGGCGTGCGGGGGCTTTCTCGGGCCACCGTGCAGGTGGCGAGAGAACAATTCGTCACGCCCCTGATCTTTGGTTTTTACGACCCGGTTGCGGCCGTTGGCTACGTGAAAATAGGCATGTTCGTGCAGGGGTCCAGCGCCACCGTGCTGGCCGGTGTGGAGGCGTTGACCTCCCTTGGGGCTAAAAAAATAGTGTTCGACCTGCGCGGCAACGGCGGCGGCATGCCCGAAGAGGCCGCCGGGCTGCTTGGCGCCTTCGCGCCCAAGGCCGGCGCGGTACTGGAACTCAAGTCCAGGCACCCCGGTTATTGCCGCACCTTCCAGGCGCGCGGCCGCGGCAAATACGCGGACGTTAAAACGGCAGTGCTCACCGACGGCAGCACTTTTATGGCGGCTGAAATTTTTGCGCAGTCGCTGAAGGAACTGGCCGGCGCCCGCCTGGTGGGCGGGCCTACCGGCGGCAAGGTCTCGCTCCTGCGCACCTTCCGGCTCGGCCGCGGCGCCCAAGGCCTGGAGCTGACCGTGGCCAGGATGTTCCCGCCCTCGGGGCTGGACCTGGAGGAGAAAGGCGCCATTCCGGACGTGGACGTTAAACTGACCCCGGAGCGCGAGAAGGACATGAACGAGGCCTGGGACGATTCCGTGGAAGCGGTGCTGCTGGTGGACAAGGCCTACGCCGCCGCGCTGGAAACTTTAAGCAAGTAGCGGAAATGGAGAATTGGAGTCTTTCCGCACTGTAACGTACATCTTAATACAATGAGGCGGACTTGTTCTATGCGGTACAACACGTTGTCGGTAGTGGTTCTGTCGGGTGTTCTTCTGTGTGCCTGCCAACCGGGCGCGGCCGCGGAAGAATCGTCTTCGGCCCCCGTTCCAGTGTCTTCGCAGACGCGGGGATTATCCCTGTCGCATGCAGCCGCCGGGGGCCCGGTTAAAGGCACGCTCAACCTTAACCTGAATTACCCAGGCGCCGCATTTCGCTGTTTTGTGGCGGATGGTAAAGCGCTGGAGCTTCTTGGGCAGTTCCAGAAGGATGTTTCCGTGGGAGGCCTGCGGTACTACGCGTATCCTGCTTCGTTAAGGCAGGGCGCCTTGTTCCCTTATTTCGCGTTCGAGGCGGACTACGCTGATTTTAAGGGCAGCTATTCCAGTGGTTACGGGCTCGGGGGGGGGGCCTTTGCCGGCGCCGAATATTTTATCGGCCGCCGCCTTTCGGTGCAGACCGACCTCGGCGCGCTTTATCTGTCGGTAAACGACAGGGATACTTCTATTTCGGAAAGCGGCCTTGAGTTCATCCTCAATTTAGGGGTCAATATTTATTTTGGTAAGGGCGGGCTATGAAGAAACAGTTGTTGCTCATTCCCATGCTGTGTCTGTTCAGTGGGGTTTTATACGCAGGCTTGAGCCTTGGCCGGCCTGCGGCCGTAAAAAAACTGGTTTCAAAGTTGGATGATAGGGTCAGCGACAGGCAGTTGGCCTCGTCATCCTCCAACAATGCCCCCACCGCTTCCATAACCGCGGTCTCCACCACGGTGGTTACAGGCGGGTCCGCGATCGTCACCGTTTCCTCCTCCGACCAGGACGGGGATGTTCTTACGTATCTTTGGACTTCCACGGCCGGCGTAATAGGCGGTTCCGGCGCTTCCGTCACCTGGGTCGTGCCGTCCACTCCGGGGGCCTATGCCATAGAATGTGTCGTTTCCGACGGCCGCGGCGGCTCTGTGGCCAGAGCTGTTTCCGTAACTTCCGTTTTTCCCGGTACGGGGCGATGGGCCTTCGCAACCGGTGGAGCCATAACGGCGGCTCCCGCCGTGGCCTCTGATGGGACCGTTTATGCCGCCTCCGCTGATGGCAAGCTTTATGCGATCAGGCCGGATGGTGCACAAAAATGGTCCTTTAATGCCGCGTCCCCGTTAAATTCCGCTCCGGCAATAGGCGCCGACGGAACCATATATTTCGGAGCGGACGATGGCAAACTGCACGCGCTTTCCGGCAGCACTGGCGCTGAGTTGACAGGCTGGCCGTTTATTACGGGAGGAGCTATTCGGTCTTCCCCGGCCATCGGCGTTGACGACGTCGTTTATGTGGGTTCGGATGACGGCAATGTGTATGCCGTAAATCCCGGCGGAACGCAGAAATGGGCGTATCTGGTTGGCGTGAACATACACTCTTCTCCCGCACTCTCTGCAGATGCCGTTTATTTCGGTGCCGATGACGGATTCCTTTATGCCGTAAAGACCGCCGATGGTCTTGATAAGTGGCCCTCGTATGGCGCCAGTGCGCTCCCCATAAACTCTTCTCCTGCGCTTGACGCCGGTGGTACGATATATGTGGGGGCGAATGACGGGTTCCTTTACTCTATTCCCGCCACAGGAGGTCCGGAGAATTGGTCCGTTCAAGAATCCGCTTCTCCTCTGACTTCCTCCCCGGCACTGGACGGCGCCGGGGTTAGTTATATAGGCTCGGTGGACGGCAAACTGTACGCCAGGAACAGCGACGCTACCGGCACACTGAAGTGGGGTTTCGCCGCCGGCGGGGCCGTGCGGTCCTCACCCGCGATCGCTTCCGATGGCACGGTCTATTTCGGGGCCGACGACGGCAAGCTCTATGCCGTGGATACGGTTTCCAACCCCGCGGCCGGGGTGCAGAAATGGGTTTACGCGGTCGCGCCGGCTTCGGCGATAAGATCTTCTCCGAACATTGGCCCTGACGGCACGGTCTATTTTGGGGCCGACGACGGCAGACTTTTCGCCGTATTCGCGGATAAGACCCTGGCATCCGGGCAGTGGCCCAGGTTCCACCGCAACGCCGGGAATACCGGCCGCTAACCCTAGGCGTATTGACATGTCAACCGGCACCCCCCTTGACAAGACCCTGTAATCTGCTATAATATCTTCGCAGCGCGGTGTCGGTTGCAGTGCCCCGCCCTTTTGGCTTGGCAGGAGCGGTGTGCGGTCGTGAGGTTGCGGTCGCAGACAGACGCGGTACGTGTGGTAGCGGTGCGGTGTAGTAGCGTGCGGTGAGCGTCCCAAAAGGGCGGGGCGTTCAATTCAGTATCCGACAATAGCAAAGCCGGCCAAAGCCGGCGGCGCAAAGCCGAGGGCCCGCGGGGGTTGCCTGGCTGCCGAAGATGACTATGAAAGAGTGGTGTTATACCCTCTGTTATATGTTTTTAGGAGCCGGTGCGGCTTTTGCCGTAGCGGCTATTTTGTTGCCCGGGCTGCGGATTCCGGATTTTGCGTTCTGCAACATTTGCGTAACATTAATTATTTATTATAATGGAATGGCACTGAACGACCCGACAAAGGAAAAAAAATCCTTGGCCGGGGCGTTCCTTGTTGCTTGTGAAAAAATGGTGTCTACAACTGATATAAAAACAGGTACACGCATTGCGCGCGCGGGCCTCTTCGTTGCGTTGTTCTTGGTCCCTGCCGGGCTTTGGGCCCAGAAGGCCGACCGCCTGGCCGATAATGACCCGTCCGTCCGCTCCAAGGCTGCCGAGGAGGCCGGACGGGAAGGTGCCGCCGGCGTTGCCGCCATGCTAAAGCGCCTGCCCTCGGAGAAGAACCCTGCGGTGGCGTTGCAACTCGTACATTCTCTCGGGAGGGCCGGCGATTCCTCCGCCGTCAAATCGCTGGCCGACCAGGCGGCAGGCGGGGCCGACTCCGGTATACGGGCCGAGGCCTGCATGTCCCTCTCCTCTTTCCCAGGGGATAAGGCGGCCGAAGAGGCCCTGCGCAAGGCGCTGTTGAGATCCGGCGAAGAGGACAATGTGCGGGTCTCCGCTGCTTACTCTCTCATCATGGCTTTCCGGGGGAGCAAAACGGCCGTCGCCGCGCTGGAGACCGCTCTGAAGAGCGGCGGCAAGGCCCTGAAAGCTGGGATAACGGACAACCTGAGACACATTTCAAAAACCCCGGAGGGTAAATACCTGCTGGGCGTGGCATACGCGGACAGCGACCCGGAGCTAAAGGGCTCAGCCGGCAAAATAATCTACGGCGTGGATGTTAAAGAAGGGAGGGACTCGAGGCGCAAATAGGCCCGGCACCAGGCCGGGCGGGTATGAACTATACGAAACTGCTCAAAAAGGCCTTCAGGGCCCTGGCGGGCGGCGCGCTTATGGCGGCCGCCCTGGGTGGTTTAATTCATGCCGCGTCCACCATAGACAACGGCACCACCGGTTTTTCCAACCAGCCCAAGATCGTGCAGAACCCTGTAGGGTACTGGGCTTTCTACGAAAGCGGCGGTACGGCGGTCTGTAGTTTCTCCGAGGACGGCGTTAACTGGGACCTCGCCCAGCCGATCTTTGCCCAGGCCGACCAGGATAAACTGAACCCACAGGTGTCCATCTGGTATGTGGCGGCATCCAGCGAGGTTTTTATAGCGGCCAGCCCCAACTTCGACGGTACGTCTACGGTGCCAGCCCCTGTGGGAATGGCTAAGGCCAGTCTTACTGCCAAAGGAGTTCCCGCTTTCACCACCCGGCGCGACGCCCAGATAGCTCCCAACCTTGGCGGAAGGGTATATTACCCGGCCGGCTACGATTCTGTCTCGCTCATCTATCACCCGGCGGCGCCAGCAGGCAGCAGGCTTATAGTGGCCGCGCACGGCTTCAATGGCAGCAGGAACCGTGCAACTTTCCGCATTTTCCGTGAGGATACCCTGGCCGTCACCGGTACCGACGGCGGCGACGGTTCGGATAACCCCAACGCCTCCGGTTCCTACTATTACCACCCGGTGATCCTGCCTTCTGCTTCCGATAAGTTCGTTATCATCTTTAACGCTAACGGTTCCCTAAAGTGGATGGAGGCCAATACCGGCGGCACCAATATCTATACCAACCAGACGCTGGACAATTCCCAGCCCAACACTAATGAGTC
>JACRER010000080.1 GCA_016234365.1 Elusimicrobiota bacterium | reverse complement strand
GCCGCCCTTCGTTATTTCGGCGTAGGACTTAAGGTTGGCCAGCCCTTTCTCGGACTGCACCTTCACCAGCGCCGTGGTAAGAGTGGATTTACCGTGGTCTACGTGGCCGATGGTGCCCACGTTGACGTGCGGCTTGCTGCGATCGAATTTAGCTTTTGCCATTTTGATCTCTCCTGATTATTAGTCTCTTCTTAAAACCGGAAGCTTTCAACAAATTGAAAGCTGGGGATGGGGATTGAACCCACGACCTTCTCCTTACCATGGAGATGCTCTACCAGCTGAGCTACCCCAGCAAAACCTGAGCGGGCGGAATTATTGCCATTACCCGCTTTTCGCTATCCGCCGCGCGGATACCGAAAGCGGGCGACAGTGAGCGTCAGCGAACTTCTTCATCAGGCCATTCACATCGCCCGCTTTCCAATATCCGGAAACCGGATATTGGAAAGCGGGCGATGGGAATCGAACCCACGTGATCAGTTTGGAAAACTGACGTTCTACCATTGAACTACGCCCGCGTATAAAGAGCAAAAATCACCGCAGCCAATTGGCTACGGTAGGATAATTATATTTATTTACCCTTTCCCAGTCAAGAAATACCGGCTTTCTTTATATAATAGAAGGAACCAAGGGGACAGTATGGGCAAAAAAGACTCAGGCGACAAAAAATACTATCGCGTCCTTAATATCCTCAACCGCCTCAACGAGGGCCCGGTCCGCGTGGCGGACCTGTCGGCCGAGTTCGACGTTTCCGAACGCTCCATCCAGCGCGACATAGAGCGCATCAACCTCACCGGCTTCCACCTGGACACCCCGCAGAAGGGCACCTACACTTTCGCCCCGGGCGTTTCCCTCACCAGCTTCAACCTTACCGGCGAGCAGCTTTCCGTGCTGGTGCTGATGCGCGAAATGGCCGGCGGCATGGGCGGCGCCATAAAGGACGCCTTCGACCAGGTCTTTGAAAGGGCCACCGCCTCCGCGGCCGGCGACTCCCCCTTCTACGCGGTGGGCCCGCGCGCGCTTAACCCGCTGACGCGCAAATTCTACGAAGACATAACCTTCGCCATAGAGAACCACAAAAAGCTCAACGTGCGCTACGCCTCGGTGAACGGGGTCAGGGAGCGCGTGCTCTGCCCGGTAAAGATCCTCGCCAGCGAGAATTTCTTCTACATGATGGCCTCCGCGGACGGGCGGGAGGCGGACAAGTTCGCCAAGTACCGCGTGGACCGCGTGAAGAAACTGGACATCCTGCCCGACGAATTTACCCCCCCGCCTGCCGAGGTGGTGAAAAAGGTCATAGGCATGGCCACCACCATCTGGGGCGTGAACGAGGGCAAAAAAATAAAGGTGCGCCTGCGCGCGCGCGGCGCCGCGGCCGATTTTCTGCAGAGCAAGGAACTGCTGCCGGGGCAAAAGGTGTCTAAGCCGACGCGCGACGGGGCCGTTCTGGTTTCCGCGGTGATCCGCCACCCCATGGAAGTGGTGCCGCTGGTGCTGCACTGGATGCCGGAGATAACCATAATTTCTCCGGAAAGCCTGAGGGCGGAAGTGGCCGTGCGCATAAACGCCTACCTGGCCGGCCAGAAAACGGAGGCCGCCGTTTAAACCATGCGCGGAGCCGCCCTTAAACCCTGCTATTTCATAGCGCTGGCCGCCTGCCTGGCTACGGCGCACTCTTTGGGCCGGGACTGGGAGGCCCTGCTGGCCGCGCCCGCGCAGGGCGGCGTGCTGCTCAGGTCCCAATCCTCCGATGACGAAGACGACGACGAAGAGGCCGGCGAGGACGAAGGTTCGCAGCAGGAAGAGGCGCGCGAATACACCAGCCGCGAGAACCGCACCGAAAAGGGCACCGCCCAGCGCATCTATAAGGAAGGCGGCAGCTTAAAAGCCGAATATCACTTCATAAATTTCAATAAAAACCGGGTAGCCGTGACCTTCGGCATGGCCGCGGCCGAGTACAACCGCTACCTGGGCGGCTACGGCTACTCGGATTTCGAGCTGAACGGCCTTAAGACCTGGCGCGAAACCACGCGGCAGGACGTCTGGAAAAAAGTTTACGCGGCCTCCGGCAAGGCGGCGGCGCAAAGCGCCATAGCCGACGTGGACCTGGAATACGACACCCGCCTGCGCGCGCTCTTGCGTTCGCGCGGGCTGGCCCTGCGCGCCGGCAATATAGTGGAATGCGACATGCCGGCCGTGGTAAAACGCAACGTTGAGCTGCTTAAGCCGCTGGCCCTGGCCTTCAGCAAAATTTCCTCCGAACGCGGCTGGCGAGAAGAGAACCTGATAGGCGGCGTGCTGAGCATGGTGCAGACCGCTATCCGCTACAAGATACCGCCGTCCGTGGAGGGCGGCCTGCATACCGGAGGCCTGCTGCCTCCGGCGCGCTCGCTCCTCAGCGGCTGGGGCGACTGCGACACCAAGACCGGCCTGCTGGCGGCCATACTGGGCAACTGGAAAGGCATGAAGATGGTGGGCATAGCGGTGCCGGGCCATTACCTGATGGCCATCCGGCGCCTGCCCGGCAAAGGCGACGTTTTTGTGCGCTACGAAGGGCTGGAGTACGTGCTGGTGGAACCCGCCGGCCCGGCGTGGCTGGAGCCCGGCACCGTAGGCCAGGCCACCACGGCGCTGCTGTCCGGCGGCGAGGGCTACAAGGTGGACCCGTTTTTTTAGTGGGGTATTTTTAAGGAGATAATCATGTTCAATACGCGTCTGATAGTGAGCATTTTCGAGTTCCTGCTGTCGGTGGTGATGAGCGGCCTCATCATCTACCTTACCTACCGGGTCTTCATCAAGGCCAACCCGGACTTCAACATGGAGGAAGAGATAAAGAAAGGCAACGTGGCCGTGGGCACGCTGGTGGGCGCCATCCTCTTCGCCGCGTCCATGATCCTGCAGAAAGGACTGGGGGCCGTGGTAAGCATGTTCCGCATGCACATCTCCGCGCCGGTGGAAAGCACTATGGGGTTCGGCAAGCTGTCGCTGATAGCCGTTGCCCACCTGGGCCTGGCCATGCTGCTGGCCGTCATCACCATCTCCGTAACCCTGCGCCTCTTCGGGCGGCTGGTACGCGCGCACATGCGCCCGGGCGTCGAGCTGCAGAAAGGCAACCTGGCCGTGGGCATAGTGCTGGGCGCCGTGGTGCTTATCTCCGCGCTCTACGTGGGCGAGGGCGTAAGCGCCATCTCCAAGGCGCTGGTGCCGCAGCCTTCCATAGGCCAGATAGAAATAATGAAATAACAAAAGGCAGCGGCTGCCTTTTGCGGGAAGTTAACATAACGAACCCGACACTACGGTGTCGGGTTCGTCTGTTATGCTATTGCCATGAACAACGAGAACAGGCACTCATGGGTTAGCTGGAAAACGGAACTGCCCGGCGGGCGGGCCGGCGCGCGGCTGCGCGTCTATACACTGAACTGCGGCGGGGACCCGCATACTTTCTTCTCGCTGCGGCTGTGGCACGCGGCCGCGCTGCGCCAGGAACAACTGGCGCGCCTGCAGGTAAAGCGCGCCTAAGGGGGGCTTATGGCCTGGGAGATAAAGGGGTGGATGAGCGGCGGCTACATGGCCGCGCGCGAGGACGGGGAAACGGTGTTCATTTACCGCCGGCCGGACTGGGGCGGCGGCATGAGCGGGCTAAAGACTTTTTTCGAACTGCGCAACCGCGGCTTGCTGGTGGGGCGCATAGCTTCGGAAGATTCCTGGCGGCCCAAGGTCACGGCGCAGTGGCTGGCGGAAACGGAACACCCGCTAAACGAGACGGACCTGGCGGAGATAGCCGCTTCCGTCTGTGCGCTAAATTAGTAAAATATGCGCACGGGCCGGTCCCCGGGGGTCTGGGATACGCGCTCCGCCGCATATGCACGCAATTTTCGCCGCCATCTCAAGCAGGCTGGACCTGGTCTTCTTTGTTTACGGTTTCAGCTTCACCGCCATGGGGCTGCTGCTCTTTGTGCAGCCAAAGAGGGATAATAGTTTCGCCATAGCCGAGAACCTGCCGCTGCTAGGCTGGTTCGGCCTGACCCACGGCTTCAACGAGTTCATGGACATGTGGGCGCTGCTCAACCCCGGCACCAGCCCGCGCTTCGAACTGACCAAGACGGCGGTGCTGGTTACGTCCTTCGTGCTGCTGCTGGAATTCGGCCGGCGCGCACTGCTGAACCTGGCCAGGGAACAACAGGCCGGCGGGCCTATCCCTATGCGCCTGCTGGGGCCCGGCCTGACGGCGGTGCTGGCCTGCGTTACCCTGCTGGCGGCGGGCCTCTCCCCAGCCCCTGTAAGCGGGGCGGCGGCCTTTTCTCGCCCGCTGCTGTGTTTTACCGGCTCGCTCATGTCGGCCCTGGCCTTCCTGGGCTACTACAAGTTCCGCGCTAAAACGCTTTCGCGGCTGAAGGCCGGCAACTTTTTCATAGCGGTTGGCGCGGCTTTCCTGCTCTACGCGGTACTTGGCGGACTGGTGCTGCCCGACTCAGCTCTGCCGCTGCCCTACTGGCTGAATTACTCCCTTTTCAACAGCGTCATAGGTCTGCCGGTGCAGATTTTCCGGGCCCTCTGCGCTGTTACCATTTTCATCTCCATAGTGGGCGTGGTCAGGATCTTCCGCGAGGGCGCGCTGCAGACCGCCCAGCAGGAACTGCTCGACATCATAGAATTTTTCCCCGACGCCACCTTCGTAGTGGACGGCGACCGCAAGGTGATAGCCTGGAACCGCGCCCTGGAGCACATGACCGGCGTGCACAAAAGCCGGATGCTGGGCAAGGGAGACTTCGAGTATTCCATACCTTTCTACGGGGTCAGGCGCCCTATCCTGATAGACCTCATAGGCAAGCCGACCCCGGAAGCGGAAAAACTTTACAAGTACGTCACCAAGCGCGGCGACGGCGCCATCTACGCGGAAGTCTTCGTGCCCTCGCTCTACGGGGGCAGAGGCGCCCACGTGTGGGTGACCGCTTCTCCGCTTAAGGACAAGGAAGGCAACGTTTACGGCGCCATAGAGAGCGTGCGCGACGTGACCGACAAGAAACTGGCGGAAGCCGCCCTGCACCGCAGCGAAGCCCAGTACCGCGCCCTCATAGAGACCACCAACACCGGCTTTCTGATAATAGACGAAAAAGGACTGGTGCTGGACGCCAACCGGGAATACGCGCGCATGACCGGCCATCGGACCCTGGACGAACTGCGGGGCCGCAGCGTCATGGAGTGGACCGCTCCTTACGAGCGCGACAAGAACGCCAAGGCCGTGGCCCGCTGCGCGGTCCTGGGATATATCCGCAACTTTGAAATAGATTACGTGACCCCGGAGAACGCCATAGTTCCAGTAGAACTCAACGCCACCGTGGTGGAGATAGATGGCAAACAGCGTATCCTCACGCTCTGCCGCGACATAACGGACCGGCGCATCGCGGAAAAATTATTAAAAGATTCGGAGAACAAGTTCCGCTCGCTCACCGAAAAATCCCTGGTGGGAGTCTACATGGTGCAGAGCGGCGTGTTCAAGTACGTGAACCCCAAACTGGCGGAAATCTTCGGCTACGCCGCGGAGGAACTCATAGACAGGAAGGGCCCTCAGGATTTGGTGACACCCGAGGACTGGCCCACCGTCGGCGAGAACCTGCGCAAACGTCTGGAAGGTGATATCTCCGACATCAACTACTCTTTCCTCGGGCTCAGGAAGGACGGCACCGTGATAGACGTGGAGGTCTTCGGTTCCAAGAGCGAGTTCAACGGCCGGCCGGCGGTGCTGGGCACCCTGCTGGACATCACCGCGCGCAAGGAGGCGGAGCGCGTGCTACTGGACTCCAAGGCCGTGCTGGAAAAACGCGTACAGGAACGCACCGCCCAGCTGGCCGAACTGAACAAGGAACTGGAAGCCTTCTCCTACTCCGCCGCGCACGACCTCAAGGCGCCGCTGCGCCGCGTGAACATTTTCGCCGAAATGCTGGAGAGCGAGGCCGGCAAGGAACTCAAGTCCTCCCAGCGCGAGCACCTCAAAACCATCCGCAAGTCCGTGGCGCAGATGAACGGCCTGGTGGAAGGCCTGCTGAACCTCTCCACTACAGGCAGGCGCCCGCTGGACATGGCTCCGGTAAAGCTCTCGGAACTCTTGCGCGAGACCTCGGAGGAGGTAACTCCCGACGGCGGCAAGGCCGTGGCCTGGACGCTGGCGGAACTGCCGGAAGTGAACTGCGACCGCGCCATGCTCAAGCAGGTGCTGAGCAACCTGATTTCCAACGCCGTGAAATACTCCCGCGGCAGCGAGGCCCCGGCCGTGGAGGTCTCCTACCGCCTGGAAGGTGGAGAGCACGTAATCTGTGTGCGGGATAACGGTGTGGGTTTCAACATGGACTATGCGGAGAAACTCTTCGGGGTGTTCCAGCGCCTGCACCGCGCCGAGGATTTCGAGGGAACGGGCATAGGACTTTCCATAGTTAAGCGCATAATAACGCGCCACAGCGGCCGCGTCTGGGCGGAAAGTTCTCCCGGCAAGGGCGCCGCTTTCTTCTTTACCCTGCCTTCATGAAAAAACCGTACCGGCGCGCCTTTATAGAGCTTACCAACGCCTGCAACCTGGAGTGCGGTTTCTGCGCGCGCTCAAAACGCCCGGTGCAGCCCATGCCGCTGCCGCTCTTCGTAAGTACCGCGGCGCAGGCCGGCGAACTGGCGGAAATGCTGTCGCTGCACCTGCTGGGCGAGCCGCTCACGCACCAGGAAGTCCCTGCGGCGCTGGCGGCGTGCTCCGGCATGGGGCTGAACGTGAACCTGGTCACCAACGGCCTGCTGCTGGGCAACTTCCCCCCTTCCCTTTTCAAAGAACCGTGCCTGGCGCAGGTCTCCATTTCGCTGCACGCGCTGGCCTGCCTGCCGGCGGAACTCCGCGCGGCGGAGCTGGAAAAACTGGCGGCTTTCGCGCTGGCGAAACCGGAGGGTTTAACCATAGGTTTCCGCCTGCGGTCTTCGGAAGAGGACTCCTTTTATAAGGAAACCCTGAAAGCCCTGATGGGACATTTCAAGGCCACCATGACGCCGGGCGCTGACTTTGTGAAACTGGCGGAAAAGGTGTTCCTCAATTTCGGCGGCGTGTTCAACTGGCCGGGCGGCGCCTGCGCCGCGGCCAAACCCAAGGCAGGCTGCCTGGGCCTGCGCCACCACTTTGGCGTGCTTAGCGACGGCCGCGTGGTGCCGTGCTGCGCCGACTACGACGGGGCCATGGCCCTGGGCAATATAAAGGAACGGCCGCTGGCTGATATCCTGGCGGGCGCGGAGGCCGCCGCGCTTAAAGCCGCCTTATCGGGCGGGGCCCCCATGCCCGCCTACTGCGCCTCGTGCGGCTTCACCGCTCCCGACGCTGAATAGCGCTAAATCAACCTGTGCCATGCAGGTTCGCGGGGCCTGTCGGGGGGTTACCTCGCCACCCGCTCCTGTTATTTGGCACAGGTTGATTTTGCTCAAGGTGTTTGGTAGTATTCAAAGTATGAAGGCGTCCGCCCTCATCTTATTGACAACTCTGCCGGCCGCGGCTTTTTGCCAGGCGCCCTGGTACGCGCCGCAACGCGAACTGGCTGCCGCGCCCGCGGCTGGCCAGCCGGCCGATGCGCTGGACGCCTGCCCCAAATTGACGCGCCTGAAGGCGAACGAAGGCTACGCCGACCCCGCCGCCGTAAAAGACGTGGCCGAAGTGGACGCCGCCGCCCTGCCGCTGCCCGAGGACGACCTGGACCGCGCCGGCCTGCTGGAAGTGCTGGATAATTCTCTGGATTACTGGAACGGCCGCCCCGACTCCGCAAAAATACAGCTTGCCGGCGTTTCTTACGACGCGCCGCGGCTGCGCCGCACCATAACGGCCCTGCGCGAGCTGCTAGCCGCCGGCCTGCCCAAAGAAGAGCTACTGGCCGCCATAAAGAGCCGCTTCCGCGTGTACCGCGCGTCCGCGGACGGTTCAGACAAAACGGTGATCACCGGCTACTACGAGGCGGAGATCCCAGTAACGCGCACTCCCGACGCGGAGCACAAATACGCCATCTACCTTAAGCCTTCCGACCTGGTAAAGACCACCCCCGCCATGGGCGTGGATTTTGACTACGGCCGCTACGACGAGAACGGGATGCTGGTGCGGCACTACGCCCGCCAGGAAATACACGCGGGCGCCCTGGCCGGCAAGGGGCTGGAACTGGTCTGGAGCGCGCACCCGGCGCAGATAATGCTGCTGCAGATCCAGGGCTCCGGCGTACTGCGCTTTCCCGACGGGGATTTTATCCGCGCCGGTTTCGACGGGGCCAACGGCCACCCGTACCGCAGCGTACAGAAGATCCTCATAGACTGCGGCGAAACCCCGGGGATGTCGTTCAAGGATTTTATCGCCTACCTGTCCGCGCAGGGCCCGCGCGAAGAACGCCTGGCTGACCTGAATCCCCGCTACATTTATTTCCGCGAGCGCGCCAAGGACAGCCGCCCGTACGGCGCCATAGGCCGCGCGCTGACGCCCGGCCGCTCCATAGCCATAGACCCCAAGTATATCCCGCTGGGCCTGCCCGGCCTGCTCAAGTCCCGCCGGCCCTCGGCGCAGGACAACGGCCTGGCCTTCAAGGATTTCACGCGCTTTGTGGCCACGCACGACACCGGCTCCGCCATCCGCGGCCCCGGGCGCGTGGACCTGTTCTGGGGCGGCGGCGCGGCCGCGGAGACCGAAGCCTCCTCCATGAAGGCCCCCGGCGAACTCTACCTGCTCATCCTTAAAATAGCCGCGCCTTGACCCGTCAAGGCTCCACCCCTTGACAAATAAAAATTTTCTGCTATACTATTTTTGGAGCGGAACACCTTATCGACGGTTGTCTT
Source organism: Elusimicrobiota bacterium (assembly GCA_016234365.1). Lineage (GTDB taxonomy): Bacteria > Elusimicrobiota > Elusimicrobia > Elusimicrobiales > UBA9959 > UBA9959. The sequence continues at coordinate 70,854 of JACRER010000080.1, read as the reverse complement.
CCGCTCCTTCCTTTTGAGGGAGACAGCAGCGCGGGCAACTGCCCGCGTTGTCTTTTTTATATACAGAGGAGACTTTCACGGACTTCCACCACGATAGTCCGACAAGGGCGTGCCTTCGAAGGGGCCTCACGAAACCCGAGCTTGCGTAAGCGCGAGGGTTGAGTGCGAGAGCGCGGCCACGGTGTGGCCGCGCGTACCCGGAGAAGGCATGCCCTTGCCGGCCTATATCTTTTTGGAAAGTTCGTAGAAGACGACGGCGGCGGCGTTGCTGGCGTTAAGGCTCTCCACGCCGCCCTTCTGCGGAATAGAAACTATCTCGTCGCAATGCTCACGCGTCTTCTGATGCAGCCCCTCGCCCTCGGAGCCTATAAGGATGAACGCCGGCAGCGTAAAATCCACCTGCGGCAGCGCCTTGCCATCCATCGCCATACCGTAAACCCAGAAACCTTTTTCCTTGAGTTTGATGATGGTCTGGTTGAGGTTCACCACCTCCACCACGTTAATATGCTCCACCGCGCCCGCCGCGGCCTTCTGCGCCGTAGGCGTCAGCCCCGCGGAACGGCGCTCGGGAAGTATCACCGCGCTCACGCCCAGGCAGGCGGCAGAACGGATTATGGCGCCCAGGTTCATAGGGTCGGTGATGCCGTCCAGCCCGGCCCAGACCGTATGCTTAAGGTTTGTTTCGGCCGCCAGCGCCTCGTCCAGGGAGAACTGCCGCGCCGGCTCCGCCTCTATGATCACGCCCTGGTGGTGGGCGCCCTGCGCCAGCTTCTCCAGCGTGCGCGGGTCGCAGAATTCCACCGTCACGCCCTTGCTGCGCGCCAGCCCCGCCAGCGCGTTTATCCGCGGGTTGCTCTCGGCGCGCGAAACCACCAGCCGCAGCACGCGGCGGCGGCCGGACTTAAGGATCTCTTCGGCGGTGTTCACGCCGTATAACAGTTCAGCGGGCATTAAAGCGAAGGATAGACCGTATCGTGTTCGCGCGAGGCGATGTAGAGCACGGTGGCCAGGATCTGCGCCGGGTGCCCCAGGCGCGCGAAAGCGAAGTCCAGATGCAGCTGGAAGCGGTCGGCCGAGGTCGGGTCCATAAAGACGAAGCCCGCGCGGCGGTCCTGGACGAAAATACCGTAATGCGCGCTGAGGGCGCCGCCCAGTGTGCCGAACAGCATGCGCGGCAGGCGGCTCTTGGGGAAATCGTCGCGGACCTCGAACACCACCAGGTTATCCGTATCAACGAACTCCCAGCGCCTGTCCGAGAAGCCGCCCTTACGCACCAGGCGCGCTATCTCTTTGCCGGAACCGTCGCGGACCAGGCCATAGCCCTCGTCGGGGTCCACCGTGGCCATCAGCGCGGACTGCGAGTCATACAGCTCCAGCACGCGGCGCTTGGTGTACAGCATGCCCGCCCCCAGCAGGGCGGGGATCACAAAGAATATCTCGGGCAGCGAGGCCAGCGCCCGGCCCAGCAGCGGCACCGCCAGCAGGAAGTTCACCGGGAGGTCGCCCTTGCCTATAAAAGCCAGCATGCTCCAGCCCACATGGAAGGCCAGGCAGCCGTAAACGCCGCCGGCCAGATACAACGAGTGCTCGTACGGATACTCCGCCAGCAGGAACTGCTTCTGCCTGGTGACGACGTTATAAGTGACGTCCTTCATCGAGTTTATCTTGGTGACCAGGAACGGGAAGAAAAAGTCCGGCGGCACTTCCGCGGGCGGCGGAGGCAGTTTCGGGTTCTGGTAACCGGAAGCCCCGGAACGAGCGGCAAAAGAACCGGCGACCCATACGCCTATCAGCGTGGCCCACAGCATTATGGACAGCGGCTTGCGCGGGATATACGGCGGCAGGCCGGCCTCCCGCTGCCGGGCAAGGCCAGCCACAAAACCTTCGGCGGCGGCGCCGGCCATAGCCGCGGCCGAAGAGGAAGCCAGCACCGCGGCGGCCGTCTCCGTGGAGGAAGGCAGCCCCGCGAGATCGGAGGTGGAACCCTCCACGGCGGCGGTGGAAGCGGCCACCTCCCCGTCCTTGAAGACGCCCGAGGCAAAATCGTCCTCTTCTTTTTCTTCCTTGGTCTTCTTGCGCCTGAGCACCTTTATCTTCTTGGGCTTGGGCAGCTCTATTTTCTCCCCGGGCTTGCGCACGCTGGCCATCACGCCGCGGAAATCGCCGTCGGACAGGCCGCGGGAGGAAACCGCGTAGGACGCCCCGTTATAAGTGAAGAAGGCGATGTAGACCGGCTCGCCCATGGACTCGTAAGAAGTGTAGTAGGCTACGGAAACGCCGTGCAGGCTGACCTGGCCGATATCCCCGCCGAGGCTGTTGCCCTTGGAGCGCAGAGAATCCACCTGCTCCTTGACGCGGGCTTTGAGGTAATAATCGCCCAGCTCGGAATCCTGTTTGGAAAATTCGAAGAAAGCCTTGCCCTTCTCCAGTTTCAGCGTGACCGCGGGGTCGTCGCTCTTACCCGTGTTCCAGCCCGACGGAAAATCCACGGCGATAGTGTCGCCTTTGTCCTTGAATTCGCCGGCGCCGGCTCCCAGGCAAAAAGCCAGGAGAGCGGCGGGCAGCAGGAGATGTATTTTCCTCATAAACGCGCTGATTTTTAAGTATAGAATATTAAGGGGCGCAAGTCACACCAAGAAGCGCTCAAAACTACGGGTCAGTGCTGGTGCCGGTGGTGGGCGTCCGGCTGGTGCGGGTGCACGTGCTCCTGCTCCGCGTGTTCATGAGCATGGGAGTGGGGCCCCTGAGCGGGCTCCCGGTGTGAATGTCCGTGGTGTCCGTCGTCGTGCGTGTGCGCGTGCTCGTGGTCAAGGTGGTCGTGGCGGTGCACGTGGCCGTGCCGTTCCAGCGCCAGCAGCAGGAAAGCCGTACCCATAAGCCCGCCGGCGCCCAGCAGCCTCACGGTAACCGGCTCCCCGAGAACGGCCACGCTCAGCACGGCCCCCACGAAAGGATAAGAACCGAAGAAGGCCCCGGCGCGCGAGGCGCCCAGCCCGCGCATGGCCAGGATAAAGAAGACCAGGCTGACACCGTAGCTGAACACCCCCAGCGCCAGCGCCGCGGCCGCCCAGCCGGCCGGCGGCAGGCCGCCATAGGAATACACCGCAAGCAGGCCGTTTATAGCCCCGCCGGCAAGGCCCTTTATAACGGCTATGGGGACCGGGTCTTTTATGGATAGCCTGGCGGTCAGGTTGTTGTCCACGCCCCACATGAACGCGGCGCTCAGCACCAGCGCCGCGCCCCAGCCGGCCCCTCCGGCGCCTTCCCAGGATAACGCTATTGCGCCCGCGGTGATCAGCGCCGTCGCGGCCCACAGCCGGCCGCCGCCGTGTTCCTTAAAGACCAGCACCGCGATAAGAGACGTGAAGACCAGTTCAAAATTCAGCAGCATGGACGCCGAAGAAGAAGAAGCGTGCTCTAACCCCGTGAACAGCAAGAGCGGCGCCAGCACCCCGCCGGCCAGCACAAAACCGGCCACGTAAGGCGCGTCGGCGCGCACCAGGGGAGCCTCGCCCCCCCGCCCGCCGGCGACTATACGCCACGCGGCCAGGCCAAGCCCGCTGCCCAGGTAGCAGAGCGCGGAAAGTTCCAGCGGGCGCAGGTGCGTCAGCAGATATTTCCCCGCTGGCACCGACACGGCGAACAACACAGCGGCAGCAAGGGCGAATAAATAATGCATACGCAGATTCTACAAATTTAGCCCGGAAAACCGCGTTTTTTTATAACGCGGCCTGAGTTGACATCCCATATTTAGGTTTGTAAGATAAACTTATAGCTTTTAGTCTGTTTTCTGGTTTACAACCCGCAGAAAAATCAAAAAGGAAGGAAATCATGTCCAAAACAGCCGTAGCTGAGAAAGGCAAGAAGTCCGTTCACGATTACGTCAACGGCGTGCTGGCGAACGTTATCGCCAAGAACCCCGGCGAGAAAGAATTCCACCAGGCGGTTAAAGAGGTCCTCGAGACCCTGACCCCGGTGCTGGAAAAGCACCCCGAATACGTGAAAGCCAAGATCCTCGACCGGATCGTGGAGCCCGAGCGCTCCATCACCTTCCGCGTGCCGTGGACCGACGACAAGGGCGAGGTGCAGGTGAACCGCGGCTTCCGCTTCGAGTTCAACAGCGCCATCGGCCCGTATAAGGGCGGCCTGCGCTTCCACCCCTCGGTGAACGCCAGCATCCTCAAATTCCTCGGCTTCGAGCAGATCTTCAAGAACGCGCTTACCACGCTGCCCATGGGCGGCGGCAAAGGCGGTTCCGACTTCGACCCCAAGGGCAAGTCCGACGCCGAAGTGATGCGCTTCTGCCAGAGCTTCATGACCGAGCTCTGCAAGCACATCGGCCCCGACACGGACGTTCCCGCCGGCGACATCGGCGTGGGCGGCCGCGAGATCGGCTACATGTTCGGCCAGTACAAGCGCATCCGCAACGAATTCACCGGCGTGCTGACCGGCAAGGGCACCACCTGGGGCGGCTCGCTGATCCGCCCCGAAGCCACCGGCTTCGGCGTGGTGTACTTCGCGGAAGAACAGCTTAAGACCAAGGGCACCAGCTTCAAGGGCAAGACCGTGGCCGTCTCCGGCTTCGGCAACGTGGCCTGGGGCGCGGTGCAGAAGGTCAACGACCTGGGCGGCAAGGTGGTCACCATCTCCGGCCCCGACGGCTACATCCACGACCCCGAAGGCATAAAGGGCGACAAGTGGGAGTACATGCTCAACCTCCGCGCTTCCGGCGAGGACATTGTGGCCCCTTACGCCGAGAAGTTCAAGGGCGCGAAGTTCTACGCGGGCAAGAAGCCGTGGGAAGTGAAAGTGGACGTGGCCCTGCCCTGCGCCACCCAGAACGAACTCAATGAGAACGACGCCAAGACCCTGATAAAGAACGGCGTTATGTGCGTGACCGAAGGCGCCAACATGCCCTGCACCCCCGAGGCCGTGACCGCCTTCCAGAACGCCAAGGTGCTCTTCGCCCCCGGCAAGGCTTCCAACGCCGGCGGCGTGGCCACCTCGGGCCTGGAGATGAGCCAGAACAGCATGCGCATGAGCTGGAGCCGCGAAGAGGTGGACCGTCACCTGCACGGCATCATGGTGAACATCCACAACGCCTGCGTGACGGCCGCCAAAGAGGCCGGCATGCCCGGCAACTACGTGGCGGGCGCCAATATGGCCGGCTTCAAGAAAGTCGCCGAAGCCATGATGGCCCAGGGCCTGGTCTAAGTCCGACCGGAACCTAAGAAGAGGGCGGGGCCAAAAGCCCCGCCCTCTTTATTTTGTGGTATCATTTAACTGCGGTATTTCCCGGAGGGAGTTATGCCTAAGATACTTGTGGTGGACGATATCCCGGCGATAGTGGATTTTTCCAAGGAATTCTTCGAGGACGCCGGTTTCGAGGTACGCACGGCCGACACGGCCCCGGCGGCCATCGCGGCCCAGCAGCAGTTCAAAGCCGAAGTGATCCTGCAGGACCTCAATATCCCCGGCGGCGGCGGGCTCTTCGTCTACGAAACGCTGCGCGCGCAGCAGGACCTGGTCCCGATAATTTTCTCCACCGGTAAACCGGAAACGCTGGGCGACCTGACCAAGATGATCAACGTCTCGGCGCTGCGCAAGCCCACCAATCCCGACGTGCTGATGGCAGAGGTGCAGAAACAGCTAGCGGCCTCCAAAGCCGCCGCCCCCGCCGCGCCCCCGCCGCCTCCAGCGGCCGAACGGCCCATGAACCCGGTCCCGCCGCCCCCCCCCAAGTTCCCGCGGTGAGCGGTCGAATAAAAAGAAGAAGGCGGAGCCGCAAGCTCCGCCTTCTTTTTTGGCCGCCGCCAGGCCTGCTCAGGCCAGCGCTCGTTCAGTTCTGGTAAATAGAGGAAAAATACGAGGCGGGAGCCAGGGCCGTCTGGGTACGGGGATCTACCGGACCATAATAAATGTCCATGTGGCGTTTGGGGATGTATTTACCGGAGATGACTTTCTTAATGCGGTCCACGCGGTCCTTATTGGCCCGCGGGTTAAAGACAGGGTTGAAAGTATCCGGGGCGATAAGCATGGCTACGAGCGAAAGGTATTCGTCCTCGCGCAGGCCGTCGAGTTTGCGGCCATAGTAGCACTGGGCGGCGGCCGGAAAACCGCGCATCTCTTCGCCGCGGCAGCGGCCGAGGTAGGCGTAGTTGAGCAGCAGCGTAATCTGGTCCTGCTTTGAAACCAAAGGGTGCACGGCGTAACGCGCGATGAGCGTCTGTTTTAGTTTTGACAGGCCGGGCTTGAACTGCTTGAAGTAGAAGATCTTTACCAGGGCCTGCGTTATGGTGGTAAGTCCGGCGCCCGGCGTGCGCAGGTCGACCCCGCTGTGGGAGAGGAAGGCCGGGTCCTCTATCTTTATCAGTTCCTCAAGGCGTTCACGCGGCAGGTCCGCGGCGCAAACCCGTATACGCCCGGCGCCCATGGCCTCTTTAACTATGGCCGGAGTTGCACGCCGGGCCTTTAACACCACGGCGCCGAAGTAGGCCGCGACCAGCAGGCCCAGGAGCAGCGGCACCAATCCGGCAAAATAAAGGAACGCCTTCAGCCCCGGACTTTTCTGTCGGCGGCAGGTATCCAGCAAGTGGTCGTGATGCTTGTAATGCTTGAAAAGCATGCGCGACCGCGTGTGTAGTGGTGTATAGTCCATTATGCCTAACCCAGAGTAATAATATATAGGACAGGAGCGGTTTTGTCAAGCACCTGCGTATTAAGTGTTACGGAGCCGGTTCTTGGCCTTAACAGCGCCAGTTTTAGTAGAATGGTTTTCAACGAAGTTTTAGAGGGGCGTGTTTACATGAAAAAGATACTGATAGCGGCGGCGGCGGTGGCGGCGGCTGGAGCGCTTTATGCAAAACCGCCCGCGGCGCCGCGACCGGAGGCGCCGGCCGTAAAAATAGAAAAGCTGGCCGCGGCAACCGCTATAGCCGACCGGGAACCTGTGGCTGAAGCGGTAGTTTTCCCGGCGGACACCGCGCGCATCTATATCTGGACAAGGATCAGCGCGAAAAAGGCCCCGTTCACCATACGCCACGTCTATTATTACGAAGGCAAAAAGACGGCCGAGGCCGCGCTTACGGTCAACTCCACCTACTACCGGGTCTGGAGCGTAAAAGCCGTGAAACCCGGCAGTTGGAAGGTGGACGTAACGGACGAGGCCGGCGCCGTGCTGGCTTCGCTGGATTTCGCGGTTACGCCCTGAGCGTAGATGGTCCGCGCATAAAAAAAGCCGCGCTCGCAAAGCGCGGCTTTTCTTTTCCCCACGTAACTCATGGCCAGGGCGGCTGGCTGAAATGGTTGCCGTCGCGCTTCTTAAGGGCGAGGTCCCGGTACTTCAATTCTGCCGTGGTGGCGGCGGGCGGCAGGGGGTCCTTACCTTTGCTCCCAGGCATGGCGAAAGCGGCCCTCAGGCGCGCTGTCTCCAGAAAATTTTCTATCCTGGTGCGGTTGTGGCGCAGGGCCGGGTCTTCGTTGACCGGCAGTTTGGCCATGAATTTTTTTATTTCCGTACAGGCGTTCCTGGCCGCGGCCGCCAGGCTTTCAACCGGCGGATAGGCCTTGCAGCCGGCGCCATGGCGCGGGCAGAGGTCGCCGGTATTGCAGCGCATCCGCAGGCGCACGTAGGTTTCGGCCAGCGCGGCGTCCGGCTCGGGCTTGGCCCCGGATTTGCGCTTTACGGAAAGGTCCCGGATAAGGTCCCAAAGCGCCCAAGAGGCGCCGTTGGAGAACTGCAGGGCTTCGTGAAGGTCTTTACCCGCTTTATCCGCGGCAGGTTTCAGCACCTGTATGGCCGGGAGCGTTATCTGCCTGGCTATCTCCGTGGCCTGCTGCTTATCGATCACCGGTTTCGCGTCCTCGGCGGAAGCGGCCAGGGGCAGCAGCAGCAGGAGCGTCAGTATTTTCATACGGCTATGGTAGCAAATCGGGCGAATAAAAAAGCCGCGCGGTAAGCGCGGCTTTTCGGGGCAGGCTCCGTTCAGTTCACGGATTCCTCGCGCCAGCCTTTGCCGGGGCGGCGGCGCGGGCCCATCACCCAGAGGTAGGCTCCGTTCTTGCACGGCTTTAAGCCGGGAGTGTCCGTAGCCACGGCGTGACCGGGCGGTATGCGCACTATCAGCTTCTCGCCCTTGCGGGAACCGTCTTCGCCGTCTTTCCCAAAGTTGCAGGTCATCATAACACTATCCTCTCTTCAAAACCCCACCATCATATCCTAATAAATAGCCGCCCCGCCCGATAGGCCCAAAAGGCCCAGGCGGGAGCGGTATTTTGGCCCTATTGGAACGGGTCAGGCGGCCAGGCGGCGGCCCAGGGTGCGGGCTTTATTTTTTTCCGCCCCGGTCAGCTCCGGGCGTTCGCGCGAGGAAGACAGCCCTATGAACATGCTTCCGGCTGGCTCAGCGCCCACGGCCTTGGCGATGAGTTTAAGGGCGCGCATGGCCCCTGTGAACAACCGACCCAGCGGCGCCGGCATGGCCGAGGAAGTGATGAGCACGGCCTTCTTCGACGGCTTCGCCCTGCGGTATTTCGGCCCGCCGGCGCCCCAGGGCCAGTAAGCGTACACCGTCAGGCGCTCCATGAAGCGGCGGGTTATGGCCGTAAGGTTGAAACAGTTCACAGGCGCGGCCAGGACCAGGGCGTCGGCGGCCTCCACGCGGTCCAGCAAGGCACCCATCTCGTCCTCTATCGGACAGGCCCCGCGCTTTTCCCCGGGCTGCTGGGTGCAGGCGCGACAGTTGGTGCAGAACTCTATGCGCTCTTGCGCCAGTTCCACCGTTTCCGTCAGGGCGCCAGCCTCGCGCGCGCCTTCCAGCACTTCGGCCAGGGCCAGCGCCGTAGCGCCGCTGCGGCGGTAGCTGCCGTTGATGGCCAGAATTTTTTTAGGCATTCCTTCCTCCCTCGAGCTGTGCGCGCAGGCGGGCGATAGCGAGTTCCTTGGCCTTGGCCTCCACCTCTATGGTCACGTCGAGGCGGCGCCAGCAGGCGGGAAAATCCTTCAGGTCGATATAATCGTGGTGCGGCCTCGGGTCCGCGGCCCCCCAGCCGTCCCTGGGGCTGGACAGGTGGAACAGCGGCTCCCGGTCCCAGGTCTTAAGCGCCTGCCGGGTGACCTCCTCCACGCCAAGCCCGTCCGGCAGGCAGCGGTGGTGGTGCACGTCGTAGACGAAAGGCACTTTGTGTTCGCGGCAGAACGGCAGCAGGTCCGCCGGCGTGTAGATGCGGTCGTCGTTCTCGAAAGCGAGGCGCGAGCGGACGGCGCGGCCGAGCTTTTTAAGGGCCAGGCCCGCGCGCGCCAGCGCGGCTGCCTTGTCGCCGTAGGCGCCGCCGCCGTGGATATTAATAACGTCCGCGCCTAGCCAGGCGGAAACTTCCGCCTGGTATTCCAGTTCTTTTACGGAGGACTCCGTGACGCCCGGTTTTTCGGAACTCAGCAGGATGAACTGGTCCGGGTGGAAGGTCAGCCGCACGCCCAGCCTGCGCGCCTGCGCGCCGCACTTTTTAAATTCTTTTATTATCCCGGCGCCCCCCGGCAGTTTCGCCAGGTCGTAGCCCGCGCGCGGATGCGTCTTAAGCGGCAGGACCTGGCTGTTTACCCGGAAACTGCCTATACCGTTAGCGGCGCAGTATTTAATAGCTTCACCCAGCGCCGCGGCGTTGGCGCGGCAGAGTTCGGCCAGCCTGGCGTGACGCCGCGCCGGATCCAGCTTAAGGGCGTAAAGCGCGGTGGTGACGGGAAACCTTATCGGTGCCGCGGCGAACTTGCAGCAGAGGCCCAGCCTTATCATCAGCCTATGTAACTGACCGGCGGCGCCTTGCGCGGCAGGGCGCGGGAGGGGCGCTGGCCCTTGTAGCCGAACGTGACCGCGTAGAAGGGTTCGTAGCCGTCCGGAAGCCCCAGCAGCGGGAGTTCCTCTTCCAGCGAGAAGAAGTAGCGGGCCAGGCCTATCCAACAGGAACCTATATCCAGGCTCTCGGCGGCCAGCAGCATGTTCTGTATGGCGGCGGAGCAGTCCACCTTTGGCGACATCGCCGCGGCGCGCGCGGAAACTATCACCACGGCCGGGGCGTGGTAAAAAACGTGGAACGCCGGGTTGCGGCCCATTTCCTTAACCCAGTCCGTGTCCTGCGCGGCCATAAGCTCCTTGGACTTTTCGCTGATGCGGTCCAGCAGCGCCTTGTCGCGGATCACGGTGAAATGCCAGGGCTGCTCGTTGTGGGCACTGGGCGCGTAGGCGCCGGCCTCGAGTATAGCCTCCAGCTCCGCCGGCTTCAGCTGGTCGGGCAGGTATTTCCTTATACTGCGCCGGTTCTTGATAACGTCCAAAACTGGGTTCTTCATGCGGCCTCCATACTTCTACTTTTCTACCAAATGCCGCGCGGCTTGGCAACCCGGCCGGGCCGGCCGGCCCTTGACAATATCCGGGCGGGCCTTATACTATTAGTACTATGAAAAAGATGACCTATCTTTTAACCCTTCCTATCTTTGCGGTGTCGCTGGCCCTGCCGGCCCTGGCCGAGTTCACGGCCGAGGAACAGGCCACCATCGACTTCTGCAAGACCAATATAGAAAGCAAGGCCTATTCTCCCAAGGACGCCTATAAGTGCCTGCAGGCCATCCACCCCGACGCCACGCTGTTCAAGAAGCTCAAGGACGAGGACAAGGACACGCTTAACTATATCCTCAAGTACGACGGCGTAATAAAAGAACTGGGGGATTTCTTCCGCGACAAACCCGGCGAATGCCTTATCAAGGAACGCTACCTGGCCATGCTGGAAGCCTCGGGCGACCAGGAAGGCTGCGTGCTGTGCGATATGGATATGGCCCCGCAGCCGGACAAGACCTTCAAGTGGATAAGCACCTATTACAACGGCTCCTCCCAGGACTCCATGAAGGCCGGGCTCGCCTGGAGCGTGGCCGGAGCGCCGCGCCAGCCCATGTTCACCAACATGGGCGTCACGCCCGCGCGCTGGATGCAGATGACGGTTTCGGAGCGCACGGCCGCGGTAATGGCGGAGACCGCCCTCTCCAACAAAAGCAACTATCCCGACGTTATAACCAAATGCTGGATAGTTAACGGGACGCCGCAACAGTACATGGACCGCAACCTCCCCGCCGACATCCGCGCCAGCATCCGCGCTTACCTGGCCAAGGTAATGCCCGCCCCCGCGGCGGCCGGCTCCGGCGCCGCCTCCGGCACCGATCCTTCAAAGTACGCCAGCGCGGCCGACAGGGCCAAGGCCATGGCAGGCAAGTCCGACGCGGAGATGATGGCCTACCTCGGCGGCATGTTCGACAAGAAGTCGGCCGCGGCCAAATTCCAGTCTCCGGAAAATTTCGCCAAGGCCAAAACGGCCAAACCGGGAGCCAAGGAAGACCCGGCCAAGTACACGCTTCCGGTAGACAAACTGGACAAGGTCGCCGCGGAAGTAAAGACGCGCATGTTGGGCGGCGTCAGCGAACTGGACGGCAAACCGCGCAAGCCCGCTTTCTCCGGCACTCAGTGGGAGGACGAAGCCCTTAAGTTCTACACGGCCAAGGGCAAGGACGGCAAGCCGCTGCACGACCTGAATTTCGGCATCCAGGTAATGAGCAAGAACACCAACGGCGGCTACTGCCCGCAGCACGCCGGCACCAACGGCTGCGGTACGGATTTCCCTGCGGGCAGCATCAGGGTCAACAAGATGCTTGTCGAGGAGTGGATGAAGAAGAACAAGATCACCGCCGACCAGCTCACCAGCGACCCCAAATTGATGGACCGTCTCGGACGGCACCTGTACGTGGTGATGGTGCATGAAGGGCCGGTGCACGAAGTCCGCCAGGACCAGTTCTACATAGCGAACGGCGTGGACAACAAAAAGATCCTGGACAAGGAAGCCATGGCTTTCGGCCTCTCCACCCTGTCCCTGAAGAACAAGTTCAATGGCCCGGAAGGCGCGCTTTACCGCCGCGAGGCCTCGGATTTCGACCTGAAGACCCTCAAGGCCGTAGAGGACGGCGGGTACCGCGGCATCAAGTCCTTTGTGCGCTACTACGACCTGGAAGGCGTACAGGGCGTGGGCGCCAAGTCCATCAAGCAGATGGAGGCCGGTCTCAAAGAAATGGAACTGCGCAAGACGGACCCTGCCTACGCCTCCCAGGCGAAGGTGACCAATCTCTGCTCCTGGTACAACATCCAAAACTGCTCGGACGCACAGCTTACCAGCATGACGCAGAAGGCATATCCGTGGTACGAAACCGTCATAGCGCGGCAGAAATCGGAGACCGCGATGCTGAACTCCGCGTTGGAAGAGGAGATCAACCAGAGTTCCCTGCGCAAGAGCCTCAAAGCCAAGAAGATCAAGGAACTCAGGGAATATGACGGCGAAGGTCTGTGACGCGCCCGATCTAACCGGAGAACTTAAAATGATAAAAATACTCGCTCTGCTCATGACCCTGGCCCCGGCCGCCTTCGCCGGGGACACCGCCGCCCAGCCCGGTATGGTTAAATACACGGCTGATGGCAACGTATTCACCGCTATGGTCCCGGCCGACTGGGAGAAGGAGGAGGAGATCGTAGCCGGCAGGCAGGAGAAGCAGTACGGCGTGGACCTGTACTCGCCCGGCAAAAAACCGGCCGCGGCGGTCTCGCTCATCTACTTCGGGCCCGACCACCCGCGCTTCAAGACCTATGAAAAATACCTGGCCACCCTGCGCGACACCAAGGACAGCGTGCCCGGGGAAGTGGCCGGCAAGGTGACGGATACCGTGGTAAATAGCCGCTACGCCAAGACCTTCGACAAGAAGTCGTACGCGCTCTACCCGCCCTACGCGCCGGCGCCGGAGAAGGTGGAGATGCTGGAGAGGTACGTGATAGTGCCGGCCAAGAAAGGGTTCTACTCGCTGACGCTGAAGACTCAGAAGGGCGAAGCGCAGCGCAACCTCGCGGTGTTCGAGAAGATACTGAAGACGTTCAAGCCGGCCCGCTGACGCGGGGCAGTTTCAGCCTGGAATAAGGCTTAGGGCGCCGCTTCGCAAGCGGCGCCTTGTTTTTTCCCACCAGCTCAGCCTCCACCAGCAGCGAATCCGCTCGGGCAAGCGTTCTCTCCTGGCCGGGGGCCAGTATGTTGAAATGCCTGGCGGCGTCCAGCCGGCGGCCCACAAAAAAAACGTCTCTGGCGGAATACAGCCACTCCTCCGGCAGCGCGGAAACCGGCAGCGGCATGGAATACTCGCGCAGCGTCTTCTCCCCCCTCCCGTTGTAGTAAAAATCGAAATAGCTCCGCGCCAACTCCCCGTACGAGCGGTATACCGGCTCGCGGTAGCGCAGCCCGCAGAAGTGGGACATTGCCACCGCGCCCCACCGGCCGTTCTGCGTGAACGGGGCTATAACGTGGTCGTCGTCTTTGGGGTTGGCGCGCAGGTCCAGCAGCAGCGCGCGACGGCCGTGGAACTGGAACGCGGCGGCGGCCAGCATGGCGCCCTCTATGCAGTGCGCGCGGCCCCGCCGCAGCGCTTCAAGCGGCGAGTAGCAGGTGTTCTTTTTGGAATCGTTGTAGGCGAGCTCGTAATCCAGGAAGGCCTGCACCTTGCGGGGAGAATCCAGCCGGCGCAGCAGCCGCAGGTATTGTGCCGGGAAAACTCGGAAGGCGCGACGCATGCGTGGCGTCATTCTTTCTTCTTGACCCGCCACGGGCGTTCGGATACCGGCTTGCCCGAGTCCTTGGAGGACTCGGTGGCGCTGAGCACTATCTCACGCAGCCGGCTGAGTTCGAAAGGCTTGGTAACGTAGCCGGAAGCGCCGGCGTTGAGCGTCTTCATGGCGGTGTCCAGTTCCTCGTCCCCGGTCAGCATCCAGACCGCGGGCTTCTGGTCCAGCAGGATTATCTCTTCCAGCACCTGCATGCCGGACATCCCCGGCATTTTTATATCCAGGAAGACCAGCACCGGCCGTTCCCGTTTTATGATCTCCAGCGCGGCCGCGCCGTCCGGGGCCGTGAAGACCTCGTAGTGCTGCTCGAAAGCGGTCTTGGTTATGAAGAGGATGTTCTCCTCGTCGTCCACTATCAGGATCTTGTGTTTCATATGTTCCCCCGCGCGGCCTGGCCGCCGGTTTCCAGCACCGGCAGTTCGAAGAAGAACCGCGAACCTCTCCCCTTCTCGCTGGATATCTCCAGGCGGCTGCCGTGCAGCGCCAGCAGGTCATTGGTGATCTTAAGCCCCATGCCGAAGCCCGCGGCCTGCATCTGGCCTTCTTCCGTCCTGTAAAACCCGGAGGTGATCTTCTTCATGTCTTCCAGTGAAATGCCTATGCCGGAATCCTCCACGGAGAATATCACCTTGCCGCCGGAAGCCTCTATGGACACGGTTATGGCCCCGTCCTTACGCGTGTATTTGACCGCGTTGCCTATGAGGTTACTGACCACCAGCGCCAGCGCCTCCCGGTCCGCGCTGACCATGGCCGGCACCTGCGGCATGCTCATCTCCAGTTCTATCCCTTTCTGCTCCAGGAGTTCCTGCATGGGCGCGGCGGCTTCCGACGCCAGTTCCCGCAGGGCCACCGGCCGTTTCTCTATCGTAAAGCGCCCCTCTTCCATACGGGCTTCGTTCAGGATGTTCTTTACGTAAAGCGTCAGGTTGCTCAGGGCCGACTCCATGGAGGAATAGATCCTCCCCTTGGCGGCCTCCGCGGCGGCCGGATCCATCTCTTTGAGCAGGAACAGCCCCGCGGAAAGCCCCGTGAGAGAATTATTGAACTCGTGGCTTACGGTGTGGATCATCGCGGATTTCAGTCTGGATACGGCGCGTTCCCGGTGAATTATCACGCGGAGCTCGTGGAGCAGCAGCACCAGCACGGAAAAGAAGGACAACCGCACCACGGCGTTCCAGAGCACGAGACTGAACTGGTCCTGGAAGCCGGGCATAAAGACGCGCTCGTCGGTAAGCCAGACCAGCACGCCCGCGGCCGCGGCGGCCAGTCCCCAGCCCCGGCTGCCGCGCCAGGTCAGCACGAATATGGGCAGGAAGTAGAAGATGTCGATGGAAATCTCGTTGCGCAGATAATAATCGGCGGCGGATACCGCGGCGAACAGCAGCACCCCTGTAACCAGGGCCTTCGCCTTGCTGCCGAGCAGCATTTCGTATATCTTCTTGACCATAGGGATCCCTGGGCCTTCCCTCCCCGCCGGTTTACAGCAGCGGGTTGGAAACCACTCCGTCGGCCAGTTTAGGCTCGAACCAGGTGGACTTGGGCGGCATCACCTGGTTATCGTCCGCCACGGAAATAAGTTCGTCCAGCGAGGTGGCGTGCAGCGCGAAAGCCGCGGTCATCTCGCCGGAATTCACGCGCTTCTCAAGCTCGCCCAGGCCGCGTATGCCGCCCACGAAATCCACGCGGTCGGACTTGCGCAGGTCCTTTATGCCGAGGATGCGGTCCAGCACCAGGTCGCTCAAGACGCTGACGTCCAGCGCCTTCACCGGGTCCTCTTCCTTGGTCGGGGTCTTTACGGCGGGTTTCATCGAATACCACTTGCCGCCAAGGTACATCCCGAACTCGCGGCGCGCCGTTGGCTTGGCCTGGCCCTTAACTTCCTTCACTTCGAAAACTTCCTTCACGCTGGCGAGGAACTGGTCCGGCGTAAGGCCGTTGAGGTCCTTCACCACGCGGTTATAGTCCCAGATCTTCATCTCGTTCACAGGGAAAGCCGCCGCCAGGTAAACATTGTATGGCTCGGTACCGGTATGGGCGCTGCCGCGCTGCTGCACCATGAATTTCTTAACGCGGCTGGCCGCGGCGCTGCGGTGGTGGCCGTCGGCGATGTAGACTGTTTTCTGTTTCTCCGAGGCATCGGAGATGGCCTTTATGTCGGCCGCGTCGTCGATGAGCCAGAGGGTGTGGATCACGCCGCCAGGGCCGGTGGCGGAGAACAGCGGCTCTTTCTTCACGTTCTTCTTTATGACGGCGTCGATCTCGGGCACCTGCTTGTAGGCGATGATGCCGGGGCCGGTCTGCGCCTTAACGTACTTTATCTGGTTCACGCGGTCGTCCTCTTTTACGGGGCGGGTGAACTCGTGCTTGCGGATGCGGTTGGCGTCGTAATCGTCCACACAGGCGCCCACCATCAGGCCGGTCTGGATATGCGCCCCCATCTGCAGGCGGTAGGCGTAGAAACAGGGCTTGCCTTCCCGCATCAGCAGGCCTTTTTTAAGCATGCCTTCAAAATTCTCGGCGGCTTTCTTATAGACGATCTCGTCATGCACGTCGGTGCCGGGCGGCAGGTCTATCTCGGCCTTGGAGACATGCAGGAAACTGTTGGGCTTGCCCTTGGCCATTTCGCGGGCTTCTTCGGAGTCGAGCACGTCGTAGGGCGGGGCGATAATTTCCTGCGCCTTGCCGGGAGCGGGGCGGATACCGAATATAGGGGAGAAAAGAGGGAGTTTTGCCATGGTATCTTTCCTTGTCAGAAAATGAGCCCGGGCCCCCTCGCGGGGACCCGGGCGCCTGGCGGCAAGTTTATATCTTGTCGCCGTTCACCGCGTGGGTGCGCTTGCCGGTGAGCAGGAAGTCCGCTATCTGCTCGGCGGCCTGGCGCGCCACGGTCACCTGCGCGTCCTTGGTGGAGGCGGCGATATGCGGGGTGCAGATCACTTTCTCCATGCCGAAGAAGATGTGGCTGGTGGCGGGCTCTTCCGCGTACACGTCCACCGCGAAGCCGGCTATCTGGCCGCTCTCGATGGCGGCCTTGATGTCGGCCTCCACCATGATGCCGCCGCGCGCGCAGTTGATGAGGCGCACACCCTTCTTCATCTTGGCGATCGCGTCCTTGTTGATCATCCCCTTGGTGGCGGGGTTGATGGTCACGTGGTAGGTGATAAAATCGGCCTTGGCGTACAGTTCGTCCAGGGTCACCATCTTCACGCCCAGCTCCCGGGCGCGCTCGGTGGTCATCTTGGGGTCGAACACCAGCACGTCCATGTGCAGGCCCTTGGCGCGGTCGGCCACCACGGCGCCGATGTTGCCGCAGCCTACGACGCCGAGCGTCTTGCCGGTTATCTCCACGCCCTCAAACTTGTTCTTCTCCCACTTGCCCGCGTGCGTGGACGCGTTGGCCTGCGGGATCAGGCGGGCCATGGCGAACATCATGGCTATGGCGTGCTCGCCGGTGGAAACGGTGTTGCCGAAAGGCGTGTTCATCACCAGCACTTTCTTCTCGCTGGCGGCGACCAGGTCGACGTTGTCTACGCCGGCGCCGGCGCGGGCCACGGCCTTGAGGTTTTTGGCGGCCTCTATGATCTCGCGGGTAATCTTGCTGGCGGAGCGCACTATGATGCCGTCGAACTCATGGGCGCAGGCCTTAAGCTCCTCGGGCTTCATGCCGGTCTTGACCACGGCCTCGATGCCGCGGTCCTTGAGGACCTTCTCGCAGAGGGGATCGGCTTTGTCGGCTATAAGGACTTTGCTCATTTCACGGCCTCCTTGGAATATTCTTTGGCGGTCTGCTCGTAGGCCCAGTCGAGCCAGGGGATCAGGGCTTCTATGTCGGAAGTCTCCACGGTGGCGCCGCACCACACGCGGATGCCGGCCGGGGCCTTGCCGTAGGAGTTGATGTCCTTGGCCACGCCTTCCTTGTCCAGCATGGAGGTGAGCTTCTTGGCGGCCTTCACCTTGTCCTCGTCGGACAGCTTGCCGAACCAGTCGGCCTTGATCTTGAAGCAGACGGAGGTGTTGGAGCGGGTCTCCTTTGTCTCGGCGAGGAAGCTGATCCAGGAGGACTTCTCAACCCAGCGCTCGAAGGCCGCCAGGTTGGCGGTGGAGCGCTTTACCAGGCCGGCCAGGCCGCCCACGGTCTCGGCCCACTTCAGGGCGTCTATGGCGTCCTCGACGCAGAGCATCGAGGGCGTGTTGATGGTGCTGTACTCCAGCTCGCCGGGGTTGAGCTTCTTCTCGTCCACGAGGCGGAAGATCTTGGGCACGGGCCAGGTAATTTTAGAATTCTGCTCCTCCATGCGCTTGACCGCCTTGGGAGAGAGGATGATGACGCCGTGCGCGGCCTCGCCGCCCAGCACTTTCTGCCAGGAGAAGGTGATCACGTCGAGCTTGGTGAAGTCTATGTCCATGGCGAACACGCCGCTGGTGGCGTCGCAGATCACTAGGCCTTCCTGGTTCTTGGGGATCCAGTTCAGGTTCGGGACCTTGACGCCCGAGGTGGTGCCGTTCCAGGTGAAGATGATGTCGTTGGCCGCGTTGGCCTTGGCCAGGTCCGGCAGCTTGCCGAAGTCGGCCTTGTACTCGTTGACCTTGGGGAGCTTGAGGTACTTCACCGCGTCGGTGATCCAGCCCTTGCTGAAGGCTTCCCAGCCGAAGATGTCCACGGAGCGCGGGCCGAGCAGGGTCCACATCGCCAGTTCTACGGCGCCGGTGTCGGAGCCGGCCACCACGCCTATGCGGTAATCGGCGGGCAGGTTAAGGACTTTCTTCATGCGGTCGGAGACTTCCTGCAGGCGGGCTTTGCCCTCTTTAGAGCGGTGGGAGCGGCCGACCAGCGCGTTCTTCAGCGCGTCTACGGTCCAGCCGGGGCGCTTGGCGCAGGGGCCGGAAGAGAAGTTGGGACACTTGGGTTTAAGGGTGGGTTTTTCCATGATAATGCGGGTCTCCTGAGTGATTTTCGCTGAACTACTTATATTATAAACATAATAAGAATTTTTTGGCAACCACCCACGCATCAGGCAATAACGGCGCCCGCGCGGCGCCTTTTTTGTAGAATACTCCCATGCCGAATACCAAGAAACCCGGAGATTACGAAATAGAGTTCGGCGGCTTCGAAAAATTGATGCCGCACAGGATAAAGAACGTCCTGATGGTAGCCTCCCTCTACGACTCCTTCCTGCTGGCCGACGATGACCGCCTCAACGAGGCCCTGTTCTCCGAGCTGCCGGATTCCGGCCGCGGCGCCCCCAAGATAACGCGCGTACCCACCACCGGCCAGGCGCTGGAGAAGCTCAAGCGCGGTTCCTACGACCTGGTCATCGCCATGGTTCAGGTGGGCGAGACCGATATGGCCGCTTTTTTCCGCAGCATCAAAGCCTACAAACCGGACCTGCCGGTGGTGCTGCTGTCGTTCAACGTCCAGGATATCAAGAACGTGCTGGACGATACCCGCGCCCTGGCCGACGGCATCTGCCTGTGGAGCGGCGATACGCGCATCTTCTCCGCCATCATCAACATCATAGAGGACGAACGCAACTTCGACCAGGATTCCAAAGTGGGCGTGCAAGCGGTGCTGCTGGTGGAGGACAACATCAAGTTCTATTCCACCTACCTGCCGCTCATCTACAGCGAACTGATGAAACAGACGCAGGTAGTAATGGCCGAAGAGCTTAACCCTGTGAAGAAGAACCTGCGCCTGCGCGCCAGGCCCAAGATCCTGTTCTGCAGCACTTACGAAGAGGCCTGGGCCCTTTACGAAAAGTACAAAAACAACCTGCTCGGCGTGATAAGCGACATAGAATACCCTATGGGGGGCGCGTGCCACCCGGAAGCCGGGCTGGAACTGACGCGCCGAATCAAGGCGGAAAACCCGGACATGCCGGTGTTGCTGCAGTCTTCCAACGCCCGCATGGCGGGCGCCGCGGCCGGGCTGGGCGCTTCTTTCGTGCACAAGGCGGCGCCGGACCTGTCCAAGCAGCTGCGCGCCTTCATCACGCGCTACTTCGGCTTCGGCGATTTCGTCTTCTCGGACCGCAACGGCGCGGAGCTGGCGCGCGCGGCGGACCTCAACACGATGCTGAAACTGCTGAAGGTGGTACCCATAGAGTCCGTGATATATCACGCCGGGCGCAACCACTTCTCCAAGTGGCTGTTCGCCCGCACCGAGTTCGAGATGGCCTACCATATCCGGCCCAAGAAGATCTCCGAATTCAGCAACCACGAGCAGCTGCGCAAGTACCTGATAGAGACTATCCACCAGTTCATCTACAAGACGCAGCTGGGCACAGTGCTCAAGTTCGACCGCAAGCTCTTCGACGATTCCACGCCCTTCTCCAAGATAGGCTCCGGCTCCATAGGCGGCAAGGCCCGCGGCCTGGCCTTCGTGGACTTCCTGCTCTCCAAAAGCGACCTGGAGACGCGCTGGCCCGGCGTCACGGTGAACGTACCCAACACCATCGTCATCGCCACGGACGTGTTCGATTTCTTCATGGAACAGAACGGCCTGGACTCGCTGATGAACGAGAACCATACCAGCGAGGAGACCGCGGCGCTGTTCGAGCACGCGCACCTGCCGGATTACGTGACCAGAGACTTGGTTTCCGTGGTGGAGCGGCTGCAGGGCCCGCTGGCCGTGCGCTCCTCCTCGCTGCTGGAAGACTCCAAGACGCAGCCTTTCGCCGGCGTGTACAAGACCTACATGCTGCCCAACGACAACCCGGACCCGGCCGTGCGGCTGGCCGAACTGGAGCGCGCGATAAAATTTATCTACGCCTCGGTCTTCTCGCGGGAGGCGCGCGCCTACCGCAAACTGAACCCGCTGCTGATAGAAGAGGAAAAGATGGCGGTGGTGATCCAGAAGGTGGTGGGCCGCCCGCAGGGCAGCGGCCGCTTCTACCCGGCCTTCGCCGGGGTGATGCAGTCGTACAACTATTACCCGGTGCCGCCGCTGGAAGCGGAGGACCCGATAGCCCATATCGCGCTGGGCCTGGGCAAGACCATAGTGGAAGGCTTTACCGCGCTGCGTTTCTCCCCCGCCCACCCGCAGAACCTGCACCAGTTCTCAACGCTGGGGGACTTCCTGGCCAATTCACAGAAGAAATTCATCGCGCTGAGCGTGAAAGGCGGCGAAGGCGCGCTCAAGTACGACGAGGAGCCGGCCCTGGTCCATGCCGGCATAGAGGAGTCGGAGGCGGACGGCACGCTTGAGCTGGTAGGCTCCACCTACTCCGCCGAGAACGACCGCGTCTATGACGGCATCTCCGAACGGGGCCGCCGGCTTATAACCTTCGCCCCCATCCTTAAGAGCGAGACGCTGCCGCTTTCAGCGATCCTGGCGGAGGCAGCGGCACTCGGCAAGGAAGCCATGGGCTGCAATATCGAGATGGAATTCGCCTGCGACTACGACCAGGACTCCGGCCACGCGGCGTTCAACATCCTGCAGATGCGCCCGATGGTATCGCGCAGCCCGGTCAAGAAAGTGTCCGTGAAGGACCTGCCGCACGAAAGCCTGCTGTGCCTCAGCGCCCAGACGCTGGGAAACGGCGCGCACAAGGACATCTCGGACCTCATTTACGTGATCCCTGAAAAGTTCGACACGCTCAAGACCCGCGACATCGCCGCCGAGATAGGCGAACTTAACGCACGGCTGCGGCAGGAAGGGCGTTCCTACATCATCATAGGCCCCGGCCGTTGGGGGTCGAGCGACCCGCTCCTGGGCATCCCGGTGAAATGGAACCACATCTCCGCCTCGCGCGTGATAGTGGAGGCGGCCTACGGCGACTTCGTGGTGGACCCGTCTTACGGCACGCATTTCTTCCACAACGTCACCTCGCTGGGCATGGGCTACTTCACCATAAATGAAACGGGGCCGGACTCCTTCATCAACTGGGAGCGCATCCGGGCCCAGACGCCGGTGCAGGAACTGAACTACATCAGGCACCTGCGCTTCGACCGGCCGCTGGATATAAGGATAGACGGTTCGGAAGGCCGCGGCGCCGCCGCGCTGCTCTAGGAGCGAACCTGGTAAAAAAAGAAGCCCGGGATAACCCGGGCTTCTTTATTTCTTTACGGGCTTTGGCGGCCCGCCAAGGTATTCCAAACCTTCTTTTGTCTGCTCCATGCCGGGAACGGGCACGGCCCAGACCGGCAGCGAGAGGACGTCCTTCACAAAGGTCTTGCGGTTCTGCGCGCCTATCTTCTCCCATTCCGGCGACGCCTTGCTGAGGGAGCTGCGCAGCAGGAAATCCGCGAGGTTGGAATCGAAGTCGCGCTTGATGTCGTCCACCAGCGGCGACACCGACAGCCTCACGCGTTTGCGGTATGCCGAAGGGGTCCTGCTGACCACGCCCGCTTCCCCGCCGCCGGAGCCCTGCGCTGAAGAGGTCTGTATCTTGTCGCGCGCTATTATCATGCGCCACGGATTGGTGCGCAGGCCGTAATAATTCACCATCGTATTCTCTGTGATATCCCACGAATACACGGCCTTCACGCCCTCATAGACCGCGCCCAGGCTGGGCCGGAAAGAGGCGAGGTCCGAAAAATCCCACTTTATGGAGTAGTCCAGGCCGACGCGCGACATGCGCGCGTCCTTTGAGATGTTGAGCACCAGCGGGCTGGGGCCCTGCGCCGCGGCCGCGGCGGTAGAGACGTCCGTCTGCTGCGCCGCGCACGGGAGCGCGGGCAGCAGCAGCGCGAACGTCAGGAGCCGTACGGACATGGCGGTTTAAAAACCTTCTTTGGAATAACGCTCGAGGAGCTCCCGGGCCAGGCGGCCTTCCGGGTTAAGCCTTACGGCCTCGTCGAGCGCGGATTTAAACTCGGCCTCGAGCCTGGCGGTGTTGCGCAGGCGCTTGCCGTCCACGGCGCGCAGCGCGGCCAGGTCGGCCGCCTTCAGGGCGTACAACTCGCCCAGGAACCGCTCCGGTTTTATGAACGGCAGCGGGGCGCCGCCTTTAAGGACGGCTGTTATCACCTCGCCGGCCGTGCCGTAGGCGCGGTAAAGCAGCTGAGCGGAGGCCTTGCGGTCCGCGCCAGCGGCGCCAAGCGCGGCGCCCTCCTGGAAGTCGGTTTCCGCCAGCTGGCGGCGGGCGTCCACCAGGCCGGGGGCGTTCTGCAGCGCGCCCTGGTAGAACGCGCGGGCCTGCGCGTATTCTTTTTTCAGCAAGGCTACGTTGCCCTGCACCGTCATCTCCACGGCCTTGTGAAAAGCGGGGTCGGCGGCGGCCCTGGCGGCAAAATCGGCGGCGCGCGCCGCAGCGTCGGGCAAGCGCAGCGCGTCGGCGGCGGCCACCTCCGCGGCGGAGACCAGCGCGGCAGGAGCGGCGCGCTTGACGGAAGGGTCGGCGGCGGTCAGTTTCTCGGACTCCGCCTTCAGGCCAGGCAGTTCGGCCAGGGCGGCGGCATAGGCGCCCGCCTTCCCGAAGAAAACCTCGGCGGACTTGTTCAGGGCCAGGGAGGCTTCGGATTCCAGCCAGGGGACGGAAGCGGCCTTGGCGGCAAGGGCGGAAAGGAGCGAGCAATACTTGACCCCGGAGTCGGGCGAAGCCGCCAGTTCGCGGCCCTGCGCGGCCAGCGCGTCCAGGCCGGCCGTGTCGCCGCGGGCGGCGTAGAAGTTAACGAGCGCCTCGCGGACATACCAGTTGAGCGGGGCAAGCTTAAGGGCGCGCTGCAGCGAGGCCGCCTGCATTTCCTGCCCCTTGGCGAAGCCGCTGCGGGAAGAGGCGTCGGCCAGGTCTTCCAGTAGTTCCACGGCCTGCTCGGAACCGGGCGCGTAGCTAAACGCCTTGTCCGCGTAAGCAAAGGCCGCCTCGAGGTCGGCCGGGGCGGGGTTCTGCGCCGCGGCGGCGGAACGCGCTTTACCGAGGTAATACTCGGCGGCCTTCTGTTTGAGGATACCGCAGCCGGACAGCAGGACGGCGGCGAGGAACAGCGGGGCGAGGCGGGCGTGGCGCATCAGAATTTCTCCGACTTCACTATCTTGCCGAAATAGACCGTATGCACGTCGCCCCCGCCGGGGTAATAGCGGGAAAGCGCCGGCTGCTCCGAACAGGCAGTGGGCAGGCCGGTGCCGACGCAGATCTCGCACTGGTAGACCAGTTCGCAGCCTTCTATGTATTTCACCTTGTGGCCGTAGCCTTCCTTGAACGTGAGGCCGCAGACGCGCGCCTTGTCGAAGTCGCGGCCGGACTTGCTGCCGCAGTAAGCCAGCTCTTTCTGCATCCCGCCCGGATGCGGCACGCAGACGGAGAAATGGGTGGCCTTTGAAAGGAGGTCGTAGGTGTAGCGCGACGGGCGCACCAGCACGGTCATGATGGGCTGGCTCCAGATGAGGCCCAGCTGGGCCCAGCCGATGGTCATCACGTTGACGCGCCCGATATTATCCTCGACCACGAGGAAAGCGCCGGACCCTTCCAGCGCGGCGCACAGTTTGTCGAAATTATCCGAGTATTTCATATACAGGATCTCTCTGTGGCAGGCTTGCAAGTGCGCGGGACCTGTCGAGGGTTGCCTTCTCCGGGTACGCGCGGCCACACCGTGGCCGCGCTCTCGCATTCAGCCCTCGCGCTTACGCAAGCTCGGGCTTCATGATGCCCCTGCGAAGGCAAACCCTCGCCACCCGCTCCCATTATTCTGCCTGCCGGCTATCCGCCCGATCTACAACGCAGTCCAGTCCAGGATGATCTTGCCGGACTTGCCGGAGGACATTATCTCGAAGCCCTCTTTGAAATCCTTCACCGGGAAACGGTGCGTGATAATGGGCTTGATGTCCAGGCCGCTGGTGAGCATGGCGCACATCTTGTACCAGGTCTCGAACATCTCGCGGCCGTAAATACCCTTAAGGAACAGCGCCTTGAAGATCACCTGGTTCCACGGGATGGTGGTATTGGGCGGCAGGATGCCGAGCAGGGCTATTTTAGCGCCCATCTTCACCGCGCCTATCATGTCGTTAAAGGCCTGCGCGTTGCCGCTCATCTCCAGGCCCACGTCGAAGCCCTCGGTCATGCCGAGCTTTTTCATCACGTCCGGGAGCTTCTCCTTGCGGGAGTCAACCACGTTCTTTATGCCCAGCTTGCGGGCCAGGTCCATGCGGTAATCGTTCACGTCGGTGATCACGGTGTGGCGCGCGCCCACGTGATTGGAGATGGCGCCGGCCATGATGCCTATCGGGCCCGCGCCGGTAATGAGCACGTCCTCGCCTATCAGGTCGAAGGAGAGCGCGGTATGCACGGCGTTGCCGAGCGGGTCGAGGATGGAAGCCTCCTCGTCGCTCACGCCCTCGGGTATGGAGAACACGTTCTCGGCCGGAATGGCCAGGTATTCCGCGAAACAGCCCGGGCGGGTCACGCCCACGCCCTTGGTATTGATGCACAGGTGGCGGTGCCCGGCCTTGCAGTTACGGCAGTGGCCGCAGACTATGTGGCCTTCGCCGCTCACGCGCTCGCCCACAAAATGCCCCTGCACGGCACGGCCCAGCTCGGCTATCTCGCCCACGAACTCGTGGCCCACGTGCATGGGCACGGGAATGGTCTTCTGCGCCCAGTCGTCCCACTGGTAGATGTGTATGTCGGTGCCGCAGATGGCGGTCTTCTTTATCTTTATCAGGACCTCGTTGTCGCCTATGGACGGCTTGGGCACGTCCTGCAGCCAGAGGCCTTTTTCAGCTTTAGCTTTAACGAGCGCTTTCATAGAAGTGGTCTCCTTGACGCGTAAAATCAGATACGGATATTATACCGCTTTATAAATAAAAAGGCCGGGCCCCAGCGGGCCCGGCCCTTACGGCGCAGGAGCGCCTTATTTTAGGCAGCCGTCGAAATCGAACGAGGCGACCTCGTTGAACTCGTAGGCGTGGCTGTTGGTCATGCGGAAGTAGGTAAGGGTCAGCCTGGCGCGGCCGCCGCCCAGCAGGCGCAGCTTGGGGGCGAACTGTCCCGCGTCGTAACCGTAACCGTCCGGATCTTTCTGAAAATCCGCCACCATAAAGGAGGCCGGGCCGTTAAAGCGCACGTTCACCAGGCGCTGTTCGCCCTCGTAGAATTTCGCGGCCGCGGCTTTAAGGGCGGCGGTGATGGCGGCGTCTTTTACAATGGCGGTGTAGCGCACGGCGTCCTTGAACTGGACCTGCAGCTTGCCGCCGGCACAGTAAAGTTCAAAAGCCCTGGCCGGCGCGGGGGCAGGAGCGGAGACAGCCGGCGCGGAGAATTCCACCGTCCTTGCCATCAGGCCCGTACCTGAAATCGAAAGGGCGTCTTCGAAGGAACCTGCCCTGCATAAGCCGGCCGAAAGAGCCGAAACCGCCAGGAACAAAGTCAGTGATCTTTTCATCTATATGCCTCCTGAAAATTTAAACCGCTAAGACTATTTTATTTTTTTACCCGCTATCCCGGTATGAGGCGGAATGCCCATGCTGGCGGCACTTTCAGGCCCACCGCCACCTGGGCATTAAGGGTCCGCCGCGGCCGCAAAAATAAAAAATGCTAATCTTTACTGCATGAAATTCATCCTGACGCTGCTGCTGGCCGTTTGCCCGGCCCGCGCTCTGGCCGGCTCCGCCGCCGTCTACTACTTCAACCACGATTACCGCATCAGCTTCGACCTGTCGCAGGTGATAGAGGAAATAACCTCCTCCACCGGCTCCATAAAACTTTCCCGTTCCGCCACCTCCATCACCTACACCAACGGCTCGAAGTTCGTAATAGACGGGCCCGAGGACCTCACCTCCGAAGAACTGTCGCGCACCACGGACTACGCCCTGGAAGGGACCGCGGAGGTTATCTCCGGCGGCCACTCGGTGGTGCTGATGCCGCCCGACCTGATCGAAAGCCTGGCCCCGCTGATAGAGGAGATCATGAGCCCCTATTTCAGCGTGGAGCGGGAACCGGCGCAATTGCTCGCCGCCACTTCCCCCTCGGGCATAAAGTTCCGCGCGCTGCAGCTGCCTTCCCGCCCCTCTAAAACTCTCTGGGAACCTACCCTTGAGATGCGCCACTTCGCCTCCGCCTCGGGGCGGGAAGTGGTCTTCACCGGCTTTTCCGTCCCGCTGGGCCTCAACGGCCTCAGCCGCAAGATGCTGGAGAACGCCGCCGATAAAAAAGAAGCGGTACTCCTCAG
Source organism: Elusimicrobiota bacterium (assembly GCA_016234365.1). GTDB lineage: Bacteria > Elusimicrobiota > Elusimicrobia > Elusimicrobiales > UBA9959 > UBA9959. The sequence goes on along the minus strand of JACRER010000080.1, from coordinate 44,056 downwards.
CCTGGGGCTGGGAGGCGCCCTTACGGGCCAGGTGCTGAAGGCCGGGCCGGAACGCACCTTCGCCTACCTCGCGGGCGCCGGCACGGACATAGGCGCGCTGGACCACAACGACCTGCACAACCTCTGGCAGTGGCGCATGGACGGCGGGCTGAAGATCTCCACCGGCCTGCCGGAGCTGATCTGTTCCAACGCCGACATCTCCGACCCGGAACTGGCCCGGCTGATAAAACCTTATGCCATCCGCAGGCTGGGCGGCGTCAACGTGGCCTTCATCTCCTTCGTGCCGGCCGCGTCGGCCGCCATGGCCGACCTGGCGGGCTCGCCCATAAGCGTGCGCGACCCGCGCGACCAGAAGGCTTTTTACGCGCTGGTCAACGAGCTGCGCGGCCCGCGCAAGGCGAAGGCCGTGATAGCGCTGGTGCCGATGCTTAAGAAGGACGAGCTGGGCTGGCTGCTGAGCGCGCGCGGCGTGGACGCGCTGATAGGGCCGGAAACCTGGGACAACGATTCCGGCCGCAAGACGCGCGTGGAACTGCGCAGGTGGGACCGCGAAGCCCACACCGGCCCGGCGCTGACCGTCTTCCCGGATTCCAGCGGCATGGGCCAGATCCGGCTGGAGTTCGGCGCGCGCTCGGAACTGACCGCGCTGGAGGCCCTGCCCGCGCCCGACGACGGCCGCGAGCCCCTGTACTACCGCGAGCAGCTCTACATGAAAGAGCGCATCGTGCGGCATTTCCTCGGCACCGGCGACACGCTGCTGCCGGACCTGGCAGGCCCCGAGCCGCAGGACGGCGGCCCCAAGTACGGCGTGCCCGAATTCTTCAGCCTGTCGGCCAACTTGCTGCGCAAAAAGTTCAGGGCCGAGGTGGCCGCGGTCAAAGCCCGGCCTTTCTCCAGCTCCATGATGGGCGACGTGCCGACGGCCATGGTAAAGACCTGGCTGGGCCCGGACCGCCCGGTAAAGCTGGTGCTGGCGCCTGGCCGCTTCATCAACGACCTGCGCAGCCACGCGCTACCGCCCCGCGCCCCGGACCAGTACTACACGCCGCAGAATTACAGCGGCGAGGATCACTACGCGCTTTCCGGCCTGGACGACGCCGGGCGCGTGGGCGGCCTGCCGGTAAACGACTCGGAACTTTATCTGATGGCCCTGCCGGCCGATGTAGCGGAGGGCAGGAGTTTTTTGCGGCCGGTACAGCAGCCCGCCGGAGCGCCGGCCACGCTGTACGAGGCGGTCATCGACTCGCTGAACGAACTGCGCACGGCGGCCCCTTCGCGCGAAGCCTGGGAGAACGCCGTGACGGCCGCCATCCGCAACAGACCCGAACAGCGCGACCTGTGGCGCATCAACCTGCGCAACCTCTCGCTGGAGACCGTCAACACCGAAGTGCACGGGGCCCCGGATTACGCCGGCGCTGACTCGCGCCTGGGCGCGGTTAACCAGACGCGCATGCAAGGGTCGGCGCGGCTGTTCTCCGAATATTATTCCGGCCGGTTCCGGCTGGATTCAGGCATCCTGGCCGATTACGGCAAGACGGTGCTGCGCCCGCGCCACCAGCCGCACCTTACCACGGAGAGCGTGGACCAGTTGAACTTCGAGTCGCAGGTGCTGTACCGGATGAAGAGTTATAACGGGGCCTTGGGCCCGCTGGTGATAGGTCCCTACGGCTCCGCGGCCTACGAGACGGAATTCTCGCGGGTGGAAGAGCAGCCGCTGAAGAAGGTGCTGCGCGGCAGCGCCGGCCTGAAACTCTACGAGGGCGCCGCCATACAGGAACTCTACACCGGCCTGACGATGGAGAACATCTACACCTATACTCCGGCGCGCACCAAGTACGCGGTGGAAGCCGGCCTGCGCGTCTATACTCCCGTGCCGCATACCGCGCTGATGCTCAGCGCCGACGCCAACTACCGCAATTTCGCGCGCAGCCGCTTCGACACGGTGTACGACCTGAAAGAGCGGCTTGAGGTAAATGTGAAGCTGAGCACGCGGCTCTACAAGGACATCATGCTGAGCCCCTACCTAACCTATTTCATGGCCACCGGCAAAAAGCTGCCCGGGTCCGCTTCCAACCTCACCACCGGCCTCTCGCTGGAGTACTCCCGGTTGTTCAAACTAAAACGGTGAACAAATTTATATACTGGTTAACGCATGGAAATCCTTAATTTCGCGTTGATGAGCGCAGGTTCGCTGTTCGCCATCATCAACCCGCTGGCGGCGGTGCCCACGTTCTTCGCCATGACCCCGGAAAACACCGAGGCCGAACGCCTGCGTATGGCGCGCACGGCCTGCGTCACCGCCACCGGCGTCCTGATCCTCTTCGCCGTCACCGGCAACGCCCTGTTCTCCGTGCTCGGCATCACCATAGCCGCCTTCCAGATGGCCGGCGGCCTGCTGCTGCTGCTGGTCTCGCTGGACAACCTCCGCGCCAAGCGCTCCGGCGTGCAGGAAACCGAGGAGGAAAAAGCCGCCGGCGCCGAGAAGGCCGACGTCTCCATCACCCCCCTCGCCATCCCCATGCTCTCCGGCCCGGGCGCCATTACCACCGCCATCCTGCTGGCATCCCGCGCCAAGACCATAGTTTACGACGGCATCCTCTTCCTGCTGTTCCTGACCGTCGGTTTAGCCAGCTACCTGATCTTCCGCGTCGCCATAAAAAAAGCCTCCAAGATAAATCCCATCGTAATGAACATCACCACCCGCCTCATGGGCCTCATGCTGGCGGCCACGGCGGTGCAGTTCATCATAGACGGGGTAAAAAAAGCGTTCTTCCATTGACCGGCCCCGCCGGCGCAAAAGAAAGGGCCCCGGAAAGGGGCCCTTTGCTTTGGACAGAACGGCTTTAAAGTATCGCGTCCAGCGCGCGGCGGAAATCCTCGGCGGTGCGGAAGCGGTCCTCGGGAGCTGGAGCTAGGCACTTGGCCACCACCGCGTCCACGCCGCGCGGCAGGCCCGGCAGGATGTCGGAAAGCGGCTGGTAGGAGAGGTGCGTCTTCTGGGCGTGGAAGTCCGGGCCGGCAAAAGGCAGCACGCCGCTCAGCGCCTCGTAGAAACAGACGCCCAGAGAATAGATGTCGGACTCGGCGGAAGACACGCCCAGGTCCTGCTCCGGGGCCATGTAGGCAGGAGAACCCACCACCTCGTGAGCGGAGGTGCGGGCCATGGTCTCCTTGGCGCGGCGCGCCAGGCCGAAATCCATCACCTTCACCCAGCCCTCGGCGGACAGCATCAGGTTGGAAAGTTTAAGGTCGCGGTGCACGACGTTCTTGGAATGCGCGTAGGCCAGGGCGCCGGCGGTCTCGCCGAAGAGCTGGGCGGCCTTATCGAACGGCAGCCGCAACTCCTTCTCCAACACCTTGTCCAGCGTAGTCCCGTCCACGTGCTCAAAGACCAGGTAGATGTTGTCTTCTTCCTCGAAGATGGTGTAGATTTCCACTATATTGGGGTGGTGCAGCAGCGCCACCGTGCGAGCCTCTTCCAGGAAGCGCTGCTTCTCGCGCGGATTCACTTTTATCTCGTCGCCCATGCGCTTGATGGCCACCTTGCGGCCAAGGGACTGGTCGGTGGCCTCGTAAACCACGCCCATGGCCCCCTCGCCGAGCTTGCGCTCTATCTTGTACTTGCCGGTGGCCACGCCCTCGTAGAACACAGAAGGCGACAGCACGTCGGGATGCGTGGCGCGGGCTTTGGGAGAATCCTCCCTGGCCGAAGAGGCCACGTGGATGAGGCCCATCGCCACCAGCGCGCCGCCGGTCAGAGTGAAGAAAAGCGTCAGCAGGAAGCGGCGCAGCGGGTTGCGGCGGCCGTGCCTCGCGTCTTCCGGCGCGGCTGCGCCGGCCGCGGCGCGCATGGCCGCGCTCTGGCCGGCAAAGCCAGGCACGCGTGGGCCGTACTGCGCCACCGCGTCCTGGTAGCGGGCCGCGTAAGAGCCGGAAAGCGCCGCGGCCTGCTTAAAATCCTCCAGCATCCGCTTATAGTCGCCCTGCTTCTCGTAGGCCAGCGCGCGGTTGAACCACGCGTCGGCAAAACCGGGATTAAGGCCTATGGCGCGGCTGGCGTCGGATTCCGCCTCCGCGGACTGCCCTTTGCGGTTAAGCGCCCACGCGCGCATATTGAAGGCCTGCAGGTTGGAGGGATCCTTCGAGATCACAAAGCTGGCGTCGCGCACCGACTCGTCGTATTTGCCGAGGAAATTATAAGCGTTGGCCCGCTCCAGGTAGGCCTCCATATTGCCAGGGTCTTTTTCCAGGGCGAGGCCCGCGTAGCGCACAGCGTCCTCATAATCCCCCAGCCGGTTCTTTGAAAGCGCGGTCTTCAGGTAGGCGCGGGATTTGGAGGTATCGGGGGCGGCCAGGGCCGCCGTCTCCGTACCTACCGCGGTACCGCCGCCTTCCACGGCGTCCGGGGATTCCTCATAAGAACCCAGGGCCCGCTTGATCTCGTCCACGGAGGAAACCGAACGCAGGGTGGGGACCGTTTTGCGGCTCTCCAGCAGCACGGAGAGCAGGCGGGCGGATTCGTCCTGCGGGTCTATGGCCATGGCTTTGCGGATATCCTCTATGGCTCCCTTACGGTCCTCCAGCGAGGCGCGCGCCACCGCGCGGGCTTTGTAGGCCTCGGGAGATCTGTCGTCCAGGGCTATGGCCCCGGTGGCGGTCTTTTCCGCCATAGCGTAATTCTTGGTCTCGTTGTAATAGGAGGCGGCAGCGGTCTGCACAGCCGGGTTTTCCGGGTAGGAGGTGCTGGCGGCAGCTATCGCGGCGGCGGCCTTCTCTTTGTCGCCTGAATTAGTGGCTATCCTCGCGTCCACCAGAGCGGCAACGGGGTTGCGCCGGGCGTCCTTGCGGGGGCCTTCGGCCGGAAGTTCGCCGGCGCGGGCCTGCATGGTAGGGATCTCGTACTTGGCGAACTTGGAGGTGAAGTCGTCGTAGGCGTCCTTGCTGACGCGGCCGGAGGCGGCGGCGCGCTCAAGGGAATCCACCAGCTCGGCTATGATACCGCAATTCTTCTGGCGAAAAGCGTCCGCCTCCTCAGGGGTCATACCGGCCAGCAGCCGCAGCAGGGCCTCGGCCGAGACCCGGGGCCGGTGCGCGGCGTTGCGCGTAAAAATGGCCAGGTCGTCGCGGCCCTGGGCCTGCGCGTCGGCGGGGCGTGGCTCCGCGTGGTGCGGCAGCGCCTGCTCCGGTACCGGTGTGGCGTCAGGGGACGGCGGGGCCGCGCCAAGGCCGGCGGCCAGGGAAAAGAAAAGCAGAGTAGAAAGTATCTTCCTCATAAACGCAGGATACACTTATCTTACAAGATAGGATAAGGGGGCGTTTGCCTTTTGTCAAGGGCCCCAGGACCCATTTCAGCGGGGTCCTCGCGCGCCCCCTGTTCTGGGCACAACGGCGCTTGAACCTTTTTGCAGTTCAGCTAGACTATAACCAGCGGAGACAATTTATGAAAACCGGAAACGCCATCCTCTCCTTACTGCTCCTGGCCCAGGCGGCCGCGCCCGCTTTCGCGCAGGAGTTCCGGCTCGCCGTTATCAGCGCCAGCGACATCCGCCAGTTCGATTCCCAGGTCCCCGCCGTGGCCCAGGCCGTGGCCGAACTTTCAGGTCTGAACGAAGTGGAAGCCGGCTCCTACCTGGCCGACTCCGAACCGGATGGCGAAGAAAAAACCGCCGACGCGCAACCTTCCGCCGCCAGCCTGGGCGGGGACGGGACGATAAGGCTTTACCACGAATGGAACAAAGAAACCATTGAAGTCCGCTACCGCGGCGCCGACGGGCGCTACATCCCGGAAGCTTTCGAAAAACTCAAGCACTTCATGCGCTGCCGCCTGACCGGCAAAGAGACGGCGGTGCCCGCCCGGCTGGCGGAGATCCTGGACGCGCTGCAGGACCGCCTGGGCGGCGCTACCGTGACCGTGATCTGCGGCTACCGCAGCCCCGAGCTTAACTCCGCCCTGTCTTCCAATTCCAGCGGGGTCGCCAAGAACAGCCTGCACCTGAAAGGCTGGGCGGCGGATATAAAAGTGCCCGGGGTGCGGACCTCGGCCCTGCGCGACGCCGCCAAGGCCCTTAAAGCCGGCGGTGTTGGCTACTATCCTTCCGACGGCTTTGTGCACGTGGACGCGGGCCGGGTACGCTACTGGTAACCTGATGTTAAAAACGCCTTTCATCATAACCTCCCTCTGCCTGCTGCTCAACGCGGCGGCGCCGGCCGCGGCCGGCCAGGACAACGGCGACTGCGCCGCTACCACCACCCTGATCTCCGAAACTTCCGAGCCGGTGGTCTTCGGCGAGAACGGCACCGTCCGGCCGCCCGCCCAGGACGGACGGTTCGTGGTCACGGGCGCCCTGGTAGTGATGGCCGGCTCCAAACTCTGGAAGGTGATAGTGAACGGCAGGCCTTCGGTACAGTTGGGCACGGCTTACGCCAGCGCCATCCCCTCCTTCTCATTCAACTGGGACGATCTGTCCGGCTGGAAAAAAGTCACCCGCAGGTACCGGTTCGCGGTGGACTCCTCCCTGCAGGGCCGGGCCGTGGACGTGCTTTACGAAGTCGCTTTCTACCACGGGGAGATCCCGGGCCCCGACCCGGCCCTGAAGGGCGCCTACATCGCTAATTTCACGATAAAGCCCATAAAAATAGACGTCAAATGGGGCTGGGAACTTTACATGGAAACGGCCATGGCCGACCCCATGAACATAGGCTCCGCCGGCAAGCCTGTGGCCCTGCTTACCTCCAACCTGCTCTGGCGCTATAGCGGCCCCCTCAGGAGGCCCACCGTGAGCGTTAACCCTGTAAATGTGACCGGCACCGGGACCATAACCTCGCAAAGTTCCGAGGCCATCCCGCTCCCCCTGCCGGAGCAGGCCCCGGGGGACGGCAAGGACGCTGAAGTAGCGTGGGACTGAGGACCCAGCCGGGCCTGGGCCCTAAATCCCTTGCGGATATCCCGGGCACCCATTACACTATAACTATGAAAACCCTTAACTCTACAGTGGCCCTGGCAGCGATACTCGCCCTCGTTCCCCCCCTGTCCGCACAGGGCGGCAAAGCCATAGATAAGGATTATTTTACCGTGGCCGGTGAGCAGGTCACCCTGACCTCCGTGGAACCCGGCAAAGAAGCCGTTCCGCCCGCCATGCCGGAAAACCTGGCCGGAATGAACAAAGGCGGCGAAGGCGGCCTCATGAACGCCGGCCTGGCGGCCTGGGGCGTTATAACCAGCGGCGCCCCCAGCGGCTCCTACGCTTCCGCTTACGCCAGCGCCATTCCCGGCTTCTCTTTCAACTGGGGCAACATAAGCGGCTGGAAAGGCCCCAAGGAGATGCTGTACCGCTACAAGGTCACCAACCTCATGGGCATAGACGTGGTGGACGTTAAATACAAGATCTCTTTCTTCTACGGCGGCACCGAGGACTACAGCGGCAAAGGCCGCCTGGACAACTACATCAACCAGGCCACCGGCGGCGCGGTAGGCAACGCCGACGACAAGGGAGACGGCAAGATACACGGCCGCTACATCACCAACTTCACCGTGCAGCCTATCAGCGTGAACGTGAAATGGGGCTGGAAATTCGACCTGAACGTGCGCATGTCAGATCCCATGAACGTCGGCACCAAGCTGGCCCCGGTCTCCGCGCTGCAGGCCTCGCTGAACTGGATCCGCTCCACCCCCTTCTCCACCAACGGCGGCACGCTGTCCTACGCGGTGGACGGCCTGGGCAACTTCAAGGACCTGTCCGAAGATATGCGCAACGCCGGCGAAGTAGGCCCGGTGCAGATCTCCGAAACCCCCACCGTCTCCTGGAACTAAGGTGGAACTAAGGGGACGTTCATTCCTAATTCCTAATTGTTCTTCAGTAGCAGCCAGAATCAGAAACCCCGGGCGAAACCGGGGTTTTTGATTTAGGGGACGCTGATTCCTAATTCCTAATTATTCCCTGCCAGCAATGCGCGGCCCTTAGCTATAAGTTTGGATATCCCGCTCTGCTTTATCTCCAGTTCCTCCATTAGTTCCTGACCGCTGACCCCGGCCTGCTCACGGCATAAATAACAATAGACAGCCCGCGCTTTGGCCGCAGCCCTTATGCGGCTAGGATGGAGAATATCCCCGCAGGCCACGCCCGTCAGCCTGGACGCCTCCGCAAGAAGCTCCGCCCGCGGCCGAAAGGGACGTTCTTCAAGCCTCTCAACTTTTTTGAGGATATCTCCCACGAAATCTTTCGTCTCGCCCGAAAATCGGGAGACACGCCTGCGGGCTTCCGCTCTTTCGCGCTCCAGCTCCGCGGCCTTTACCTCCATAGCCGCGACATAGCGGGGCAAGGCTGGCTCACCCCCGCCGTAATGCTCCAACAGGGCTGGAACGCAAAGTATCCCGTCAGCATCGCCTGCTACCAGCGCCCGGTGACCACACCAGGGATAATTCATAAGGTCATTGAGGTCCTTCGCCAGCCCAGCCTTCAGCGGATTCAGGTGTATGTACGGGACCGCCTCCAAGAAGTATTCCTCACAACTGCAGAGGATGGATTTGTACCTGTTCTGGAACAGGTGCCCACAGCGGTTGCGACGCAGGTTGTAGTTGACCGCATAGCCGGTCATCAGATGATGCATGAGTTCGCTGAGCGGACGCTCCCCGCGCAGCAACAGAAAGTGGAAGTGGTTTGGCATCAGGCACCAGGCCATGCACTTGGCGCCGCAGTTCTCCAGCCAGACCCTGAACCGTTCAAGAAAATCCTCGTAATCCTCGTTCTGTGAAAAGATCTCCCGGCGCTCTATCCCGCGGGAAATCACATGATAATACTGCCCCGCCACATCTACCCTGGCTTTTCTTGGCATAGTTCCTCCGCTAACCTCTGCCAATAATCTAGCACACCAACCCGACAAGGGTCTGTCGCCTAAAAAACCAGAATTTCCGAACTTTTCAGGGACCCAATTAGGAATTAGGAATGTGCGTCCCCTCCACAAAAAAGAACCGCCGGGCGATCCCGGCGGCTCAATTAGGAATTAGGAATGAACGTCCCCTAATTACCGCACGTCCCCTAATTACCGCAGCATTTTTTGTGTTTTTTGCCGGAACCGCAGGGGCAGGGGTCGTTGCGGCCCACTTTAGGCTCTTCCCGGCGCACCGTCTCCACCTTCACGGTCTCGCCGCCCTGCAGCACCTCGGGGTGCTTCTTCATCCACTTCTTCACTTCCTTGTCGTCATGGATGTTCACGTTGTCCAGCAGCATCTTGCGGTAGATGCCGATAATGAGCGCGCGCATCTGCGGGTCCTTGGCCTGCGCCAGGATCTCCGGGGACATCTTGTCCAGTTCGGCGGCCAACTCGTCGTCGGTCCTTTCGGCCACCGGCTTTTCCTTGGCCGGGGCGGCGGGCGCCTGGGGCGCCGGGGCGGGAGCGGCCGTCTGCGGCTTGAAAGCCGGAGCCGCGGCCGAGGGCTGGTGCTTCTTTTCCTCTTCCTTGCCTACCAGTTTTTTAATGAAATTCCAGGACATAGGGTTATCTCCTTTAAGCCAGCACGCCGGCCTTATCCTTGAGATAGGCGGCGAGGGCTATTGAATGCAGTTTGGTCATGGGGGTATCCGTGCGGGAGGGCAGGATCACCGGGATGTTGGAACCGGCCAGCAGCGTGGCGCTCTTCATGCCCGCGCCAAAGAAGCTCAGGCACTTGTAGACGGGGTTGCCGGAATCGAGGCTGGGGAACAGCGCTATGTCGGTATTGCCAGGCACTACGCCCTTTATGCCTTTCTCGGCGCCCAGTTCCTTGGAGAAGGCGATGTAGACGTCGTAGGGGCCTTCCACCACGCAGTTCTTTATCTTGCCTTCCTTGTTGCGCTTCACGAGTTCCGCCGCGTCCAGGGTGCTGGGGATCTTCTCGTTGACCTTCTCTACCGGGCAGACCACGCTCACGTTGGGTTTCTCCACACCCAGCATGCGCATCATGTCCACGGAGTTGTTGAGGATCATGGCCTTCTGGTCCACGTTGGGGGCGATCATAATGGCGGCGTCGGTCACGGCGAACAGTTTGTGGTAGTTGGCCAGTTCGAACAGCACGAAGTGGCTGAGCACGGTGCCCTCGGCCACGGCGCCGATCTCCTTGCGCAGGATGGCCTTCATGTAGAACTTTGTGTCCACCAGGCCCTTCACCAGGAAATCGCCCTTGCCGGCCTTCACCATGTCCACCGCCTGGTTGCACATCTCGGCGTAGTCGGACTTGTCGATGATCTCGAAGATGTCCAGCTTCAAGCCGACTTTTTTCGCCATCTCTTCTACCTGGGCTTTGGGGCCTATCAGGATGCCGCCGGAGATGATCTTGTGGTCCACGCCCATCTTGCAGGCGGTGAGCACTTCGTCGTTGTTGGCGCCGGGCACCACGATACGGTTGGTCTTGCCCTTTACCATGCTTAAAAGTTCGTCAAAGTTCTTGAATTTCATTTTTCCTCCGGAGTAAGTTTAAGTTCGAACAAAATCAGTACTTCTTTATCATGTTGGGGTGCCGCAGGGCCGTCTCGGCGGCCGTCCGCAGCGCCGTCATTTCGTCGCCGCCGGGGTAGGTCAGGATCTGCGCTATCCACCCCACGCGCCGCTTGATCTCCGGCACCAGCACCTTGTCGTAGGCGAGGCCGCCGGTCAGCACGATCGCGTCCACTTTGCCCTCGAGCACGGCCGCCATCGCGCCGATCTCCTTGCAGATCTGGTAACCCATGGCGTGAACGGCCTCGCGGGCCTCCTCGCGGGTCATCTTGTCGGGGTCTATACCGCTGCCGGGCTTTATTTCCCCGGTCAGGATGTATTTCTCCAACGCGATGCAGTCTGACGTGCCGGTATATGCCACCAGGCCGCCGCGGCCCTTAAGCTTGAGCATCATGTCTTTCTCGGTATACTTGCCGCTGAAGCACATCTTCACCAGGCCGCCGGCGGGCACGCCGCCGGAGCGCTGCGGAGTCATGGGTCCGTCGCCGTTCAAAGCGTTGTTCACGTCTATCACGCGCCCGCCCATATGCGCACCCACGGAAACGCCGCCGCCGCCGTGCATTATTATCAGCCGGCATTCCTCGTAAGGTTTGCCCAGCTGGGCCGCCGCGTGACGGCCCACGCGCTTCTGATTGAGCGCGTGGAAAATGGAAATGCGGGGATTCTCCGGCATGCCGGAATAGCGCGCGAGCGGCAGCATTTCATCCACCACCACCGGGTCCGCTATGAAGGACTTGATACCGAGCGGCGTGGCGATATCGTGCGCTATGATTCCGCCCAGGTTGGAGGAATGGTCGCCGAGCACGCCTTCGCGCAGGTCCGCCAGCAGGACATCGTCCACCGCATAGACGCCGCCTTCGATGGGCTTTACCAGGCCGCCGCGGCCTATCACCGCGTGCAGCTCTTTCAGCTCAACGCCGTGCTCTTTCAAAGCTTCCAGCGTCATGCGCTTGCGCATATCGAATTGCGCGGTGATCTTTTCATGGTCGTAAGGCTTCATGTCTTCCGGACTGTACCGGACGGTCTTATGGAAGACCTCCTTTTCGCCGCGGAAATAGCTCACCTCGTCGGAAGTTGAGCCCGGGTTGATAACCAGTATGTTGTAGTCGGCCATGCTTTCCCCTATTTGAACTTTAATTTGTACAGGTAAGGCGCGTTCCTCTTCTCCACCGTCAGCCAGATCGTCCGCCCGCCTTCCGAGGAGAAAGCGGGCTGTTCCTTGGCCCCGTAGCAGTAATCTTCCTTTGCGCAGGCCAGGAGCCGGTAAGGCTCTCCCCACGGCCCCCACGGGTAGCGGGCCTGGCGGGCCAGCACCGTGCCGGACTCGTCGTCCATATAGACGGCCAGGTAACTCTTCAGGAAATCGTTGTAGGAAACGGAAAAATCCTCGGGCATTTTATCCATGACCGCCGCGGCTTCGGCCAGGTCCGACGTCCAGGGCGCGGAAGAATTCTCGGCGTCGTAATAGGCATACTTCGCCTTCTCCAGCAGGTCTCCGGGCCTGACGCGGGCCAGCGCCGCGCCGTACTCTCCGGGCGCGGTCGCCACGCGGCCGTAAACGTAAAGCCAGCCGTCGGCATCTTCCAGCAGGGCCGAGCCAAAAGCCGGTTCGGTATCGTCCCAGAATACGCCGCGCAGGCCGTGCGGCGCCTTGACGTAGGGCCCGGCCGGAGTTTGGGCCGAGGCTACGCCCTGCCCCACGCGGAAATGATCGTAGGGGCCGGGGCCGTAGTTGTTCATGACCGAGTAGAAGACGAAGCAGCGGGCCTTGCCGCAGTAGCCGGCACGCGGCCAGAATTTGCGCACGCGGCTGTATTCGCCGGCGCCTCCGGAGAGCAACGGCAGCGGCAGGCCGTTCTCGTCCGAGACGTAGCCCAGGGCCCCGGCCTGGGACGCGGCGGCGGTGCTGTACGTGAGCGCGGCTGCGCCGTCGGTTATATCCCACACCGCGCTCTGCCCGTCGGCTTTGCGTTCGCCGGTCATGACGTTATTGAGCAGCCACAGGGCGCGGCCGTCCGGCAGGGCCACGGCGTAATTGCCGCCCTGGCCCACCACCACGCCGGTGGCGGCGGCCTGGGAGAACAGCGGAAAGCCAGCCTGAAGCTCGAATTCAGGAAAAGCGGCCTTGTCGCCGGCGGCCGCGCCCGGAGCCAAAAAAAACGCCGCGGCGCATACGACCGCCGCGCCGGTTTTGAGCAGTGGCGCCGTTTGCTTTATCAGAAAATGCATTTTTTTATTCCCGGAATCCGGTTATTGAAATCTGATTTATAATATAATAGAAACCGCGCCCCGTGCAAACCGACCCGGCGGCGGCCGCACACTGTAACATATTGGCCATTGTTTTTTAACGCGCGTTTATTAGAATATACACATGTTCCCGCGGTTCAAGCCCTTCCGCAGCCTGTTGCTGCCCGCGCTCCTGCTTTTAGCCGGCGCGGGTTCAGCCGCGGCACAGACCGCCCTCAGCCCCCAGAAAGCGGGGGCCACCCTCAACACGCTCGCGTTCAGCTGGAGCGCCGGGGGCGGCGGCCCCTACATTGTGGCGCTTTCAACCGCCTCCAATTTTTCCGTAAGGATAGCCACTGGTTCTACGGCCGCCCTGACCACCACTTACATCAACCTGGACCAGAACACCACCTACTACTTCCGGGTTAAAAAAGCGTCGGAGAATGACACGGCCTACGCCCTTAACGGCGTCTCCTCCACCACCATGGCCGGGACGCCCGCCATGGCCTACTCCATCCCCGCCTTCTTTACGGCCGCCTCCTCTTACACGGCGGTGGCCAAGATCGGCTGGGACACGGCCAACAACCCGGCCTGGACCCGGTATGAACTTGAATACGCCGACAACTCCGGCTTCGCCTCCTCCATCCTCTCCATTAAAGGCTACCCGCCGGTGGACGCCGGCGGCCTTTTGGCCAACACTACCTACTACTTCCGCGTGAGGGCTCGCAGCCTCAGCGGCATCGCCACCAACTACACCCCGCCGCTGGGCCTCTCCACGGCCACGCTGGCCATGAAAATAACCGGTATTTCCGAATCGGTAGTGGAAAGCAGCGCCGCCATCTCCTGGGCCGCCGTCAACGGCCCGACGCAGGCCGAGCAGGCAGAAGGCTACCGCCTCCACGTCGCCACCACCGCTTCCGACCTGATCTCCCCCACCAGCACCTACTGGGAGACGGCCGTACCGGCCTCGGCCGCCGTCGACCTGTCCCCGCTCGATTTCAACACCACCTACTATTACCGCATCGGCACCCTCAACTGGAACTTCGCCAGCAACCTTTCGGAAACCCGCAGTTTCACCACGCTGGCCTCCAAGATAACCTCTCTTTCGCTGCAATCCGTCACCGAAGGCGCGGCCGGCCTGGCCTGGACCGCGCTGACCCCGGGCGACGCCCTGGCCTACCGGCTGGAGGCCTCCACGGGCGCCTTCACGGGCGCGCAGGCGGCGCTGTCCTCCACCACCTACGACATGGCGGATAACTCCCTGACCGTAGCCGGCCTGGACGCGAACACCACGTATTATTTCAGGACCTCCTCCATAAACCTCGCCTACACCGCCAACTATACCGCGGCCATAACCTCGATCACGCTGGCCAGCCCGCCCTCGGCCAATCTGGCTACCATAATCCCCGAGCCGGAAGTCATTACCGTCTTCATCTACCCGCTGCCCGCCGCACCGCAGAGATCCACCTGCGAGGGCTACCGCCTGGAGGCTTCCACGGCCGCGTTCGGGGCCGGGGGCGTGGTACTCTCCTCGGTCACCGCGGACCCGCAGGCGGGAGCGCTGGCCATAGGCGGCCTGAAACAGAACACCGATTACCACATGCGCCTCGCAACGCTTAACTGGGACGGCACGCCCAACTACTCCGCGCTGACGCTTACGCGCACCGCCCTGCCCCCGGCCCCGGCCGGCCCGGCCATGGGCCAGGTCTGGCAGTCCAGCGCCACTATCTATTTCAGCGCCGTAGCCGGCGGCGACAGCTACATGGTGGAGGCCTCTACCTACCAGTTCTTCGACGTTGTCAGCCGCAGTTCGGCCACGACCAGCGTGGCCCTGACCACGCTCACCATCTCCGGCCTGGACGAGAACACCAAATACTACTTCCGGGCCGGCGGCCTCTACGGCGGAACCACCGTCTACGCCAATACCTCCCCCGCCTACATGTCTACGCTGCCGCTCCCCCTGATGCCGGATTCGCCGCCGTTCCCCGGCGTCCATTATTCCAGCATCACCATGTCCTGGGCCACGCTGGCCGACAGCCCGCAGAAACTGACCGCCGCCGCCTATGTGCTGGAGGCGGCCACGACCTCGGCCTTCACCACCGTGCTGTTCTCTTCGCAGAGCGCGCTTTCCACCGCCTCCCGCCTCACGCTGCAGGGCCTCTCGCCCAACACCACTTATTACCTGCGGGCCGGCTCGCTCAACTCCGCCGGGAACGCCAACTATTCCGTGGTCCCCGCTACCGCCACCCTGGCCAATCCGCCCACGCCGCAGGCCACCTATATAACGCCGTTCACCATGAACCTGACCTGGCTGCCCAACTCCAACCCGCCGGACACGGTCTACCTGGTGACCATCTCCTCCAACTCGGATTTCTCTGCGCCGGTCCATTCCTCGGCCACGGCGCTGTCTTCGGCCACTTTCTCGGCTCTCGTCCCCAACACCACCTACTACCCGGTGGTGACCGCCTACAACCGCTTCAACCGCCCCGCCCCCACGGTGGTCTTCTCGTCCATGGCAACCGGCGCCTTCCACCCGGCCTTCGACAATTTCTCTGACGTGGGCGTCTCCTCCATGACGGCCAACTGGCTGCCGGGCACGAACCCGGCCAACACCTGGTACCGCGCGCAGATCTCCTCCAACACCGACTTCTCCGCTACGGTGCTGTCCTCCATCACGCTCAACCTTTACGCCGGCTTCACCGGCATGGTCTCCAACGCCAGTTACTACATGCGCGTCTCCGCCCTCAACCTGACCGGAGTGCCCACGGACCCGCCCGTAGACCTGGGAGCCGCGCTCACGCTTCCCGCTACGGCTTACGTCCTGCCTCCGGCGCAGGGCTTCTCCGGAGCTCTGACGGACGGCTTCACCGTCAACTGGGCGGACAACAACAACTCCTCGCACACCTGGTACAACGTGCTGCTGTCCACCATGTCGGATTTCTCCACCATGAATTCCTCGCTTACGGTGCGCGCGCTTTCCGCCTCCTTCCGCGACCTGCAGATAGATACCACTTACTTCGCCCGCCTCCAGGCGCGCGGCCAGACCGGAGTTCTTTCAGTTTACGTCGACGCCGGCTCCACCAGGACGCTGCTCTCTTCGCAGCTCAACGCCGTATCCGGACAGGATAACACCATCTCGCTGCAGACCTCCTACGGCCTGATCTCGGTGCGTATGCCGCGCGGTTCCATAGGCAGTTCCACCAGGCTGCTGCTGCAGCCGGTCTCCTCCTTCGCGGCGCCGCTCTCCGCGGTCTCCGTTCTGTCCCCCACCGGCATAGGCCTCTCGGTCACCCATTTCCCGCCAACGCTGGTACTGGACGCCATAACGATAACCCTGCCGTACCGCCGGTCGGACCTTCCCTCCGGAACGGACCGCTCCAAGCTGATCCTGGCCCTTTACGACGAAGTCCACTCGGTCTGGGTGCCGCTGCCGTCGGTCTCCGACATGGCCAACGACCGCGTGATAGGCCAGACCTGGCACCTGTCCACCTTCCAGATCATGCAGGCGACTTCCGAGGCGGGTCTGTCCAACGTCAAGATCTACCCCAACCCTTACAGGCCCAACTCGGTATCCGACGTGATGCATTTCACCAACATGACCCCGGGCGCGAAGGTCAAGATCTACACCTTCCTTGGAGAACTTGTGCGCGACCTGAAGGCCGACGGCAACGGCATGGCCCATTGGGACGGCCTCAACTCCGACGGCCGCAAGGCCGCGAGCGGCGTTTACATAGCTTTCATCCAGACTGCGGACAAAAAGAACGGCAAGAGCTTCAAAGTGGCGGTGGAGCGCTGACGCGGAATTTATGAGCAAGAGGAGCGTGCAAAGCATCCTGAAAGCGGCTTCGGCGCCGGCGCTGCTGCTTTGCTCCCTGCTGGCCGGGGGTGCTGCGGCGCAGGGGTTCGACACGGCCTCGGCCGGCACGGCCTCCGCGCAGTTCCTGAAGATCGCCTCCGGGGCGCGCGGCGCGGCCCTTGGAGAGGCTTACTCGGCTCTGGTCGACGACGCTTTCGCGCTGGACTGGAATCCCGCGGGCCTCATCAACATCAAGACCAACTCCATGGTTTTCATGCACTCGCCCTACCTGGCCGGCACCTACGCCGATTACTTCGCCTACGCGGAAAGCGCCGGCGAAGTGGGCTCCTGGGGCGTCTCGGCCAAGTACATGAATTTCGGCAGGATCAGCCAGACGGATTCCAGCGGCTTCGAGCTGGGGGCTTTCACCCCTTACGACACGGCGATCAACGTGGGCTTTGCCTGCTATGTCACCGGCTTCAACAAAGACCCGCAGGAGCGCTTTGTGCTGGGCGCCACGGGCAAGTTCGTGCGCTCCAAGATAATCTCCGCCGATAACACGGTCTCCGCGGACATCGGCCTTAACTTCCCATACATGTTCGACAATAATTTCCGGATGTCCGTGTCCGCGCAGAACATCATGGGAACGCTGCGCTACGACAAGGAAGAGGCGCCGCTGCCGCTCATCCTGCGCGTGGGCAGCGTTACCAGGCTTGGCGACCATTTCAACCTGACGGCCGACATAGTGGGCGCGCGCGACAACCTGCCTTTCCTTGCCATGGGCGGCGAGGGGCGCATCACCGCCGGGCCGTCCATGGACGTCTTCCTGCGCGCGGGCTTCAACACCCGGGCGCTGGGCGAGCTGAGCGGCACGCGCAACGTGGCGCTGGGCGCTGGAATGCGCTTTGGCAGTTACAACCTGGACTACGCTTTCTCCCCCTTCGGCGACCTGGGCATAGTGCACCGCATCTCGGCCGGCATAGTTTTCTGATCCGCCCCGCATAAATAAAAAAGCCCGGTCCAGCCGGGCTTTTTTATTTGCGGCGCCGGGGTCAGCCGGCGGGTTGTTCGCGTTTGGCGGTAAGCGGGAAGGACATGGCCAGCCACGCCCCGGAGAACACCACGCCCAGCGCCGGGTAGAAGGTGGGCGCCACCATGGCGCCCGCCGCCTTCATAGCCGAGATCCACGTGCCCGTTACACCCTTGGCGAAACGGTACGTGAACGCGTCGGCCACCTGCTTGGCGCGGTAGCGCGTGTCGTAGGAGAACGGGATGTAGAGCGTCTCCTTTGAAGCGCGGAAGATGGAATAGTCCATGCCTTTGAACAGCAGGAACGCCCCCGACGCCAGCGCCAGCGACGGGTAGAAGAACAGCAGCGCGCACGTGGCTATGTGCACCGCCGGGATGGAGGTAAGGATGCCGCGGCGCGGGATATAGCGCAGCAGCAGCGGCGTCAGCAGGAACTGCATGGAGAACGAGAAAATATTCACGTTCATCCAGAACTGGCTCATATAGGCCGTGCGCGCGTCCTTGAGCGGGATAAAATCCTGCACCAGCTGGGTCCAGCGCAGGTCCAGCGCGGTAGCCACCACCTGCGCGGAGAAGATGATGAAGGCGATGAACAGCACCGTGCGGTTCTCCATAAGGATGCTCAGGTGCAGGTGCCCTTTCCGGCCGCCGGCCTCGTCGGCCGCCGGCTTGGGCTCCCCGGCCTTTTCGCAGGCGTTCCAGAACAGCAGCAGCGCCGGGATTATTATGACCGCGCCGAAAAGCAGGAATTTGTCCGTGCCCAGGTTCATCACGTAACGGCTCAGCGTCCACCCGCCCACGAGCGACCCGAGCGCGCCCAAGCCCGCCACCGGCCCGTTAAAGACCTTTCCCTCGTCATCCTTGAGCACGCTGTTGATGAAGGACCAGTACTGCTCGGAGATTATCACCACGTAGGAT
Organism: Elusimicrobiota bacterium; assembly: GCA_016234365.1. Lineage (GTDB taxonomy): Bacteria > Elusimicrobiota > Elusimicrobia > Elusimicrobiales > UBA9959 > UBA9959. The sequence goes on along the minus strand of JACRER010000080.1, from coordinate 25,617 downwards.
TCCTTGAACACCAGCAGCAGGAACGCCAGCCAGCGGCCGGCGGCGCCCAGCATGGTCCAGGCCAGCGCGAAGAAAACCGCGCTGCCCAGCATGGAGGCGGCCATGGCTTTTTTAGCGCCGACGGCGGAAAGCAGGCGTCCGTAACCATAGATCATCACGCCCATCATTACCGGCACGCACGCTATGGCGTAGGGTTTATATTCCGCGCCGACGCGGTCCATGAAGATGGCCTCTACCGGGGATCGTACGAACTCGTAGCCGCAGAACAGGAACATGGCGGACAAACCCGCCAGGAATACCGCAGCGGCCACGTGCCGGCCGCGCTCCGTCTTTAACGCCTCAAGAAGTGTGCTCATTGTTTTTATTATCGCAAAAAGGGGACGCTGATGACTATATGACTATTCGTCATCAGCGCCCCCTCCGCGACTATTGCGCTATTCACATCCCGACTGCCGGCCCGGAATAGTCATATAGTCATCAGCGTCCCCTAGTACCTGAACTGGCCTTTCTCGTAGATGGTGACCTTTTTGCCGTTCTTCAGGGTGGCGGTCACTTTCTTGTCCTCGGTGTTGATCAGGTCCCAGTGCACCGCGGAGTCGTTGTAGCCCAGTTTCTTCTTAAGCGCTTCGTTGAGCTTCGAGACGTCGCCGGTATAGGTGTCCGTGTAGGAATTGCCTATGGCCACGTGGCAGTTGCCGTGGCGCCCGCCGTGGTTCTCGTCGAACAGCGTGTCCGCCATGAAGCGGTCGATCCTGGAGAAGCGGCGGTCGGTGAGCGAGTACTCGCCGAGCTGGCTGGCGCCCTTGTCGGTGGCCATGATCTTCTTTACATAGTCCTGGCCTTTGGCGGCGGAGATCCTGACGGCGCGGCCGTCCTTGAACTCCAGTTTTATCTTCTCCACGTAGTTGCCGCCGCGGAAGGCCGGCAGGTTGGCGTAATAGGTGCCGCGCGTACCGCGCCAGTCGGGCGAGGTGAAGATCTCGAACGAAGGGATGTTGTGGCCGCTGATGCCCAGGAAACGGCGCTTCTCGCCGAGCTTCACCTCGAGGTCCATAGAGGCCGATTCGGTGAGGATGACTTCCATGTTCAGCGCGCCCAGCCATTTCTTTATGGCCGTCACCTGCTTGTAAACCTGGTTCCATTTCTTCACGGGGGAGGGTTCGTTGAGGTAGCAGGCCTTGGCTATCTGGTCCGCGTATTCTTTCACTGAGAGCTTAGCCTGTTTGGCCAACTCCGGCGTGGGATAGGTGCACAGCGTCCAGGCGAACTGCCCCTGCTCCTCGCGTTTATTGCGTATGGCGAACAGCGGCTTTTTGGCTATGGCCACCTGCGACTGGCGCTTGGTGTCTATGTCCTTGAGGTGGGTGAGCGAGGCCGGCGCGTGGATGAACACGTAGCCGTTAAGGTTGTTGTACATCTCGCGGTCCCAGGAGGACAGGAAGGCGCGCTGTTTGTCGTCCGAGAACTGGTAGAAATCCTTCTCTATGACGGGGCTGGGCAGGAAGCTGACCGTCACGTTGAAGCGGCGCTGTACCAGTTTGCGGTGCACCAGTTCGCCCAGTTCGCGGGCTTCCAGGTCGCAGCGCAGCAGCACCACGTCGTATTTTTTAAAGGGCTTGGTGCGGGCGGTGGTAAGCCCCCACACCAGGGTGTCGGCGTATTTTTCAAGCTGTGTTTTTGAGAAAATGCTCATATCGGCCTCCGGGCAATGTCCTATGGAATAGATTATATTAATTTCATTCCCAAAGGGCCTACCCGGGCCTGGGAACATTGCCGCCGCAAACAGGGACCTTGGCACCTTAAAGGAACCCCGGCGGGAGGGTATCATATATGTATGATACTAAAGACCCTCCCCTTCGCCCTGCTGTTGCTGGCTTCCCCGTCCGCCGCCCAGAATTTTTCGGAACTTGAAAGCATAGACGCCGCGCAGATCTCGCAGTTGCCCGGCGCGGGCCTGCCGGCCGATAAGAGCTGGGGAGTGAACTATTCGCTCAAAGGCGTAATTTCGGTCAACGAAGGCGGCGTCTTCATCAACACGGTGGAGGGCCAGCTCTTCAAGCTGGACCTGGCCGCTAAAAAGGCGGCCGTTTTCGAGGGCAAGACCGTGGTACTGGAAGCCCAGGCCCGCCAGTCGGACGATCTTTCGGTACTGAAAGTCGCCAAGATCTCGGAGTACACCCCCAAGGCCGGCGAGGTAACCCCTCCGGCCTACCAGCCCCGCCGCCGCCAGGCCACCATTATCGGGAATAAGACCGGCGAACTGGTGATGGGCAACGTGCGCACGGCTTCCATGGAAGTTCCTTCGGAGACCGCCTACGAATGGACCTCGATGACGCTGAAGCCGGAACTGATAAAGAACGTCTATTTCATCAAGAAACCGTTCAAGCCGGAAGTTGTGGCGGCGCATTCCTTCTTCGTCTTCACTTTCGAAAAAGGCGGCCTGAAGGACGCGCAGGGCAAGGAACCGATGGCGCTGGCCCTGAGCATAGAGGGCAAGACCCGCGTGGGCCAGAGCTTCTCCCCCCTGACCGGCCTGCGCAATTCCTTCGGCATCATCTGGTCCCTCTCCACCTGGGAAGAATACGCCGCCCGCACCATCTACCACGAGAAGGGCCACCTGGTCCCCTACCCGGTGCAGCTCACGCACGCGCAGAAGGTCCAGCTGCTGCAGGAATCCATGACGCAGGCCGCGGTGGACCGCGAGGGCGAGTTCTACAACACCATAAAGAACAACTGCACCAACAACCTGCTCATCCTGCTCAACCGCGTTCTCCCCAAGGAGAATCAGATAAAGATGTGGGCCATCCCCTACATGGTCTACAACGTCAAGGCGACCATGCCGCTGATGGTCATCACGGATCTGCAGAAGCGCGGCCTGCTGGGCGCAGAATTCACGGACATCAACTCCGGCACCCTGCACACGCTCATCCCCTAGGTCCGCGGGACGCAAAAAAGCCGGGGAAACTCCCCGGCTTTTTTATTTTGCAGCCGCCGACAGGGACGGCTATTAAGCCGCTTTGCGCAGGTAACCCAGCGCTTTTCCTATGGTGTAGCTCTCGTGCCCTTCCGGCAGGCCGGCCAGCAGCGCGCGGGCGGAATCCAGGTTCTCGCCCAGCGTAACTATGGGCGGCTCCACGTAGCCGCCCTGGCGGATCTGCGGCACGCCCGCGGCGGCCAACAGCGCGTTGCACAGGCAGGCGCGGCCTTCCGTATTCTGCCGGCGGCCGCCCTTGGCCGTAAAGATCTCAACGGGTTCGGCGGGGCAGCGGTAGCCCAGCTGCCCGTCCGGCTTAAGGTAAGCGGCCTGCAGCAGGCCCACATCGCAGACGCGTGGGCGCGCGTTATATACGCTTTCTTCGGAAACGGTGCCGGGAACCTGCGCCACCTTAAAGGGGAACCCGGTAGGGGAAACCATTACGTTCTCTATCCTGAGCTTTCCGGCGGCAAGCAGCTTAAGCACACGCGCCCGGAGTTCCGGCGTCAGGCCCGACTGGGACGAGAGCGCGGCCAGCGTTCCCACCTGTATCCCCGCGGCGCCCTTGGCGCGCGCCGAGGCCAGCCCCTCGGGGCTCGCGTAAGCGCCGGCCAGCCAGAAAGGCAGGCCGAGCCCGGCTATGGCTGCCACGTCTATTTTATCGGCGTCGGTGTAGACCAGCCGTTGTTTGCCGTCGGCGTCGAAGCAGGCTTTGGACGGGGCCACGCTGTGGCCGCCGGCTTCCGAACTTTCCACCACAAAGCCGTAAGGCCTGGTAACGGGATCCTCGGCCAGGGCTTTGGCGAGGCCGAAAGAGGAAACTATCGCCAGGAACTTGGGCGCCGGCAGCGCCGCCCCGGCGGTGTTCAATTCCCCAGGCCGCACCGCCGCATAGAAATTACCGGAGTCGGATTTGGTGTTGTACACCTTGAAAGACATGGCCGCGGGTTCGTGGCGCGAAAGTTTTTCTATCATGGCCGGGAGTTCGTCCGGGCTGCCGGCCCCCACCAGCACGTAGGCCGCCCCGGCCAGTATCGCGCCGTACAGGGCCCACGGCAGCGGGCGCTCCACCTTGCGCAGGAAATTTATGCCCACCGGCCTGTCATGCCCTTCCTTGGCCAGCCAGACCTCCGCGAAGTTAGCCGCCATCACCAGCACCTGCATCTCGCGCGGCAGTTCCCAGAAAGAATCGGGACCTGGGCGGAAATCGTCTATGCGGTTGAAGCGGCAGGGCGGCACCGCCTTGTAAGGCGTACCCGGGGCGCGGCCGCCCTCGATGTAATAGTTATTGAAGATCTCCCAGACGGGGCCGGCCAGCGCCGGCTGCCTGCGGACCAATTCCGTGAAAGCCCGCCGCACGTTGCCGCCCGGGTCGCCGTCCTGCAGCAGGCGCGGATAAACTATCTCCAGCCCCGTGCCGGACACCACGCCCAGCCCCCCCATCAGGGAAACTATCCTGGACATCACCCACCAGGAAACGCGCACGCCCATGCCGCCCGTAATGATGGCGGGATCGGACGCAGTTGAAGGTTCGTTGGAAGTAGTCACAGGTTCTCCTGAAGTAAATTCAAAGTTCTCATGTTCGCTCTCTCACAAGCTTAAACCTTAACGCGCTTGTCTATCACCTTACGGATCTTGCCGGTCCGCAGTACGCGCTCGATGGTCCCGGGCTTGAGCACTTCGATGACCGGCTTATCCAGCCACCTCATCCGCACGCTTTCGTGCAGGTCTTCGCAGTGCTGCTCTACCTGCCGCCACAGCAGGTCCGCCAGTTCCCCCGCCCGCGCCAGCGCGGCCGGGTCTTTTACCTCTACGCGGATGGCCAGAGTGTCCCGGTGGCCTTTCTTGCCTATAACGACCTGGAAATTGAAGGTCAGGTCCGGCACCTTGCCCAAAGCGTTCTGGATATCGTTGACGAACAGGTGCGCGCCGCCGACGTGGATGCGGTCGTCGCAGCGGCCGAGGATCTCGAACAAAGGTTCTTTGCGGCCGCACGCGCACGGCTTCATGAGCCAGCGGCCCAGGTCGCCCACGCGGTAGCGGATGATGGGCATGTGCTTTTTAGAAAGCCCCGTCACCACCAGCTCCCCTATCTCGCCTTGCTTCACGGGCTTCAGGGTATCCTGGTCCACGAACTCTATGAACTGGCTGTAGGCGAACAGGTGGTGCTGCCCCTTTACGCAGACCGGGCACTGAAAACCTATCACGCCGGCGTCCGCCGTGGCATAGCCCGCCGAGCGCACGTCCACCCCGGGGAACACGCCCTTGAAGAACTTCACCATCTCCGAACCCACGTACTCGCCGCCGTAGAAGATCCGTTTGATATTCAGTTTGTACTTGCTTTTGTTCGCCCTGGCGAACTCCGCCAGTTTGACGAGGAAGGAGGGCAGGCCTATGATGGCCGTAACCTGGAAGTCCTCCAGGTAGCCCACGATATTTTCCAGCGGCAGGTTGCTGCCCACCGGCACGGAGATGGCCTTGGTATAGGCGATGGCTTTCTCCACGGAAAGCCAGCTGGACCAGAGGTTGCCGGCTATGAACAGGTTGGCGATGACGTCCTTCTCGCTAAGGCCCGCGGCCTCCAGCGTGAAGCCCAGCATCCGGCACGTGTGGTCGTATTCGTGCTGGTCGTAAAAAACGTATTTCGGCTGGCCGGTGCTTCCGCCGCTCGCAAAGAAGATGCCGCGCTGCACCTTGGAGGTCAGCAGGTCCGCGCTGTCCGGAGGCGTGTTCTCCAGAACGTGGTGCTTTTCCAGGAACGGGACTTTCAGGAAATCGTCCAGGGCGGTGATGCGCGGCACGCCCTTAAAATGCCGGCCGTAAAAGGGACTGCGGTTGCGGGCGTGCTCCACCAGTTCGCTCAGGCGGTCCAGCTGGGAGGGCTTTTCCTCTATGGGCAGCCAGTTGACCAGCGACATCATGGGGTAGATCCCGTCGTGCGGGGAGCCGTTGGCCTCCTCCAGCATCTTGCCGAGCTTTACCACGCGGGCTATGCCGGCAGGGGCCAGCGTCTCCAGAACCTTCTTGCGCTCTATGGAGCCGCCCACGCCCACGGTCTGGATATAGCCGCGCAGCGGCATCAGGCGTTCGCGCACTTCTTCCAGGCTCTCCACGGTCTTCACGTAAAGCACCCGGTTGAGCGGGGATACCCGGTACACCGGGTCGGTTTCGTAGATCACGGTCCAGTCGGTGGAAGGTTTGGAACTGGCGAAAGAGGCGTTGCCCAGCGCCGCGTCCACGCGGGCCAGTTCGCGTGCCTTGTTTATCTCCACCTGTTCGTCGGGCGAAAGCTTGCCGGGCGGCAGCTCTTTGGCCAGCCGGGCAAAATGCCCTTTCGCTTCTTTCAGAAAAGACCCCGCCAGCTCCTTGTGCCGTTTGGCCGGGGCTATGAAATAAAGGGTATGCAGCGACGAGCAGGCGGCCTGGTCCCACAGGGAGGCGTCCGTGGCGGCGCGCTGCGCCACCGCGCCCATTCCCTCGTTGTCCACGCAGCTGGCGAACACCACGCCCACGCTGGTCTTGGGGCCGAAGCCTTCCACGCGCACGTCTATGGGGGCTATCCTGCGGTAGGACTGCACCGCGTCGTAACCGCCCCACACGAAGACCGCGTTCACGTTTTTAAGCGCCGCTTCCTCCAGCGCCTGGCTGCCGCCCTTCCAGCTGACTATGGCGGCGCATTTCGAAAGGATGCCTTTCTCGTCCACTTCCTTCAGCGCCTCCATGAAGAGGTTGATGAAGTTGGAGCCCGAAGAGGAAAGCTTGACGATATTGACGTTCTTGGTGAGGAAACCTATCACCATGGAATCGAGGATGCCCAGGAACACGTTGCCGGCCCCGACGTGCAGCACCACGCCTTTCGGGGCGGCGCGCACCAGCCCGTCGTAACCGCGGCGCTCCACCGGCGCTTCCAGCGCGTACGGCAGGAACAGTTCCATGTTCATGCGCTTGTTCATGCCCTGGCGGTTGAGCAGCTCCGGGATCACGTCCAGGCTCTTGTCTATGACCGGCGGGGAGAACGCGATGTGGTCTTTGAGGTGGGCGAGGGCGGCCTTGCGGTACTTGCCGCCTTTCTCGAACAGGGCGCCGGCCTTGGCCAGCGTGGTGACTATGTAATCGCGGGACGCGCCGCGCATCAGCGCGCGCGCCTTCTGCGCCTTCAGCCCCAGTTCTTCCAGCTCCGCCGGGGTCCACGCGGCCTTGTCGCAGGCTTTGCCGAACAAATAGGTGTTGTGTATTTTCATAGCATGGTGGCGGCGCTTATGGCGCAGCCCTTCAGCTTCTTCACGCCGGCGCGGCCGTGGATCTCGAGCACCGGGCCGCTCAGGCCGCAGGAGCACTTGGGCCGCACCAGGCCGAAATCCGAGGACAGCACCGAAAGCGACGGGTAGCTGGTCAGGTACGGGGTAATGAACTGCAGCAGGCCGGCCTTGTTATACCCCAGCGGCGCCAGCGTGCCGGGATGCCGCGCTATGACGCGGCCGTAATTGGGAATATGGAAATTGCCCAGCCGGCAGTCCACGTACGGCACGCCGTGCTCCACCATGCCGAACAGGTCGCGCACGTTGGCCACGGGGATACCCAGGTTGTCCGCCAGGATCTTGCGGTACACCTTCTTGTCCATGGCCTCGTCGGCCAGGGTCTTCCAGCCGCCGCCGGTCACCACGCTGGACTCCGGGTTCAGGCGCGGATAGCGGCCGAAGCGTTTCTTGAACTCTTCGGTGAGTTTCAGCGCGAAGGCCGGGAACCCCACCAGCCGCACCAGCGAGCCGGCCGCCTCGAACTTCTTCATGGCCGAGACCGCGCCGTCGATGTCGAAATAAAAATCGTTCTTCGCCTTGCTCCAGCGGAACGTGTAGAAGATCTCGCCTTTTTTGGTGAAACCGCTCAGCAGCTTGTCCGTCCAGGCGGTGCCCAGGTCTTTGGCGACCTCCGGGTCGTACGTAAAGCAGATATAGTCGTGCGCGCGCTCCAGGTCCGTCAGGCCAAGGCCCTCGAAGACCTTCCAGGCCATGCGCCGCACGCGCATCAGCGAGCCCTTATCCAGCTGCATGCGGCTGCGCTGGCCCGAAGTGCCGCTGGATTTGAGCTCCAGCACTATCTTCGAATAAGGCAGGGTGGTAAGGTCCCGCTCTTTGAGCGCGGCAACGAAAACGTAAGGGATGCCCGCCACGTCTTTTTCCGCCCTGACCGACGCCGGGCGGAAGCCTTCCGCTTTGTAGAGCGCTTTCAGCACCGGGGCACGGCCGCCCTGGAAGGCCAGCGCGGCGCGCATGGCGGCCAGGAAGGCCTTCGAGGTTTTCGGGGAATAGCCGAACGCCGGCGTCTCGAACAGCGCGTCCACGGCGGCGCGGCTCTTGAGCGGCTTATACACCGGCGGCAGCTTATCTTCAACGGAAAGGTCGGCCATGGCTCCTCTTATTTCGGCTCGGTCTTGAAGGCCAGTTCTATATAGTTCTCGCGCCAGAGCTTCAGGTATTCCTTGAGGAAGTTCTTGTAGAGCGAGATGATCTTGACGTTGCGGAAGTCCAGCATGTCGAACGTACGCGAGAAGACGATGCAGTCGTAGCGCTTGCCGCCCATGCGCTTGGCGCAGGGAAAATAAGCGCTGGGGATAAAGCGCGCGTCCAGGGCGTCGCGCTGGATGTGGGGCGCGTAGCCGTCTATAATGACCTCCACGTAGGCCATGTCCATGGCGCTCACCTTCTGCGCTATGCTTTCCAGCACCACCGCAAAGCTCCGCTCGTTGGTCACGCCGCCCACCACCACGCTGTACTTGTCCTTCTGGTTGAAGGTAAGGTACACCTCGGTGCCCTGGTCCGGCGTTATCAGGATCAAATTTGGCTCGTGGAACGGCATGAAGATGTGCTCGAAGAAGCTGTTGCTCCGGGTCTTCTTCCAGCGGTTCTTCACGAACTCCGGGGCGGTAATGGCCTCGAAGTGGAGCAGCGGGATCTTGCGGGCGTGGTCGCTGTAGTCCCCTTTGACGTCCTTTATCTGGGGTTTATCCAGGTTGATCTGGCGCCGCACGATGTCGTAGAAAGGCGCCACCTCAGGGATGATGCGGGGCCGCTGGCGCCGGCGCTGCAGCGCCTTCTCGGTGAAGTAACCGGTCAGGCAGTGCGTCTCGTTGTCCTGCACCTTGTGCGTATTGGGGAAGATCCCCAGCTTTATGAAGCCCAGGCTCTCGGTCAGCTTCTGCGGAGCGTAATTGGCGGTGCGGGTGGTGGCGTAAACCAGGTCTACGAGGTCCTTGGTATGCGTGATGTCGTCGAGCACCAGTTTCATCATGGTGTAGGCCAGGTCCAGCTTGCGGAATTCCTGGCTCACCACCGCGCCGAAGGCTTTTGAGTTGCGGTAATACAGGTCCAGCGCGTAGACCAGGCTGCCCACTACGCGGCCCTGGCATTCCGCCACCAGCCAGTAATACTCGTTATCCTCTATGGCCCGGCGCATCTTCTCCTTGTCCGTGACTATAGGCACGGAATAGGAGCCGCCGTAGACCTCGGCGTAAAGCATCTGGATGCGGCGCATGTCCTGCACCTTGGCCAGGCGGATCACCACGTCGGGCTTGCCCTCCGCCCTGATCACCCTCTCTATCTTTTTTTGCGCCATAGGTTCCCCGTGAACGTATTGAAGAAAACGACCTGATAATATAATATAGTAAAAATAGCGGGCCGTTTCATATGAGTTAAATCAGGCCCGCCTCAGCCGGAGCATAATGAAGAAACTTACCTTTTTACTGGCCGCCGCCGCGCTGTGCGGCTGCGCCTCGTTCAATTCCGGGGACATCAAGGTGCGGCGCGAAACCGCCGCCGCCATGCTGGCGGACCGGGAAATAACCCCGTTCGCGGACGTACAGGTGTCCTGGCGCGTCTTCCCTTACCGGGCGCCTACGGATTCCATAGGCGAGGGCTCCATCTCCAGGCCGACCGTCATAAAGCCGGTCCAGGCCGAGCCGGGAGCCGCCGCGGACTTCGCGGAACTGGCCCGGCAGGTGTTCGGCGAAGCCGGCCTGTACGACCAGGGCCGCGGGCGCGGGGCCCTGCGCCTGGAACTGACCACCCTGGGCAAGTGGACCTACGGGGACCTTTTCAAGTCTTTCCTGGTAGATACCGGGTTCATCTTCATCATCCCGGCGTCGCTGCGCGAGAACTATTACCTGACCGCGGATTTCGCGGCGCCCGAGAAACAGGTACGCGTGGAAACCGAAGGCACCAACAAGACCACCTTCCACCTGCTGATGATGCCGCTTTACCCGTTCGCCCCTCCTGGACGCAAGGAAACCTCGCTGCTGCGCCAGATGCTCTGGCGCTCCGCCACTGACGTCTACACCAGGCTGAAAGCCGCCGGCGGCGTGCCGGCGGAACTGCCCAAAGCCGCCGCAAAGAACGAGCCCGCCGTGCCCATGCCCGGCCCCCCGCTGCCGCCGGACCGCACCTGGCTGCCCGGCCAGGGCCCCGCGGACAACGCGGCCGGCATCGTGCCGGAAAAGCCGGACAATACCTGGGTAGTGCCCGAGTCGCAGAAGAAGGACGGCCAGCCCGTTACCCAGCCTTCGGAACCCATAAAGCCGGCCGAGGCGTCGCGGTCCTGGCTGCCGCCTCCGGCGCCAACAACCGGCACCGCCCCGGCGGCCGCTCCCGCCCCGCAGGAAACCCCGGACGATTGACCTCCTCCACCCCAATAAAAAAGCCCCGCATGGAAGCGGGGCTTTTTATTTGCGGGCGAGCCGTCAGTTGCCGGCCTTGGGCGCTTCCGGGGCTTTCTCCGCCGGCTTGTCCGCCGCGGGCTTAGTTTCGGCGGGTTTAGCTTCCACAGGCTTGGCCTCGCCGGGCTTCACCTCCGCGGGCTTGGCCTCTTCGGCCGGCAGGCGCTCCAGCGCCTCTTTGGCCTCCGGCAGGTAAACGCTCTCCGGGTTCTCTTTTATGAACTTGCCGATGGCGGCCTTGCCTTCCGGCAGGCTGCCGTCCATCACCAGCTGCAGCGCGTCGGTAAGCTGCTTTTTCTCGGCCTCCAGCTTTTTGCTGGCGGCCTCGGATACGCCGCCCTTCCAGTAAAGGGCGCGCGGGTCCCCGCCCTGCTTGGCGCCGCGCACGGCGGCCACGGCGGTAACGCGGTTCTTGGATTCCAGTTTCTTCTCCACCTTGGCCCTGAGGCCCTTGAGCATGCCGGAATACCAATCCTTCCAGTCGCCCTTGTCGGCGGCGTAGACGGAGTTCACGGAGAACACCAGCGCAAGCGTTAAAAGTATCTTCTTCATGTTCCCTCCCCTCATTTCAGCAGCTTATCGCCCGTACTCTTTACGGCCGGGTCTATCTTGGCAGCGCGCTCGGCGAAGGCCTTCACGTCGTCCTTTTTGCCCAGCTTGTCGGAAACGCGCGCCAGGTTAAGCCAGATCTCCGCGTCGTACGGGTCGGCCTTGGCGGCGTCGAAATAATACTTTTTGGCGTCGTCGTATTTCTTGTCCAGGAATGAGACGTTGCCCAGGTCGTTGAGCGCGGCGGCGTTGAACGGCTCCTTGGCGAGCACCGCGTTGAAATACTTTACCGCCTCGGCGGACTCGCCGTTGCGGGCGGTCAGCATGCCGAGGTTGATATTGGCGTCCATGTCGGCGGGATTCTCCGCCAGCACCTTGCCGAAGTAATCCTTGAAGTAGTCGTAGCGGGCCTTCAGCAGGGCCGCGGAAGCCTCTTTTACGCGGGCGAGGAACTTGGCCTTGTCCGGGTAGCTCTCCACCTCGGTCTCGGGCAGGGTGACCGGCTCGAATTCCGCCCAGGCGGAACGCACCTCTATCACGCGCACGTCGTCCTTGGAGCGGCGGTAGAGGTCGGCCTCGTGCTTGACCGCTTCATAGAAGTCCTTGCCCACCATCGTGGTCTCCAGGCCCACCCACCAGGTATTGTTGTACTTTATCAGGTACTCTTCGGGGATGCCCACCTCGCGCGCGTCGGTGGCGCCGGTGTCGAACATCAGCGCGATGTGCGCCGGGTAGTCCAGCAGGGCGGTCTTCACGCCGGAAGCCTCCAGGATGGACGCGAACAGCGCGGTCAGGTCGTCGCAGTCGCCGCTGCGCAGCTTCAGCGTGCTGCGCGGGAACTGCACGGTGTCCAGCACCACTTCCCTGGAAGACTTCAGCACCGCGTACGGGCTGACCGGGTCGGACAGGTAGCTCAGGCCATGTTCGCCGAGCGCTTCCCACACCATCAGCGCGGTCAGCGTGTCGCCGTTGAGGAATTCCGTCTCATCCTCGAACTTGCCTTTCTCGTTCAGCGCGAACCGGCTGAAACCGAAGACGGGCGTATCCTTGGGCGTGATGAAGTTGGCCAGGCGCTGGGGCTTGTCCCAGACTATGGCGTTCTTGGACAGCACCTTCACCGGCTTGTTAAGGGTGAAAGTTTTCTCCGCTCCGTCCTGGTAATAGGTCAGGGTCAGCTGGCACTGTATCGGCGTGTCCTCGGTGATGCTGAGCACGCGGTTGTTGAGCGTGGCGGACAGGTCCACGTCGGCCTGGGAACGGGCCTTCACCAGCGGCACCACGGTGTCGCTCGGGAAGTCCATGAAGTCCTTGAAGAAGAAGGACAGCTTGACGTTGGAGAAATCGCTGTCGGTGTTATTCTTAACGGCTATCTTGCCCACCGGGTTCTTCTGGTAATACTTGTAGTTGGCCGAGAAGATGTAGTTGAGCTCCGGCGCCACTATCTCCATGGGCGCCACGTTCTTGTTGTCCACTACGGCCTCGGGCGCGGCGGCAGCGGCCTCGGGGCCTTTGTAATAGACCTCGAACGGGGCGGACAGCCCGCCCCGCACTCCGGTCACGCTCAGGCCGGCGGCATAGTAGTAATAGGTGGCGTCCGGGGTCAGGGAGGTGTCCTCGAAAGTTTTCTCCTTGGGCGCGCCGACCTCCACAAGTTCCCCGTCCAGCCCTTTGCGGCGGTAGATCTTGGAGCCGTTGGTCCAGGCATTGGCCTTGGCCTTCCAGAAAAGCTTCACGCTGTTCTCCAGGGCGGTGCCCTTCAGGTCAAAAGGCTCCTCCGGCAGGTAGCTGATGTCGAAACCCAGGATGCGCGCGTTCTCCATGTCGGAGATATAGATCTTGTCGTTGCGGAAGGCCATGTACTGCGGGGCCCACAGCTCGCGCTCGCCGCGGCCCTTGGCGAAGAAGGAAGCGGTGAACCGGCCGTCGGCGTCGAAGATCTTGACGTTGAACGTGCCGCGGTCCAGGATGTAGAAGAACCCCTTATTATCGTAGGTCAGGGAGGCCGGGTCCTGCAGGGCGCCGGAATCGTCCCAGATGCGCAGGAACTTGCCCATGGAGTCCAGCACCACCACCTTCTTCAGCGCGGAATCCAGCACATAGACGTTCTTGTTCTCGTCGCAGCGCACGGACACCGGGTTGGAGAGGATCAGGTTGCCCACCTCGGGGCCGACGGCGAACAGGAAGATGCCGTCCGGGCTGAAGGCCTTGACCTTGCGGTTGCGGGTGTCCGCCACGTAAATATTGCCCTTGGCGTTGACGGCCACGGCGGACGGGGACTTGAACTGCCCGTCGCCGGAACCGCTCTCGCCGAACATGTTGTTATAAGTGCCGTCGGCGTTGAAGATCTGCACGCGGTCGTTGCCGGTGTCCGCCACGTAGATGAGGCCCTTGGGGTCTATAAAGATCCCCTTGGGCGCGCGCACCTGCCCCTGCAGTTTGCCTTCGCGCACCAGGGTTTTCTTGGTGCCGTTCTCTATCAGGACTATTTCTTTGGCCTCGGGCATATAAGCCACTATCTTGCCCTCGGGCGTGACCGCAAAGACGTCGGCCTTGAACGCGGCCTTGGCCACCGGGCCCTTTACGGTAAAGCGGTCCAGGATGGAAGCCAGGGGCAGCTCGGGGCCGGTTTCGGCGCTCTCCAGGTTTATCGCCACCACCTTTTTGTTCTCGTCGTCGCACAGGTAGAGGTTGCCCGCGCCGTCTATGGCGATGTCGCGCAGGTTCTTGAACTCCATCTTCCCTTTGCCCTTGGTGCCGAAAGTCCCCACTTTCTCGCCGCCATCGGTGTACTCGCTCACCTTCCCCTCGCGGGAATTGATGATATAAAGCTGGCCGCGTTTATCGGCCACCGCCCCGTCGTTGGGCAGCTGGTACTCTTTAAGGAGTTTCCCCGTCCTGTCGTACTTCTGCAGCAGGGCCTTGTCGGGATCGGACACAAAGATGTCCCCGGCCTGGTTCAGGGAGAGCTTGGCCGGGTTGAGCTTGGTAATGCCGTCGGTCTTGGCCGCGGCGAAGCCGTAAAGGTAAATACCGTCAGAATTAAAGACGTCCACGCGGGAATTGCCGGTATTGGAGACGTAAAGCCGGCTGTCCGGCCCGTAGGCCAGGCCGCGCGGCGCGTCAAGCTGGCCGGGGGCGGAGCCGTCTCCGGAGAAAGCCCACAGGAACTTGCCGTCCGGGTCGAAGACCACTATGCGGGAATTACCCGTATCGGCCACGTAAAGCCGGCCGCCGCCGAAGGCCAGCGCCTCGGGGCCCTTCAGGGCGCCCTCTATCTTTTTCAGCTGCTTGCCGGTCTCGTCGAAAACGAAGATCGCGTTAGCCTTGGAGTCAGCCACGAAGGTTTTGCCGGAGTCCACGGCCACCGCGGCGGGCTTAAGGAAAGCCGCGCTGAGGAACTGGGCCTTGAACTCTATCTTCTCGTAGGCGGCCGCGGAACCGGCCAGCAGGAAAAATGCGGCTGAGATCAGGAAATGGCGCTTCATGTACTTCCTCCCCTGTGTATTAACGTATTCCTATTCTATTAAATTTCCCGACCGGGCGGGCAGGCCTGCGGATATTATTTTATCTAATAACGCGGTTAAGCAAATCGGCCTTGCCGCCAGGCCCTTTAATGTTTTAGGATACAATTTATTCGCGAATATCAGGAGTTCTGTATTTTATGGATATTACTTTCCTCAAACGCTTCGTGACCACCTCCATAGGCCGCAAGGCCGTGATGGCCGCCTCGGGCCTCATGCTGGGAGGCTTCATGCTGGTTCACCTCGCCGAGAACCTGCTGCTGTTCAAGGGCGAGGCCGCCTACAACGGCTGGGTGGACCTGCTGCTCTCCAACCCGGTCACCCCGTTCCTGGAAGTCGGGCTGCTGGCCGTCTTCCTGGCGCATATCGCGGCCGGGGTCTGGGTACGCGTGGAAGACTTCCTCAACGCGCCGCGCGGCTACGAGGCGCGCAAGTGGCAGGGCGGCCGCACCATAGGCTCGGCCACCATGCTCTACACCGCCGCGGCCATCCTGGCCTATCTTGTCTACCACATGCTGACGTTCCGTTTCGTGGACCATTCCATGGGCTTCTACCAGATGGTCACCGGCGCCTTCCGCGCGCCGGTCTTCACCGCGGTCTACATCGCCGGCGCCGCGGCGCTGGCGCTGCACCTCAGCCACGGCATGCAGAGCGCCTTCCAGACGCTGGGCCTGAGCCACCCCAAGTACACCCCGCTCATAAAGCTGGGCGGCCTGGCCGTGGCCGTACTGATGATAGGCTTCGCGCTGATCTCGCTGTACTTCCTGGCCGGCGTGGACCTTAAAGCCGCCGAAGCCGGCGGCCAGATGGTAGTGATAAACTGAATTTAACGGATCCGGAGGAAACATGAAACTCGACGCCCAGATACCCGCTGGCCCCATAGAAAAGAAATGGGACAACCACAAATTCAATCTTAAGCTGGTCAACCCCAATAACCGCCGCAAGTACGACATCCTTGTGGTCGGCTCGGGCCTGGCCGGCGCCTCCGCCGCCGCCTCGCTGGGCGAGCTGGGCTACAACGTAAAGGTCTTCACGCTGCACGACTCCCCCCGCCGCGCCCACTCCATAGCCGCGCAGGGCGGCATCAACGCCGCCAAGAACTACCCCAACGACGGGGATTCCGTCTGGCGCCTGTTCCACGACACCGTAAAAGGCGGCGACTACCGCGCCCGCGAGGCCAACGTCTACCGCCTGGCGCAGATCTCCGGCCAGATCATAGACCACTGCGCGGCCATAGGCGTGCCGTTCGCCCGCGAATACGGCGGCCTGCTCGCCAACCGTTCCTTCGGCGGAGCGCAGCTCAGCCGCACGTTCTACGCCCGCGGCCAGACGGGCCAGCAGCTGCTGCTGGGCGCGTATTCCGCTATGATGCGCCAGGTGGCTGCCGGCACGGTTACCGTGCTCCCCCGCCGCGAGATGGTGGATATAGTTGTAAAAGGCGGCCGCGCGCGCGGCATCACCGTGCGCAACCTCGTCACCGGCAGCCTGGAAGCCTATTGCGGCCACGCGGTGCTGCTGTGCACCGGCGGCTACGCCAACGCCTTCTACCTGTCCACCAACGCGGCCAGCTGCAACATAAGTGCCGCCTGGGCGGCCTACAAACGCGGCGCCGGTTTCGCCAACCCGTGCTTTACCCAGATCCACCCCACCTGCATCCCGCGCTCGGGCGAGCACCAGAGCAAACTTACGCTCATGAGCGAGAGCCTGCGCAACGACGGGCGCGTGTGGGTGCCCAAGGCCAAGGGCGACAAACGCCCCGCCAACGAGATCCCCGAGGCGGAACGCGACTACTTCCTGGAGCGCCGCTACCCGGCGTTCGGCAACCTGGTGCCGCGCGACATCGCCAGCCGAGCCGCCAAGACCGTGGTGGACGCCGGCTACGGCGTGGGCCCCACCGGGCAGAGCGTGTACCTGGACTTCCGTGACGCCATCAAGCGCAAGGGCGCGGGCAAGATCAAGGACGAGTACGGCAACCTGTTCGACATGTACTACCAGATCACCGACGAGGACGGCTACAAGTCGCCGATGCGCATCTACCCGGCTCCGCACTACACCATGGGCGGCCTCTGGGTGGACTACAACCTGATGACCACCGTGCCCGGGCTGTTCGCGCTGGGCGAGGCCAACTTCTCCGACCACGGCGCCAACCGCCTGGGCGCTTCCGCCCTGATGCAGGGCCTGGCCGACGGCTTCTTCATAGTGCCTTCCACCGTGGGCGGCTACCTGGGGGCCACCAAGTTCGAAGCGGCCTCCACGCTGGACAAGGAATTCTCGGATTCCGCCCGCTACATCCAGGACCGGGTCAACCGCCTGATGGCGGTAAAGGGCCAGAAGGCGCCCTCGGAGCTCCACCGCCAGCTGGGCCACGTTATGTGGAACGACGTGGGCATGGCCCGCACCGAGGCCACGCTCAAGAAGGCCCTCAAGAAGATCCCGGAGATCCGCGAGGAATTCTGGAAGAACGTGACGGTGGCCGGCGCCGACAAGGACTTCAACCAGACCCTGGAAAAGGCCCTGAAAGTGGCCGACTTCCTGGAGTTCTCCGAGCTGTTCGTGCGCGACGCGCTGGACCGCAAGGAATCCTGCGGCGGCCACTTCCGCGAGGAATCCGCCACCGCCGAGGGCGAAGCCAAGCGCGACGACGCCAACTTCTCCCACGCCGCCGTCTGGGAATACCAGGGCGAAGGCAAGGAAGCCGTGCTGCACAAGGAGCCGCTTACCTTCGAGCACATCAAGATGGCCGAAAGGAGCTACAAATAACATGACCAGCTCTAAACACTTCACGGTTACCGTGCGCGTCTGGCGCCAGGCCGGCCCTGCAGAGCCCGGCAAGATGGTCTCCTACAAGGTCAAGGACGTGTCCCCGGACATGTCGTTCCTTGAGATGCTGGACATCCTCAACGACGACCTGCTCAAAAAAGGCGGCAGCCCTATCGCCTTCGAAAGCGACTGCCGCGAGGGCATCTGCGGCAGCTGCGGCCTGGTGGTGAACGGCGACGTGCACGGCCCGGACGAGCACTCCACGGTGTGCCAGCTGCATATGCGTCGCTTCCGCGACGGGGACGTGATAACGGTGGAGCCGTGGCGCGTGAAGGCTTTCCCGGTGCTCAAGGACCTGGCCGTGGACCGCTCGTCGCTGGACCGCATCATCGCGGCCGGCGGCTTTATCTCCGTTAACACCGGCGCGGCGCAGGACGCCAACGCCACCCCCATAAAGAAAGAAGACGCCGAAGAGGCGATGGACGCGGCGGCCTGCATAGGCTGCGGCGCGTGCGTGGCGTCGTGCCCCAACGGCGCGGCCATGCTCTTCACCGGCGCCAAGATCTCGCAGCTGGCGCTGCTGCCGCAGGGCGCGCCCGAGCGGCACGTGCGCGCGCTGAACATGGTGGCGGTGATGGACAAGCAGGGTTTCGGCAACTGCACCAACGAGTACGAGTGCGAAGCGGTCTGCCCGAAGGAAGTGAAGGTGGCCAACATCGCCCGCATGAACCGCGAGTTCCTGCTGGCCAACCTGTTCGCCAAGACCGAGCCCAAGGCCCAGCCGGCGCACCTGATCTCTACGCCCGACACGCCGGAAGAAGCGTAGCGGGCCCAAGGTCGCCGCGGGGGGAAGGGTTTTAAAAACCATCCGGAGGCCCGAGCTTACGTAAGCGCGAGGGCCGAGGCAGGAAGCGCGCGCACGGTGTGCGCGACGCTGGTTTTGAAAACCCTTCCCCCTGCGGCGGCCGCCAAGGAGCTTACTATGCCTGAATTCAACTATACGGAAATGTTCCAGTTGGCCAAGAGCAAGGCCAAGTTCCGCCTCGTCTCCAAGGAAGGCGTCGTGGTGTCGCGCGACGGCGGCCGCGAGATCCTGGAGGTTTCCCCCGAAGCGCTGACGCGCCTCGCCCGCGAGGCCGCACGCGACATCTCCTTCCTGCTGCGCCGCGCGCACAACGAGCAGGTAGCCGCCATCTTCAAGGACCCAGAGGCCTCCGAGAACGACAAGTTCGTGGCGTACTGCATGCTGGAGAACGCCGCCATCTCCGCCAATTTCGAACTGCCTTTCTGCCAGGACACCGGCACCGCCACCATAGTAGCCAAGAAGGGCGAACAGGTCTGGACGCGCTACGACGACGAAGAAGCCATTTCGAAAGGCGTCTGGGAAGCCTACACCGGCGAGAACCTGCGCTATTCGCAGACGCTGGCCGTGGACATGTACCGGGAAAAGAACTCCGGCAACAACCTGCCCGCGCAGATAGACATCTACGCCAAGCCCGGCATGGCCTACGAGTTCCTCTTCGTGACCAAGGGCGGCGGCTCGGCCAACAAAACCATGCTGTTCCAGGAAACCAAAGCCACGCTGGCTCCGGATAAGCTGAAGCCGTTCCTGGTGGAGAAGATGAAGTCCCTGGGCACCGCGGCCTGCCCGCCCTACCACATAGCCTTCGTCATCGGCGGCACCTCCGCAGAGATGTGCCTGAAGACCCTGAAGCTGGCCAGCACCGGCTACCTCGACGGCCTGCCAGGAGACCCCGGCGACACCGGCCGCGCCTTCCGCGACAAAAAACTGGAAGCGGAACTGCTGGAAGCTTCGCGCAAGATCGGCTACGGCGCCCAGTTCGGAGGCAAATATTTCGCGCACGACGTGCGCGTGGTGCGCCTGCCGCGCCACGGCGCGTCCGCGCCCATAGGCATGGGCGTCTCCTGCTCGGCCGACCGCAACGCGAGGGCCCGCATTGACCGCGATGGGCTGTGGCTGGAAGAACTGGACCGCGAGCCTGGCAGCCTGATCCCCAAAGAGATCCGGGCTAAATTTTCCTCCTGCTCCAGCTGCGTGAGCGTGGACCTTAATCAGCCCATGAAAGAGATCCAGGCGCAGCTTTCAAAACACCCCATCGGCACCCGCCTCGCGCTGAACGGCCGCATCGTAGTGGCGCGCGACCTGGCCCACGCCAAATTCAAAGAGCTGCTGGACGCCGGCAAGCCGCTGCCGGAGTACCTTAAAAAGCACCCCGTCTATTACGCCGGGCCGGCCAAGCAGCCCAAAGGCAAGCCTTCCGGCTCTTTCGGCCCCACTACCGCGGGGCGCATGGATTCCTACGTGGACCTGCTGCAGTCGCACGGGGCGTCGCTCGTGATGATAGCCAAGGGCAACCGCTCGAAGGCCGTCACCGACGCGTGCAGGAAGTACGGCGGCTTCTACCTGGGCTCGCCCGGCGGCCCGGCCGCGCTGCTGGCCGAGCGCAACATAAAGAAGGTGGAGACGCTGGACTACCCGGAACTGGGCATGGAAGCCGTCTGGGCCATAGACGTGGAGGATTTCCCGGCCTTCATCCTGGTGGACGACAAGGGCGGGGATTTCTTCAGCAAGGTCTGACCCTATTGTTAAACCGCGCCATTATTTATATATTTCCTAGGATGTCACGGGGAAAACTCATCCTATCGGCCCTGTTCGCCGCCTCGGTACTGGCGGCGGGGTGCGAAATTCCCCTTGGCTCGACGCAGGAACGAATGTTCAAGTGCGCCAAGAACGGCTATGTGCGCAGCATGCGCAAGATGCTGGACGCCGGCGTGGACCCTAACATAACGGACGAAGCCGGCTGGACGCCGGTAATGTGGGCCTCCGCCAAGGACAACGTAGACATCCTGCAGCTGCTGATCTCGCGCGGCGGCAAAACGGAGACCCGCAACAGCAAGGGCGAGACCTCGCTGCACATCGCGGCGCGCTGGAGCCGCCTCGATACCATAAAATTCCTCATAGCCTCCGGCGCCCGCACCGAGGCGCTGGACCGCCTGGGCTGGACTCCCATGATGTGGGCCGCCATGCAGGGCCGCACCGAGGTGGTGCAGGCCCTGGCGGAAGGCGGGGCGAACATCGAATTCCGGGACACCAACGGCAACACCGCGCTCATGATGGCGGCCAACCGCGGCCGCACCGAGACGGTAAAAAAGCTGCTCGACCTGGGAGCGAACCCGCTTAAGACCAACAAAGACGGCCAGACCGCGGCCGACGTGGCCATCTTCAGCGGCTACCAGGAGCTGGGCGCCTTTATCCGCGGCGAAGCTCCAGAAAAACCGGCGAAGGGGAGACGATGAACAGGCGGGGCTTCACCCTGATAGAACTGATGGTAGTGGTGGCCATTATCGGCATCCTGGCCGGCATTGCGGTCACGCGCTTCGCAGGCGTGCTGGACAGGACCAAGGAAGGAGCTACGCGCGGGAGCCTGACCGCCCTGCGTTCGGCGCTCAACATCTATTACGGCGACAATACCCTTTACCCTTCGGACGACCTTGCCTCGCTGACGGCCAACAAGAAGTATGTAGACAATCTGCCCGTGGTCAAACTCCCCGGCACCACGCACCCGGATAACCGGCGCGTGAACGTGGGGGCCAGCACCGCGACCGCCGTAGACGATACGGGCGGCTGGGCTTATGTCAACGACCCGGCGTCCGCCTCTTTCGGCACGCTCCTCGTTAATTGCACGCACGAAGATTCCAAAGGCAAATCCTGGGCAGAGCAGTAGCGGGCGGAGGCGGGGCCCCCCTTCCGCAATGGGTTCGATGGGCAACGTCCCCGGCCTCCGCCGGCACTTACCTCATGGACATCACTTCCCCGCATATCCTCCGACTCGACGCCAACAGGCTGGAGATCCTCCCCTCCTACAAGCAGGGGATGAAGACCTCCGCTATAGTCTACGCCGACGCGGCGCTGGAACCATTCCTTGAAGCGGCCGCGCTGGACCAGGCGGCCAACATCGCCACCTTGCCCGGCCTGGCCGGCCCGGCGCTGGCCATGCCCGACATCCACACCGGTTACGGCTTTCCAATAGGCGGCGTGGCCGCCTTCGACGCGCGCGACGGCGTGATCTCCCCCGGCGGCGTGGGCTACGACATCAACTGCGGCGTGCGCCTGTTGGCCGGAGCGCTGGCCTGGCGCGACCTGGAAAAACATAAAGAAGTCCTCGCGGCCGCGCTGCGCTCCGCGGTGCCGGCCGGCGTAGGCACCGGCGGCGGCCTGCGCCTGGAAAAGCGTACGCAGGAAGCTCCTCTCGTTAAGGGTGCCGCGTGGGCCGTGGAGCGTGGCCTGGGCCGGCCGGAGGACCTGGACCGGGCGGAATCCGCCGGGGCCCTGCCAGGCGCCGACCCCGGCGCCATCAGCCGCCGCGCGCTGGAGCGGGGGCGGGACCAGCTTGGAACGCTGGGGTCCGGCAACCACTTCCTGGAAGTGCAGGAGGTCACCGATATTTACGACGAGGCGGCGGCCAGGGCCTTCGGCCTCTTCAAGGGGCAGTTCACGGTAATGCTGCACACCGGCTCGCGCGGCCTGGGCCACCAGGTCTGCACGGATTTCGCGGGCGCCCTGCGCGCCGCGGCCGCGCGCTACGGCATAGCCCTGGCGGACCCCCAGCTGGCCGCGGCGCCCCTGCGCAGCACCGAGGGGCAGGAATATTTCGGCGCCATGCAGGCCGCCGCCAATTACGCCTGGGCCAACCGCCAGGCCCTCACCGGCCTGACGCGGGAAGTATTCTCGCGCGTGCTGGGCCTGGGCGAAGCGGCGCTGGGGCTGGACCTGGTCTACGACGTGGCCCACAACATAGCAAAACTGGAAGAGCACGAATTCAACGGCAGGAAATTAACGGCCCTGGTCCACCGCAAAGGCGCCACGCGCGCCTTCGGCCCCGGCCACCCGGAGTTGCCCGCCGCCTACGCCGCCTCCGGCCAGCCGGTCATAATCCCCGGCGACATGGGCCGGTGCTCCTACGTGCTGGCCGGCACGGGCAAGGCCATGACGGACACTTTCGGTTCGGCCTGCCACGGCGCCGGCCGCCTGCTGAGCCGCGGCGAGGCCGTCCGCCGGGCCCGCGGCAGGAACATCGCGCAAGAACTGCTTGAAGCCGGCGTCTGGGTGGCCTCTTCTGGCCGCGAAACCCTGGCCGAGGAAATGCCCGAAGCCTACAAAGACGTGGACGCGGTGGTGGGCGTGGTAGCCAGCGCCGGCCTGGCGCGCCGCGTGGCCCGCTTGCGCCCGCTCATAGTCCTGAAAGGCTGAACCGGGACAACCGGCCCGGGAAAAAGATATAATTGTCCTGGAAGTGATGTATCCATTCCCCCGATTTTAATCTTCAACATACAAAGGAACACCGGCTGGCCCGTGCCCGCCCATAAGGATATCCATGATACTCGCACCTACGCCCGTTAAGCGGCAAACTTTCCGCAGGACCAAGATAATCTGCACCATAGGCCCCGCCTCGGAGAACCCGGACTGCATCCGGGAACTTATCCGGGAAGGCATGAACGTGGCCCGCATCAATTTCTCCCACTGCAAGTACGACGAGGCCCTTAAGCGCGTGGCGATGCTGCGCGAGGCCCGCGCCGAACTGCGGGTGCCGCTGGCCATCATGCTCGACACCAAGGGCCCCGAGGTGCGCATGTTCGGCTACAGCAAGCCGGTGACGCTGACCGCGGGCGAGCGGCTGCTCATCGAGAGCTTCGAGGGCGCGCCCGAGGCGGCCGCGGAGTTCCCCCCGGAGAAGAAGCATTTCTACACCAACCTGCCCCGCATCGACAAGCTCACCCGGGTGGGCACCAGGGTGCTGCTGCAGGACGGCTTTGTGGAGACCGAAGTGACGGAGCTGCACCAGGGCGCCGTGACCGTGCGCGTGCTTAACGACGGCCGCCTCAAGGACAAGGCCCACCTGGCCGTGCCCGGCGCGGACTACCCGCTGCCGTTCCTGTCCGAGAAGGACCGCAAGGATATCGCTTTCGCCGTGGAGAACCGCTTCGAATACATCGCGCTCTCTTTCGTGCGCACCGCGAAAGACATCGCCGACGTGCGCGCGCTGGTGCGGTCCGTGCGCCCCGATTCCCCCATCCGCCTGATCGCCAAGATAGAGGATAAGCAGGCGCTGGCCAACATCTACGATATCATCCGCGATTCCGACGGCGTCATGGTGGCCCGCGGCGACCTGGGCATAGAGGTGCCGATAGAAGAACTGCCCGGCCTGCAGAAAGACATCATCAAACGCTGCTACCTGGCCGGCAAGCCGGTGATAGTGGCCACGCAGATGCTGGAAAGCATGACCGACAAGCCCTACCCCACGCGCGCCGAAGTTACCGACACCGCCAACGCCGTGATGGACCTGACCTCCGCCGTGATGCTCTCCGGCGAGACGGCCAACGGCGCGCACCCCGCGCGCGTGGTGAACATGATGGCCCGCATCATAGACAAGACCGAGTCGTCGATAGACTACCACGCCATGGCGCGCGTAACGCACGACTACGTGGACCGCGACAACATCACCAACATCATGGCCTACAGCGTGGTGGAGACCGCGCACGACTGGAACGCCAAGGCCGTGGCCGTGATCACCGCCAGCGGCATAGGCGCGCAGGCGCTGTCCAAGTTCCGCCCGGGCGTGCCGATCTACGCTTTCACTCACCACGAATACCTGTGCCACCAGCTGTCGCTGAACTGGGGCGTCACGCCGTTCCTGATAGGCAACCCGGACGACCAGCTGTTCAGCGAGGTGGCCCGCAAAACCATGGACGACCTGCGCGCCTCCGGGCTGGTCTCCAACGGCGACCGGCTGGTTTACATGGCCTCGAGCCCCCTGGGCAAGCGGCTGCCTACCAACACGATACGCTGCGAAGTGGTGGGCGACGACGCCTTCCACGACGAGACCTGAGCCGCCCCCCGGCCCGACTGGAGCAGTATGAAGCAACATCATTTCCTGCCGGTTTTCATAGCCCTGGTAGCCTTTTACGTAGGGCTGCACTTCTATTGCGCCAGGTGGCTGGCCCGCAGCTTCGGCCTGGCCCCGGTCACGGTGGCCGGCCTGCGCGTGGCGCTGCTGTGCCTCGCCTTCCTCTCGCCGTTCACCATGTTCCTCAAGCGCCACTCCCACTCGCCCCTGCTGGAACCGGTCTTCGCCGCCGGTTACGCCTGGATGGGCTTTATCCTCATAGCGGCCTTTATCTTCGCCTGTTCGGACCTGGCCGCTTTTGCGCTGAGGCGCGCCGGCGCGCCGGCCATCCCCCACCTGCCCGGGCGCACCCTGGCCGCCCACGGCCGTATCCAGGCCTGGGCCGCCTACGGCGGTTTCAAGAACCCGCCGCTAAAAGAATTCACCGTAACCGTGCCGGGCCTGTCGCCGGCCCTCGACGGCTTTAAAATAGCGCAGATCTCCGACATGCACGTGGATTCCGCCTGGAAGCTGCGCCAGTTCAACGCCATAGTAAAAGAAGTGGACGAAGCCAAGCCGGACCTCATCCTCTTCACCGGCGATCTGATAGACCCGGGTATCACCTGCCGGGCGGACCTGGGCGAAGCGGCCAGGCACCTGAAGGCCCGCCTGGGCATGTACGGCGCGCTGGGCAACCACGAATATTATTACGGCCTGGATAAAGCCATCGACTGCTACAAGGCCTTCGGCATAAAGCTGCTGCGCAACGAATCCGCGGACCTGGGGGAACTCAGGCTGATAGGCCTGGGGGACGTGCATACAGAAGGGCTTTCGGCCGGGGACGTAAAGGCTATCCTGGCCAAGGCCGGCAACGGCAAGTTCAGGCTGGTCATGACCCACCAGCCGGTTTATTACCCTGAAATAGCCGCTTCAGGGGCAGGGCTGGTATTGTCCGGCCATACCCACAGGGGCCAGATAGTACCTTTCAATTTCTTCACAAGGCTGGCTTATAAGTACTTTTACGGCCAGTACCGCATAGATAATACGGCTTTTTACGTTACTTCCGGAGCCGGCACCTGGGGCCCCCCCCTGCGCTGGCTGGCCCCGGCCGAAGTCCCAGTGATTACCCTTAGGGGACGTTCTTAACTATTGGACTATTTCAGTAAAGCGGCAACATTCTGCTAGTGTTAAGCGGCAAAT
>JACRER010000078.1 GCA_016234365.1 Elusimicrobiota bacterium | reverse complement strand
TTATAAGTTAACCTCAGGATGCTGCGCAAAGTAGGTTCTAATTTCATCCTGAAAGGACCGCCAAATTTTCTTCTCGGAAAATTTGGCACAATTTAAATCCGCTGCTCCGGCCAGCGCCCGCAGTTTCTCCGCCGGAAAACTGAAATTTAAATTTATTTTCTTCCCGCCAATGATAAGAAACGACCCGAATTATTGTCCTTATGGCCGCCGGTGCGGCCGGCCCAGCGCTGCTGCGCCTGGCCGGCCTTACCCGCGGCGCAGCGTTGCAGAATAGCACTTAATTCCGTCTTAGCCCTGCTGGGCAAAGCCGGAATTAAGAGCAGGGGAGGCAAGGTATGCAGAACCTTACAATGCGGTATTTCTTATACGCTCGCAAGTCCACGGACGAGCCTGACCGGCAGATCCTGTCCATAGAGGCACAGCTCGCTGAACTGCGGGACTACGCCCAAAAGAACGGCCTCGCCATAGCCCGCGAGTTTATTGAAAGCAAGACCGCCAAGGAACCGGGCCGCGAGATATTCAACGAAATGGTCGCCGGCCTTGAGCAGGGCGCCGCCCACGGCATAGTTGCCTGGCACCCGGACCGCCTCGCGAGGAATAGTATTGATGGCGGCCGTTTGATCTATTTGGTGGACACTGGCAAGGTTTTGGAGCTAAAGTTCCCTACCTTCTGGTTTGACCCTACGCCGCAGGGCAAGTTCATGCTGTCTATCGCCTTCGGCCAGTCCAAGTATTACGTGGACAACCTCTCGGAAAACGTAAAGCGCGGCATACGCCAGAAGCTCCGCAATGGTATCTGGCCTTCTTGGGCGCCTATGGGCTACCTCAATGACATCGCTACCCACACCATCCACATAGACAAGGAGCGCGCCCCGCTCATCAAGAAAGCCTTTGAGATGTACGCCACAGGCAACTACACGGTTAAAGAGATCCGCGACAGCGTGAACGCGGCGGGGCTTCGCGGGCGCAAGTTCAAGAGGGACCTCTCGATCTCCAACATCCACTATATGCTCGGCAATCCCATCTACTACGGGGTTATGCGCTATTACGGGGAGGTCTACGAGGCCAAGCATAAGCCTATCATTACAAAGGACCTCTATGATAAGTGCCAGGAGATGCTAAAGCGCAAAAGTAAGCCCAAGGTTAAAAAGGGCCACACCCTGAAACCCTATGTTTACCGGGGCGCTTTCCGTTGCGCTTCCTGCGGCTGCTTCATCACTACCGAGACGCAAAAAGGCCATAACTACCTGCATTGCACCAAGAAAAAGCGCCCCTGCGCTGAGCCCTTTGTCCGCGAGGAAGAGATAGATAAGCAGGTACGCGACTTATTAAAAGGAGTTTCTTTACCCCCGGCCCTGGCCGCCGATGCTCTTAATAACATCAATGCGGAAGAATCAAAGGCGGCCCAGGCCGGGGAAGAGGCCGCCCAAAATCTGCGAGATAATTTGGCTATCCTTACTGACCAATTGGGCCAGTTGCTGGACCTGGTACTGCAAGGCTCTATAAATCAGTCCGAGTATGTCTCGAAAAAGGCCCAATTGGTCTACGAGAAAAAGGAAATAGAAAACAAACTCGCAGCTTTTGCGCGGCAGGGGGCAAAAAGGTTCGAACCGCTGAAACGGTTCTACGAGCTCTGTGTTGACGTCGGAGAGTCCGCCGTCTCCGGAAGTCCGGCCGATAACCTGCAAAAATTGAAAAAGATCGGGTCGAACCCGATTATAGGCGGGAAGAAAATAAATTTAAATTTCAGTTTTCCGGCGGAGAAACTGCGGGCGCTGGCCGGAGCAGCGGATTTAAATTGTGCCAAATTTTCCGAGAAGAAAATTTGGCGGGGTCGACGGGATTTGAACCCGCGGTCTTCGCCTTGACAGGGCGACGTGTTAAACCAGGCTACACCACGACCCCGCGGTAAACATAGGATAGCAAAAAGCGCGCCAGCATTTCCAGAGGGATGTTGCCGGCCTTGGCCTATATATAAGGAAGGGGGGGCGGGGAAAAGGCCGGAATACAAAAATAAGTGTTGACAGGTTTAGCGGCTTTATGGTAAAAAATGAATACTGAACCACTATTCACTTTTGTTCCGGAGGGGACGCGGGGTGGGGAAGGTTCGGTTTAACTTGCAGAGAAAACCCGGTGGTTGCGCAAGAAGCTGCGGCTGGCGGGACGAAACTAAAGGAGAATTAAAATGAATAAGAAGAACGCTGTTGTCACCGGTGCGGCGCGCGGCCTGGGCTACGCGGGCGCCGAAAGGTTCCTGAAGTCCGGCCAGTGGAAGGTGGCGCTGTTCGACGTGAACGAAGAACTGCTGGCCGCCGCCGCCAAAACCCTGGGCGAAAAGTACGGCCCCGAGAACGTGCGCTGGTACAAAGTGGACGTGACCAACCAGGAGTCGGTCAACGCCGCCATCCAGCAGGTCATAACCGACATGGGCGGGGTGGACACGCTCATCAACAACGCCGGCATCACCCGCGACGCCATGCTGCACAAGATGGCTGAGAGCGACTGGGACGTGGTCATTAACGTCAACCTTAAAGGCGCCTTCCTCTGTACCAAGGCCGTGGCTCCCCACATGAAAGAGCGCAAGTCCGGCACCATCGTCAACACCTCTTCCGTGGTGGGCGTGTACGGCAACATGGGCCAGAGCAACTACGCCGCTTCCAAGTTCGGCATCATCGGTCTCACCAAGACCTGGGCCAAGGAAATGGGCCGCGACGGCATCCGCGTCAACGCCGTTGCCCCCGGTTACACCATGACCGAGATGCTCGGCACCGTGCCGGAGAAGATCCTTACCGCGATCAGCGAGAAGACCCCGCTCAAGCGGTTGGGCAAGCCGGAAGACATCGCCAACGCCTACTACTTCCTGTCCAACGACGAAGCTTCCTTCGTGACCGGCCAGGTGATCTCGGTGGACGGCGGCCTGGTAATATAAATGGCTGCGCCGGCTACCCCCAAAGGTCTTAAGACCCGCGAGCGCCTTATAGAGGCGTCCGGGGCGGTGTTCGCCCGCAAGGGCTGCGCCGCCTCGGGGGTGGCCGACATCTGCTCCGCGGCGGGGCTCGCCGTGGGCGGTTTTTACAGGTATTTCGCTTCCAAGGACGAGATAATAGCCGCGCTGATGCGCGAACTGCGCGACGACCTTATAAGGGCCGTATCCGAACTGCCGCAGGCCGCTACCGCCGAGGCGGAGGCCGCCGGCATTGCCGCGGCTTTCTTCGGCGTGGTAGGGGCCCGCATAGACGGGTTCAAGGCGATGCGCGAGGCGGAGGCTTCCAACGAAGCCCTGGCCCGCGATTTCTACGGGCCGCTGGCCGAGGTGATGGCCGGCCGCCTGGGGCGCTTTGCCAAGGGGCCCCGCGCCGCGGCGCACGCCTGGTCGCTGCTGGGCGCGCTGTATTTCTACGCCGTTAAATTCCTTATCTGGGAGCGGGGCAAAGTGCCGGCCGCGGCTTTTGAGGCCGCCGCGGCGCTGTGCGTGCGCGGCATCAGCCGCAAAACCTTCCCGTGGTGGCAGCCGGCGCTGACCGGGCCTTCGCAGGCCAGGCCCCTCCCCGGCGATACCAGGGGCGCCATGCTCACCGCCGCCGAAGAGGTCTTCGGGCGGTGCGGCTACAACGGCGCCCGCGTTTCCGAAATAGCCAAGAAAGCCGGCTTCGCGGCCGGCACGTTCTACCTGTTCTTCGATTCCAAGCAGGACGCGCTGGAGCAGGTGGTAATGCGCATGCGCGACTGCCTGGTTAAAAAAGCCGCGGCTTACTCCGCCGGGTCCGGCAGCCGCGCCGAGACCGAGGCGCTGGCTTTCCGCGCGCTGTTCGACTTTATCCGCGAGCACCCGTACGGCTACCGCATCATGCGCGAGGCCGAGTTCACGGACCAGAAGCTGGCCGACGCGTATTACGGTTACATCCTGCGCGGCTACGCCGAGCAGATCCGCAAGGCGCGCAAGCCCGGAGAGTTCAGCGTGGACGATAACGCCCTGCTGGCGCTGGGCCTGATGGGCATAGGCCACATGCTGGGCATGAAGCGCGTGCTGTGGGGCGGTTTCCGCGGCATGAGCGAGGACGAACTGCTTAAGGCCGTTTTTGAGGGCATAAAATAAAAAGGTGAGGAGACAATGATATGTTCAAGATAATCGGTACGGGGATGTACCTCCCCAAGAACCTGATAACCAACCAGTACTTCTTCGACAAGTTCAAGGACGAGCAGTTGAAGAAGGTGATGGACCGCATAGGCCACGGCGCGCGCTACTATTCCTCCAAGGAAGAGTCTTCCGCCACGCTGGCCATCCACGCCGGCCGCGAGGCCCTGGCTAACGCCGGCCTGAAGGCCGAGGATATAGACCTGCTGATCATCTCCACCGACACGCCGTCGCAGCTTTCGCCCGCGACCGCCGCGCAGGTGGGCCACGAACTGGGCATAAAGAGCAAGGGCGCTTTCGACGTGAACTGCGCCTGCGCCGGCTTTGTGACCGCCGTGGACATGGCCACCAAGTACCTGGATGGCAAAGATTATAAGCACGCCCTGGTGGTAGGCACCTACGCCATGAGCAAGCACCTGGACCCGGACGATATGTGGACTTCCACGCTGTTCGGCGACGGCGCCGGCGCGTTCGTGCTGGGCTACGCCCCCGAGCAGGGCCAAACGGCCTCCACGCTGAAGTCCGACGGTTCCTTCTGGGACTTTATGGGCATCTACGGCGGCGGTACCGCCCGCCCTGTGGACGCCGAAGTGCTGGCCGACCGCAGCCACAAGGTGAAGGTCCCCAAGAAATTCCCGGCTTCGCTCAACACCGAAGAGTGGCCCCCGCTTATAGAGGGTACCATGGCCAAGCTGGGCCTGAAACCGCAGGACGCCCAGGCTTACGTCTTCACGCAGATCCGCAAGCCTACCATAGTGGAAGTGATGGAGAAGTTCGGCCTGCCCATGGAGAAGACCCACACCATCATGGAAAAGTGGGGCTACACGGGTTCCGCCTGCGTGCCCATGGCGTTCCACGACATGGCCGCGCAGGGCAAAGTGAAGCGCGGGGACCGCGTGGTGCTGTGCGCTTCCGGCGGCGGTTATTCGATGGCCTGCATGACGTTCATTTACTAAGGCCGTCGGTCCCCGGGTTCTGCGGTACTTAAGGCCGCAGGGCCCGGGCATTACTAGGTCTTTCGCCTCTTGAGGGAGGGACTTAAACCTTGTAAACTATTCTTCACGTGGAGGACACTGTGAAGCTTCTCGCTTTTATACTTTTAATACTGAACGTAACTACTTTAAAGACTGAGGCCGGCTCCGACGGCGCTTTTACCCAGCTTTCCTCGGCGGCCCCGGCAGCCGCGGCGGCCCCGGTGCCTGTGCCGGCCAGGGAAAAGACAAAGGCCCCTGCCGGCCTGGCCCTGGTGCGGGCCATCCAGTCCAAGTACTGGGAGCGCATAGAATGCTGGCAGGACGCCGCGCGGCCCTTCGCCACGGAGAGCGCGCTTAACAAGTCGCGCCACGAGACCCCTGAAATAATTTCCGCCTTCGGCTCCAACCTGCCGCCCACGTCCACCTTCCTGCTGCATTACGGCCCCAAGTGGCGCACCAACAAAGGCAAAGTGGTGATCCTGGTGCACGGCGCTTCGGATAACGCCAACCGCGCCTGGGCCACGCCAGCCATTTTGCTGGGCGACGCCTCCAAGCCCGGCCTGCTGCAGACGCTGGAAGCCGCCGGGCACAGGGTGTTCGCGGTAACTTTCCCTCACAAGCACGGCAACCTTTTCTACGAGGCGCAGTACCTGGCCGACGCCATAGAGCTGGCCCGGCAGGCCACCGGCGAACAGAAGGTTACGCTGATAGGCCACAGCGCCGGCGGGCTGGTGGCCCGCGTCTACGTTTCTAATTTCCGGCTTAACGGCGCCTGGACGCCATACCGCGGCGACGTGGCCAACCTGGTGACGCTGGCGGCGCCCCACCGCGGGCAGGACTTCGCCTTCCGCCACCCGGAGTTCAACTATTACTTCATGAAGGACGAACTGGCGGCCAACGCCCCCATGAGCTGGGACAAGGTGCTGGCCTACGGGGTCTGGCAGGATACGCTGGAGTTCAGCATCTACAGCGACAACTTCCCCATGCAGCAGCAGGTGCTTTACAACTGGACCGGCAAATACCCGGTAAAGCCCACCTCGCCCGATTCCTACACCACGCTGCACGGCGGGTACGGCTTTGTGAGCCACTCGCTGGGCATAGACGACGCCGTGGCGCGCGGCGGCAACTTCATCAACACCTTCAGGTCCTACCCGGTGCCGGCGGATATAGCCGTTACGGTGATAGCCGGCAACAACAACAAGATAGAGAACGTGCCGCAGACGGAGAGCGACGGCCCTTCCGACGGGCTGGTGTTCGTGGAGAGCGCGGCTCATACCGCCGACCTTACCCACCCGGCCCGCAAGACGCCCGTAAACAAGCTGATAGTCAACGAGAACCACTTGACCATTACCTTCAGCCCGGCGATGCTCAAGCTGGTGGCGGGCCTGGTCAAATAGAACGGCGCGCGGCAAAAGAAAAGGCCCGGTCTCCCGGGCCTTTTTCTTTTTCAGGCCGAGTTCAGAACTTCAGCATCGCCCGGAGCGGGGCGAGGAAGGCGGTGAACATGCCGCGCGCGTCGGACAGCGCTATAGCCACGCCCATCAGGGACTCGCCGGCTATGATGCCGGAGCTGACCGGGACTATGTACTTCTCGGCGGCCGCTTTGTGCGTGCGCTCCAGCACCAGCGCTATCAGGCCGCCTATGAACATGGACAGAGAGTTCCAGAACGGGATCACCATGGAAAGGCCGATGCCCATGGCGGAGGGGATATACTTGCGGTGCTTAGGGAAGGCCAGCTCCAGCATCGGGATCAGGAGGCCTACCAGGGCGCCCACCTTAAGGCCAGCCAGGGCGGCCGGGTGCAGCGAGTGGATGCCGTTGGACAGCAGGCGCGCCACCGCGGCCCAGACCTGCGCCGACGGGGCCGGCCACTGGTCCGAGCCCAGCGCCGAGGCGTTGGGGACCAGGATGTAGAAAGCCGGCACCACCACAAGCGTGCCCGCGAAGATGCCGAAGAACTGCGCCAGGAACTGCTGGCGCGGGTTGGCTCCCAGCAGGTAGCCGCTCTTAAGGTCGGTAAGCAGGTCTGCGGTGGCGCCCGCGGCGCCCGCCGTGACAGAAGCGGTCATGAGGTTGGTGGTCATGTTGGACGGCGCCAGCATGCCGAAGGTGAGTTGCGTGATCTTGCCCATGGCGCCTATCGGGGTTATGTCGGATTCGCCGGTAGCGCGCGCGGCCACCATGGCCAGGAAGAACGTAAGGACTACGGCCACCAGGCCCATCCACCAGCTGGTCTGGAAGGCGTAGTGCAGCACCATGATGCAGCCCAGGCCCGCGAACGAGGCTCCGGTGACGAACCAGGAGGAGGGGACTTCGATGTGGGCCAGCGGGTCCGCCGCGGTGTCGGGGCGCTTGTGGAAGATGTTGGTGACGCCGCCAAAGGCGCGCAGCACGGTCTTCCACTGCAGGGCGAACATGAAGAGGCCCGAGGTTACCATGATGGACGCGCCGGCCCAGGTGCTCCACTGCACTATGGCGCGGTAGCCCAGTTTGGTAGTGTCTATGGCGCCCATGCCGGCCACCCACGGGGCCAGCACGCCGTAATTGATGATGGAGCCAAGCAGCAGCGACCACGAGATCTTCCAGCCTATGATGGCGCCGGCGGCTATCATCAGCGCGCTCACCTCGAAAGAGAAGGTCCATTTCTCCAGCGGAAAACCCTTGAGCGTGCCGTTGAACGGCACCGAACCGGGCAGCGACAGTTTGAAGCTGAACAGCTCCTTGAATTTGAAAGAAATGCCCTTGTCACGCAGCAGCGAGATAGCGGCGCCGAAGAGGCCGGCCACGCCCATGGCGCGGGCCTTGTCCGAGGCTTCTTGGCCCTGGGCGTGCAGGCTCTTCAGCGTTTCCGCGGCGGCGATGCCGCTGGGGAATTTGAGCTGTTCGATATTTATCATCTGGCGCTTCATGGGGATCGCTATGAACACGCCGAGCGCCGCCAGGAACATGGTCCACAGGCTGAGCACCACCCAGGACATGTGCGTGCCGGTGATTATGAGGTACGCCGAGATGGCGGACACCATGGTGCCGCCGGTGGAGTAGCCGGCCGAGCTGGCCGTGGACTGCATGCAGTTGTTCTCCAAAATGGTCATATCCGTTTTGAAGAGGAACGGCAGCGTAAGGCGCAGGGTTTTCCAGATGGAGAAGGAGAGGATGCAGGCGGTGATGGCCACGCCCAAACCCCAGCCGGTCTTAAGGCCGATGTAGAGGTTGGACAGCGACATGAAGCCGCCCAGGAACGCGCCCATGATGACCGCGCGCAGCGTGAGCTGGTTCATGCTGTCGCCCTGGTAGACGGTGCGGTACCAGGTGAGTTCGATGTCTTCTACGGCCGCGCCGGCCACATGCGGTTTCTCCCTGGGCTCGTCGATAAGTTCGACTTCGTCCTCGGTGCGCATCTCCTCGAGCGGAAGGTCGTCGCGTTTTTCGTCAGACATTTTGGTCCCCCGGCGGCTGGTGTGAGTGAAAGTGGTGCGCAGTACAGGATTTGAACCTGTGACATCCTCTGTGTAAGAGAGGCGCTCTACCGCTGAGCTAACTGCGCGGTAATTGTTGCGGAATCTATTCTACAATTTTTTATAATAAGCGGTATGGATAAAAACGATGAGGAACTGGTGGAAAAGGCCAAGGCCGGGGACGCCGCCAGCTTTGGCGAATTGGTAGCAAAATACCAGGACAAGATCTATAATCTTGCCAACCACGTCTGTCTGGGCCTTAAATCCGAGGCGGACGACGTTTACCAGGAGACCTTCATCTCCGCGTTTAAAAATATCAACAAATTCAAGGGCAACTCCGCCTTCGGCACGTGGCTGTACCGCATTGCCGCCAACAACTGCTGGATGAAGTTCCGCAAGAAGAAGGCCGAGAAGCTGGTGAGCCTGGAGGATGTGCGGGAGCTGGCGGACGTGGCCCACGTGGACGAGGTGGCCCGCCGGGAACTTTCCGAGAGCGTGGCCAAGGGGCTGGCAAAACTTTCCGTGGATTACCGGTTGGCGGTTACGCTGGCGGACATCCAGGGCCTGAGCATGGAAGAGGCCGCCAAAGTCCTGAAAATTTCCGTGCCAGCCTTCAAAACCCGCCTCTTCCGCGCCCGCCGCACCCTGCAAAAAGAATTAGAATAAAATAGGGACAGCGCCCTATTTATTATTGCTCACAGTTCATGAATAGCGCTTGTAATTTAAGCGCAATTTGCGATTGGGCATGTCGCTTAAATAGGGCGCTGTCCCTATTTTTAGGGTTTCCAGGCGAGGGCGGCGAGGATGAGGAATTGGGTGTCTATCAAGGTTTCGGCGGTGATGCGTTCCGGAATGCGGCTGAAGTAGAAGAACAGCATCAGCGCCAGGTAATACAGCATGCCGGTCAGCAGCGAGGCCGCCAGGTCAGGGCGCCAGCCCGCGTCCTTGAGCGAAAGCAGGATGGCCGACAGCAGCACGAAAATAGCGAACAGCGTGAAATAAGTGAGCGGCTGCCCGGCCGCCTTGTAGAAATTTTCCTTGCCCACTATCATATCGCTGTGCGCGTGGCTGATACCGAACAGCACCGATCGCGTGAACACCAGCAGGAAGGCGAAGAACACCGCCAGCTGCGTGGAGTTGTGCATGGCCCCGCCGTGCCAGAGGCCCGGGGCATAGGCGCACATGAACGCCCAGCCCAGCGCCGTCAGGATGTCCTTGGAGGCCGGGAAATTGCCGAACTTCTCTCCCAGCGGCAGTTTGAAAGGGTACAGCATGCCCACGAACCAGAAGAACGCCGCCGTAAGGAAGATCTTCCAGCCCAGCGCCGCCGAAAGGAAGATGGCCAGCGCGCCGCAGATAAGCGCCGCCAGCCGCGACTGGGCGCGGTATTTTACGAACAGCAGCTTGCGCGCGCGGTCCGGCGCCGCGGCGCCTTTTTCCACGGCGCGGTTGGCCATGTGCAGGCTGAAAGCGAACAGGCCGGCCATCAGCAGGAATTTTTTGGAGATGGGCGCGCCTTCCAGCTTCATGCAGACGTAGGTAAGCGCTACCGCCGCCAGCGCGGTGTAGAGGGAGCCGGTAACCAGCAGTTTCCAGCCGAAGGCCAGCTTGTCCAATAGCGGGCTTTCGGTCTCGCCGGCCAGCTCGCGGGCTTTTTCCAGCACTTTCTCTATCATCCAGGACGGCGTGGACGCGCCGGCGGTGATGAAAATTTTGCGGGCGTTCTTGAAATGTTCCGGCTTCAGCTCGTCTTCCTTCTCTATGTGGACGGCCTTTTTAGCCAGCCGCTCGCAGATCTGGAAAAGCCGGGCCGTGTTGGCGGAGTTCTTGCCGCCCACTACTATGACCAGGTCGGAGTCTTTGGAGAACTCCACGGTCTCTTTCTGGCGCTGCTTGGTGGGATTGCAGATGGTGTTGGAAACGGCCAGCTCGCCGGCCACTTCGCGGGCCGCCGCGGCCGCGGCTAAAAAGACGTCGCCTTCCTGGGTGGTCTGGGCTACTATGTTGGCCTTGTCCAGGCGGGAAAGTTTTTTTACTTCTTCCGGGCCGTCCACCACGTGCACGCGGCCCTCGGCGTAGCCCATCAGGCCCACCACTTCGGCGTGGTCGCGGTCGCCCACGATGATGGTGGTGTAGCCTTTGCGCGCGTGCTCGCGGATGTTCTCCTGCACGTGCTTTACCAGCGGGCAGGTGGCGTCCACCACTTCCAGGTCCAGCGCGCGGATGGCGGCTTCTTCCCCGGGCGGGATGCCGTGCGCGCGGATCACCAGGATGGCGTGCTGTTCTTTTATGTCGGAAGGGGCGTTTACGGAATGGATGTTCTTTTCTTTGAGCGTTTCTATGACCTGCTTGTTGTGGATTAGCGGGCCCAGCGTGTAGATGGGCTTTTTGCTGTGCTTGGCCAGCTCCAGCACTTTATCTATGGCGTTCTTGACTCCGGGGCAGAACCCGGCGCTCTTGGCCACGGTGATATGCACTTTTTCGCTCATCCAAGCCCAATTCTATCATTTTCAAATTGGTAGAATCTTATTATGGAAGGCCGCTTTAAACTGGTAGCCCCGTTCAGGCCGTCCGGCGACCAGCCGGCGGCGTTGGAAGCTTTGGCCGCGGGCATAAAGGCCGGCAAGGCCAACCAGACGCTGCTGGGCGTTACCGGCAGCGGCAAAACGTTCACCGTGGCGGCCCTGGTGGAAAAACTCCAGCGCCCGGCGCTGGTGATCTCCCCCAATAAGGTGCTGGCGGCACAGCTCTACTCCGAGTTCAAAACCTTCTTCCCCGACAACGCGGTGGAATACTTCGTTTCCTATTACGATTATTACCAGCCGGAGGCGTACATCCCCGCCACCGACACCTATATAGAAAAAGATTCTTCCATTAACGACCACATAGACAAGCTGCGCCTTAAAGCCACCACGTCCATTTTGAGCCGCCGCGACACGCTGGTAGTGGCGTCGGTGTCTTCCATCTATAACATCGGCTCGCCCGAGAATTTTTCGGAGATGTGCCTGACCATAAAAAAAGGCCGGAAGCTGGACCGCAAGGAACTGACGCGCCAGCTGGTAAAGATAAACTACGAACGCAACGAAGTGGAGTTCACGCGCGGGCGCTTCCGCCTGCGCGGCGGCCACCTGGATATTTTCCCGGCCGACTCCGAGACCGCCTGGCGCGTGCAGTTGGACGAAGCCGTGGAGTCCATAAAGGAAATAGACCCGCTCACCGGCGACGCCATCCGCGAGCTGGGCGAGATCTGGGTGTTCCCGGCCACGCACTTCGTTTCGACCGGCGCCGAAATAGAGAAAGCCGCCGCGGCCATAGAGGCCGAACTGGCGCCGCGCCTGGCCGCGCTGAAGGGCGCGGGCAAGCTGCTGGAGGCCGAGCGCCTGGGCCAGCGAGTGCGCTACGACCTGGAGATGATCCGCCAGACCGGCTACTGCGCCGGGGTGGAGAACTACGCCCGCCACCTGGCCGACCGTCCGGCCGGCAGCCGGCCGGACTGCCTGTTAGATTACTTCAAGGACGATTTCCTGCTGTTCATCGACGAGTCCCACGTTACGGTGCCGCAGATCCGCGGCATGTACGAGGGCGACCGCGCGCGCAAGCAGACGCTGGTGGATTTCGGCTTCCGGCTGCCGTCGGCGCTGGACAACCGGCCCCTGAAGTTCGACGAGTTCGAGGCAATACGCCCGTCCACCATTTTCGTTTCGGCCACGCCCGGCCCCTACGAACTTAAGAGCTGCGGCAAGGCCGATATCGTAGAGCAGATCATCCGCCCCACCGGCCTGGTGGACCCGGAAGTGAAGATATTGCCGGTGACCGGGCAGATAAAGGCTTTAACCGCGGAGATAGAAAAGCGCGCCGCCAAAAAAGAGCGCACGCTGGTGCTGACGCTTACTAAAAAAACCGCCGAAGACCTGGCCGCCTACCTGGGCGAGAAAGGCCTGCGGGCAAAGTATATGCACTCGGACATGGACACGCTGGAGCGGCTGGATATCCTGGGCGCTTTCCGTAAAGGCGAGTTCGACGCGCTGGTGGGGATTAACCTGCTGCGCGAGGGCCTGGACATTCCCGAGGTCACGCTGGTGGCCATCCTCAACGCCGACAACGAGGGCTTTCTGCGCAGCGAAACCACGCTCATCCAGATCTCCGGCCGCGCCGCGCGCAACCTGTGCGGCGAAGTGATACTTTTCGCGGACCGCATTACGGGTTCCATGGAGCGGGCCATGGCGGAGATGACGCGCCGCCGCACAAAGCAGGTGGCTTATAACAAGGCGCACAACATAAAACCGGCCAGCATCGTGAAAAAATTCGTGGAGTTCGAGGAGCTGCGCACCCAGGCCAAGCGGCAGGGCCTGAACGTGGCGGAACCCTTGCCCAGGAACTTCCCCAAGTCCGGCGTTAAGGCCATGGCGCAGGAAATAGAGCGCCGCATGAAGGAAGCCGCCGACAACCTCAACTTCGAACTCGCCGTAGAACTGCGCGACCGCCTCTACGAACTGCGCGAAATGACCGGCGTAAAGATAAAAACCGGCCGCCGCGCTAAAAAGTAACCCTCTCCTAAATGGTAAAATCCACTTATGCGGCAATTTGACGCTGTTATTAAGGCGGCATTGAAGGAAGATATAGGCAACGGGGACGTTACTACCCGGTTCTTTGTGCCTCTCGGCACACGGTTCTACGGGGAAATGCGCGCCAAGGACGCGGGCGTGGTCTGCGGCCTGGAAGTGGCCAGGCGGGTGTTCGCGCTGGCGGCCCCCCGGGCCAGGGTTAAGCTGGTAAAAAAAGACGGCGCCCGCATAAAGAAAGGCGACGTGCTGATGAAGATTGAAGGCCCGGCCTCCATCCTTACCGCCGAACGCACCGCCCTCAACTTTTTGCAGCATATGAGCGGCGTGGCCACCAAGGCCGCCCTCTTCGCCTCGGTCCTCAAAAATCCCCGCACCAAAATTTACGACACCCGCAAAACCCTGCCCGGCCTGCGCATGGTGGAGAAGTACGCCGTGCGCTGCGGCGGCGCCCGCAACCATCGCCTGGGCCTTTACGACATGGCCATGATAAAGGATAACCACGTGGCCTTTGCCGGCGGCAAGGCCGAAGTTCTGGGCGCCCGCATAAAGGCCATGCGGCGGGCCAAGCCCGGCCTCAAGATAGAGCTGGAAGTGCAGAGCCTGGCGCAGTTGAAGGCTTTTCTGCCGCTGGGCGCGGACGTGATAATGCTGGATAATATGGACTACGCCGCCATGAAAACGGCCATAGCCCTGATACGCTCTTACAAAGGCAAGCGCCCCGGGATAGAGATTTCCGGCGGCGTGGACCTTAAGATGGCCGCCAGGTATTCAAGGCTGGGGGCCGACCGCA
The DNA here is from genome assembly GCA_016234365.1 of Elusimicrobiota bacterium. GTDB lineage: Bacteria > Elusimicrobiota > Elusimicrobia > Elusimicrobiales > UBA9959 > UBA9959. The sequence continues at coordinate 3,726 of JACRER010000078.1, read as the reverse complement.
TTTCGGTGGGTTCCATCACCAGCGGCGCGCGGCCGCTGGATATCTCTTTCGAAGCGAGGACCAAATGACCAATGCATGCGATTGCAGCATCCACTTAGATACCCTGCCGGGTGTGGCCAAGATAGTCTGCCTGGACGAAGTCGATTCCACCCAGGCCGTGGCGCGAGAGCTGGCGCTGGAGGGCACCGCGCAGAAAACGCTGGTGCTGGCCAACACGCAGACCGCTGGCAAAGGGCGCCTGGGGCGCGAGTGGGAATCCTCCCAGGGCGGGCTCTACATGACGCTGCTGCTTACGCCGCAGACGGACCTTAAGTTCCTGCCGGACCTCAGCGTGCTCTGCGGCGAGGCCGTGGCCGAGACCGTCACCGCGCTCTACGGCATCAAGACGCGCATCAAGAAGCCCAACGACGTGTACGCTTTCCACCCGCGCAAGAAGAAATGGCTCAAGCTCGCCGGCATCCTCACCGAGTCGGCCTCCATCAATAAAGCTCCCAACTGGCTGCTGCTCGGCATGGGCATTAACCTTAACAATCACGTTACGCTGCCCACCGCCGTAAGCGTAAAGGCCATAAAGGGCTCGGGCGTGTCGCGCGAAGAATTCCTGCAGGAGTTCTTCCGCCTTTTCTGGCTGCGCTACGCCGCCTGGGAATATTCCAGCCAGGCCCGCAGCTGATGAGCGCGGGCCGGGTTAAAGCGCTGGCCCTGGCCGCAGGCGCCAGCGAAGCCGGCATAGTCCGCGCCGGGGATAACCCCGAGTACGGCAGATTCCTGGAAGCTTCCGCCGGGCAGCCCGGGGGCCTGGCCTACCTCAACCGCGACCCCCAAAAAAGAAAGAACGTTTCCAACTGGTACGCCGGCGCGCGCTCCGTGCTGGTCTGCGCGTTCAGGTACTGGACTCCGGAGATGGACTACCAAGCCGCGCTGGCCGCCGCCGGGGACCCGGCCGCTTTCCTGGCCCGCACCGGCAGGCGCGAGTACCAGCCGGAACTGCTCCGGCCGGGCGCCAGGATCTCCCGCTACGCGCTGTGCCCGGATTATCACCTCGTAGTTAAAGGCGCGCTGGCCGGGATATTCGGCGCTATCCGCGCGGAGTTCCCCCTGGCCGAGGGTAAGTTATTTTGCGACACCTCGCCGGTGCTGGAGAAAGAACTGGCGCGCCTGGCGGGGCTGGGCTTTCGCGGCAAGAACACTTTGGCCGTTTCCGAAAAGCTGGGCAGCTACTTCTTTATAGGCGGCATAGCGCTGAACCTGGACCTGGAACCGGACCAGCCAGCCCTGGGCGGCTGCGGCGGCTGTTCGCTGTGCGAGCGGGCCTGCCCCACCGGCGCGCTCAAGGGGGGGCGGCTTTCCGCCGGGCTTTGCCTTTCCTACTGGACCACGCAGGCCAAGGAAAAAATGCCGGGAGAACTCGCCGCTAGGGCCGGCGGCCGGGCTTACGGCTGCGACGCCTGCCAGGAAGCCTGTCCCTACAACGCCGTCCCCGGCGCCGCGGCCCCGGGGTTCAAACCGGATTTCTAAAATGATAAACTTTATTCACAAAGGACATATATGAAAAAACCTCTTTGGCTGGTAACTGGCGGCGCGGGCTTCATCGGCTCCAATATCGTGGAGGAACTGCTGCGGCGCGGCAAGCGCGTTCGCGTGTTCGACAATTTTTCCACCGGCAGTATGGACAACTTGGCGCCGTTCAAGGGTAAGTTCGAGCTGGTGAAGGGCGACCTGCGCAACCCTAAAGATTGCGCCAAGGCCATGAAGGGCGTCACTTACGTGTCGCACCAGGCGGCCTTCCGCTCCGTGCCTAAGTCCGTGGATAACCCGCTGGCCGCGCACGACAATAACGCCACCGGCACCCTTAACGCCCTGATGGCCGCCAAGGCCGCCGGCGTGAAACGCTTTGTCTACGCCGCTACCAGCTCCGCCTACGGCGAGTGCCCCATCTTCCCGCAGAAGGAAACGCTGCCCACCGCCCCCATCTCGCCTTACGCCGTGAGCAAACTGGCGGGCGAGCATTATTGCCACGTCTACGCCAGGACTTACGGGCTTGAAACCGTGGCCTTGCGCTACTTCAACGTCTTCGGCCCGCGCCAGAACCCGGAGTCCGTGTATTCCGCCGTTATCCCGCGCTTCATGGAACTGATGCTCAAGGGCGAACCCCTGGAGATCCATTGGGACGGCAAACAGTCCCGCGACTTCACCTACGTGGCCAACGTGGTGGATGGCAATATCCGCGCGGCGCTCGCGCCTGCGCGCGTTTCAGGCCTCACTATTAACGTGGCCACCGGCACCAACATCTCCCTGCTCGACATCGTGCGGGAACTGGAGAAGATCACCGGCCGGAAAGCCGCCAAGGTCTTCTCGCCCAAGCGCCAGGGCGATATCCGCAAAACCTATTCCGACATCACGCGGGCCCGCCGCGAGCTGGGTTACCGCACGCTGGTGGATTTCCCTACCGGCCTGCGGCGCACCTGGGAGTATTTTTCGGCTAAGTGGGGGAAGAAATGATATTCAACGTAACCGCCTCTTCCGGCTGGATAGAAGTGGTCTGCGGCAGCATGTTCTCCGGCAAGACGCAGGAACTCATCCGCCGCCTGAAACTGGCCAATATCGCCAAGCAGAAGGTGCAGGTGTTCAATTCGCATCTCGACGTGCGCTATGCCAAGGAGCACCTGGTGTCGCACGATAAGTCCACCCTGGCCGCCAGGCCGGTAAAGGCCGCCAAGGAGATCCTCAAGGAAGTCAGCCCCGAGACCCAGGTGGTAGGCATAGACGAGGCTCATTTCTTCGGCCCCGAGATAGTGGGCGTGGCGCAGAAGCTGGCCGATTCCGGCCGCCGCGTCATAGTGGCGGGGCTCGACCAGGATTACCGCGGCGAGGCCTTCGACAATATGGCCAAGCTCATGGCGGTGGCGGAGTTCGTCACCAAGAACTTGGCCATCTGCATGGTCTGCGGCAACCCGGCGCATTTCAGCCAGCGCCTGACGGACTCCGGCAAGCGCATAGTGGTGGGCGCCGGCGACAAGTACGAAGCCCGCTGCCGTAAGTGCTTCAAACCGGAGAAGTAAAATGTACCGTTCCGAAAAATTCAACCCTACCCTGTTCGGCAAGTTGTTCCACCTTGGCGCAAAGCTCGCCGACGGCAACCGCTGGCTGAAGCTGGCCGAGGCCCTGCCCTGGGAAAAGCTGGACGCCGAGTACGGCAAGTATTTTGTGGCCGGCTACGGCCGCCCCGCCAAGGATTCCCGCCTGGTCTGCGGCCTGCTGGTGGTGAAACAGCTCAAGAACCTCTCCGACGAGGACGCCGTGGCGGAATTCATGGAGAGCCCGTATATCCAGGCTTTCTGCGGGCAGGAATATTTTGCGCTGGAAGACCTGATCAACCCGGGCATCCTGTCCGAGCGCCGCAAACGGCTTGGACCGGAGTTCCTGGCCCTGCTGGCCGACGAGTTGGCCGCCGCGCTTAAAGCCAACCGCGAACTCAAGTTCCGCTCCGCCAGGGTCGGCGCCGCCGGGGAAGGCTTCTGGGGCGGGCTGTTGGAGAAGGTCAAGGGCCTGTTCGGCGGCTGAACCTCCTTATCTGAAATAAAAAGAGCTAAGTGACTTTTTGTGTTGGTTTTTGTGGCCTATTTCTGCTGTTTAGGAAGTAGGCCACAATTGCTTTCTTGTGTTCCAAGTTCATGCCGCGATGGCGGTGCAGCAATTCCTTGATCCGGCTGTTAATTCCACCCT
>JACRER010000081.1 GCA_016234365.1 Elusimicrobiota bacterium | reverse complement strand
TAAACGCCAACGGCGCTGAAGATCTGGGCGCTTCTGGACACTGGTCTTAGCGCACAACCTGCAAAACCAGCGGACTTTCCCAGCTTTAGTTCGGCCCCATTTCTGCATGTGTTTGTCGCAGGCCGGGCATAGTCTTTTTCAGTGGGTTATACTAGCAGAAGTATAAGTAAAGGGGCTTCCCCGACGGGGAAGCCCCTTAAAAACCAACACTTTATGTCACTTAACTCTCTTTTTTTGTCGGCCGCCGCGGCTCAGAAGCCGATCTTGCGGGCGAGCTCCTCGGAGGGGGCGCCGGGCGCCTCCACCTGCATGTCCATCAGGGTGGGGGCGGACTTGGTTACGCGGGTCTCCGGGATGTATTTGCTCAGCACCGAGATCTTGGTGACGGCCTCGCCTTTGCCGTCGCCCTGGCCCACCCGGGTCTGCACCTTGCAGCCGGCGGGGGTGTCGGTGAAGTCCTGGGCGCCGCGCACCAGGATGCCTTCTATTTTGCCGGTGGCGGCGTTGAAGACCGCGCTGCCGGAGTTGCCGCCGAAGGTGTCCAGATCGGTGAGGAAGAAGGACTTGAAGGAGGTATCGCGCACGCGGGCGTTGCCGGCGACTTTTACCGGCAGGCCCACAGGGTGGCCTATCACGAAGATCCTGTCGCCCTTGGCCGCCTCGCCGCGGTTAACGGGGAGGGGCTTGCGGCCTTCCACTTTGCGGTCCAGCTGGATCAAGGCGAAGTCGGGGCCGGCCTGCTTATTGAGCAGGGCGCCGATTATGGCGATGCCGGTGCCGAAGAGGCCGGAGGGCTGCTTGTCCAAGGCGCGCTTCACGATGCTCTTGCAGGTGTAGACGTCCTTGGAGGGGACCGTGGTGCGGGCTTTGCCGCCGGCCTGGTCTATATTGAAGCCGAAGACGAAGCGGGCGTCGGCGCAGGACTTTTCGTCCGTGATACAGTGGCCGGCGGTCATGATAAGGTCCGGGCCCACCAGCGTGCCGGAACAGAAAGCGCCTATGGGCTGTTCGGCGAACTTCTCGCCGGGGCAGAGGTTAAGGGCCGCGCCGAAGCCGATAGTGGCCAGGCTGAACCCGCCGTCCACGGCCTTGACCTGCTTGGAGGGCCAGAGCGAGACCACGGAGTCCGCCAGCTGGCGCATCTGGGGCGGCGCCTCGAAGTAGTCCAGGCGGTCGTCGTCGCCGTAAATGGATTTGCCCGCGGCGCCCGCTATCGAAGGGAGCAGCAGCGCGGCGGCTATAAGTGAGTGCAGTGAGACTTTGTTCATAATACCTCCATGGACCGATGCTATATTATCGGTTCTTTCGGCGCGAAGGACAAAGGTCCAAGGGCCCGTTATCTTCTGGGCCCTACGGTCTTTTTATTTCCTATAAAATTTATAGATTCTGTATAATTATCCTGATGCACAACCGCATAAAGCGCCTCGAGGAACTGGTGACGGACGCCTCGGCGCTTATAGGGCGCCTTAAGGAAGAGAACGAAGTGCTGCGCAAGCAGGTGGAACTGCTGGGCGCCGCCCGCAACAAGGCCGCCGCCAATACTTCCGCCGCGCGCGAGCTGGCCGATTTCAAGGCCAAGGTCCGCCGCCGGCTGGAGCGCATCTGCGCCAGGATAGAGAAGGTGCACGACCTGCAGCCCGGCCTGTTCATTGAAGAGGACGAGGATTAAAAAGCGATGGCGTCCAATAACGATTTTGAGGCTAAAGTACGCGGCCGGCTTATAAAGTTCCCCGCCGTGGACGGGCTTACGCCCATAGAACTGGAGACCATCCTGGGGCAGGTGGAGGAGAAACTCGCCAAAATAGAGGAAAAGCTCAACGTGGTGGATTCCTCCAAACTGGCCATCCTGGCCGCTTTCGATTTTGCCGTGGAGCTTTACAACCTGCGCCAGCGCTCCGAAACCAACCGCGAGGCCGATTCCAAGAAGATAGAGGAGATGGTGGCCAGCCTGGAGAAGACGCTGGAGGACGGTAAATAGCATGCCGGAATCCCTGTTCGACGAACGGCCGGCGGCCGGGCAGGAAGCGGAGGGCGGCCCCGCCTACCAGCCCCTGGCGGCGCGCCTGGCCCCTAAAGATATTTCCGAATTCTCCGGCCAGGAAGACATCCTGGGCGAGGGCAAGCTGCTGCGCCGCGCCATAGAGGCCGACAATCTTAAATCCGCGGTGTTTTTCGGCCCGCCCGGCTGCGGCAAAACGGCGCTCGCCCGCTATATCGCCTCCCGCGCCAACGCCAAAACTTTCGACCTTAACGCCGTCATGGCCGGCGTGCCGGACCTGCGCAAGATCATAGAGTATTCCCGCGGCCTGGGCGGCGGGCTGGCGCAGCGCCAGCGTGTGCTGCTGGTTTTGGACGAGATACACCATTTCAACCGCACCCAGCAGGACGTGCTGCTGCCCTCCGTGGAAAAAGGGGAGATAATCCTCATCGGCATGACCACGGAGAACCCGTTCTTCTACATCAACCAGGCGCTGCTTTCCCGGTTCATCGTGGTGGAATTCAAACCGCTTAAGCCGGAGCATCTTTCCTCCATTTTTGACCGGGCCGTCACCCACCCGGAGGGCCTGCTTAACCTGAAGCCCGAAGTGACCGCGGGCGCTAAAAAATACCTGGTGGATAACTGCTCCGGGGACGCGCGGCGCCTGCTTAACGCGCTGGAGCTGGCCATAGTCACCACCAAGCCCGGGCCCGACGGGCTGCGCCGCGTGGACGAGGCCGTGGCACGGGAATCCATACAGCGCAGGAGCCTCCGCTACGACCGCAGCTCCGACGAGCATTACGACCACATCTCCGCTTTCATAAAATCCATGCGCGGCTCGGACCCGGACGCGGCCGTGTACTGGCTCGCCAAGATGCTGGAGGCCGGCGAGGACCCGCGCTTTGTGGCGCGGCGCATCCTTATCTGCGCCAGCGAGGACGTGGGCAACGCCAACCCCATGGCGCTGGTGATGGCCCAGAGCGCCTTCCGGTCCGCCGAGGTGCTGGGCATGCCGGAGGCCCGGATAGTGCTGGCGCAGGCGGCCATCTATGTGGCCTGCTCGCCCAAGTCCAACGCTTCTTATATGGCCGTGAACAAGGCGCAGGCCGAGGTGAAGAACGGCGCGGAGCGCGCGGTGCCCATGCACCTGCGCGACGCCTCGAAGGACGGCGACGCCCTGGGCCACGGCAAAGGCTACAAGTACCCGCACGATTTCGACGGGCATTACGTGAAGCAGGAATACATGCCGCAGCCCCTGAAGTTTTACGAACCTACGGACCAGGGCTTCGAGGCCGAGATAGCCAAGCGGCTCAAGCGCCTGCGGGACGGGAAATGACCGAGCCCAGGATCTATACCGTAAGCGAACTGAGCCAGGGCATCAAGTACCTGCTCGAGACCAGTTTTCGCGAGCTGTGGGTGGAGGGGGAGATTTCCGGCCTCAAGGTCTCTTCGCTGGGCCATACCTATTTCGACCTGAAGGACGCCACTTCCAATATTTCCGGCGTGATGTTCCGCGGCTTCGCGCAGGGGCTCAAGTTCGACCTGCAGAACGGTTTGCTGGTGCGCGTGCGCGGCAACATCACCACCTACGACAAGCAAAGCAAATACCAGCTGATGGCCAAGGCCATAGAGCCGGCCGGCGTAGGCCCGCTGCAGCTGGCCTTCGAGCAGCTCAAGAAAAAACTCGCGGCGCAAGGCCTGTTCGACCAGGCGCGCAAGCGGCCCATCCCGGCCCTGCCGCAGAAAATAGCCGTGGTCACCTCTCCCACGGGCGCGGCCATCCGCGATATCCTTTCCATTTTAAAGCGGCGCTACGCCAATATGCACATCATCATAGCCCCGGTGAAGGTGCAGGGCGCGGGCTCGAAAGAAGAAATAGCAGAAGCCATAGCGGACCTTAACGCGGGCTTTCCAGACATCGACGTGATGCTGGTGGGGCGCGGCGGCGGCTCCATGGAAGACCTGTGGGCGTTCAACGAGGAGATAGTGGCCCGCGCCATAGCCGGCTCCAAAATACCGGTGATCTCCTGCGTGGGGCACGAGACGGATTTTACCATAGCGGATTTTGTGGCGGACCTGCGCGCGCCCACGCCAAGCGCGGCGGCCGAGCTGGTAGTGAAAAGCAAGGTGGAGCTGGCCGCGCAGATAGCCGGGCTGGAGAAGCGCCTGCTGCAGGGCCTGCGCATTTACTACGAGAACCTTTACGGCAAGTTCCGCAGGCTGGCCGCCAGCCGCATGCTCACCAACCCGCTGGCGCTGCTCGAGCGCCCCTTGCGGCGCCTCGACGACGCGGTAGAAGGCATGTTCGCCGCTTCCGCCGACAAAGCGCGCCGCGCCGGGGAGAAACTGAATTTGCAGACGGCCAAGCTCAACGCCCTCAGCCCGCTGTTCCCTTTAAAGAAAGGCTACGCCGTGGTAAAGGACGCCAAAGGCCGCGCCGTGAAGACGGCCGCGGGACTGGCGCCCGGGGACAGGCTGAGCCTGCAGTTCGCCGAAGGGCGGGCCGAGGCGCAGGTGCTGGGCGGCGGCGGGGCCGCGGCGGATAAACCGCGCGCCGGCAAGAAGGACGGCGCGGGGCCGCAACAGGAGGGTTTATGGTAAAGAAAGCTGCGGGCGGTTTCGAGGAAAAACTCGGCAAGCTCGAAGAGATAGTGGCCAAACTCGAGGACGAGGGGACGCCCATAGAGGAATCCCTGTCGCTCTTCGAGGAAGGCGTGGCCATCTCCAAGGAACTTTCGGTGAAGCTCGAGGAAGTGAAGCGCAAGATAGAGGTCCTCAAGAAGGACGCCGAGGGCAAACTGAAACTGGAAGAATTCGAGGACGAGGACAGGGAAAAATAAGTGAAACAGCGCCTGGACCTCGCGTGCGTGGAGCGCGGGCTCTTTGAGAGCCGCGAGAAGGCTCTGCGTTCCATCATGGCCGGGCTGGTTACCGTTAACGGGCGCCCCGCCGACAAGGCCGGGCAGGCGGTTAAGCCGGACGACGAACTGGCGCTGGTAAAGGACGACTGCCCGTACGTGTCCCGCGGCGGGCTCAAACTCAAGGGCGCGCTGGATTTTTTTAAAATAGCCGTTACCGGCAGGGTCTGCCTGGATGTGGGCGTGGCCACCGGCGGGTTTACCGACTGCTTGCTGCAGGAGGGCGCCGTAAAGGTGTACGCCGTGGACGTGGGCGAAGGCCAGATCCACGAGCGTATAAAGAACGACCCGCGCGTGGTCTTCCTGCCGCAGACCAACGCGAGGTTCCTCAAGCCGCAGCACTTCCCGGAAAAACCCTCCCTCTGCGCCATAGACGTCTCTTTTATTTCGCTTAAACTCATACTCGGCCCGGTGGCCGCCGCCATGGCGCCCGGCGGGGAGATAGTGGCGCTGGTAAAGCCGCAGTTCGAGCTGCAGCCCGGAGACCTGCGCAAAGGCATAGTAAAGGACGAGGCCACGCGGCTGGGCGTGATGGACGGCATGAGGGCCTTCCTGAAAACGGCCCTGCCCGGCGTGAACGAACTCGGCCTTACAGATTCCCCCATAAAAGGCGCTAAAGGCAACCTGGAATTCCTGTGGCGGCTTAAATGCTGATAGTGGCGGGCTCCAAATCTTTCGAAGAGGCCCGGTGGCTGCTGGCCAACGGCGCCGCCGAGGTGTACTGCGGCGTGCCCGGCCTGCCCAACCACCGCGACGCGGACCAGTGCCTGCGCAGCGACGAGGAGTTCATCCGCGTGGCCCGCATGGCCAGGGCAAAGGGCAAGCGCGCGCTCCTGGCCATTAACGAAGCCTGCTTTGAAAAAGATTATCCCTCCGTGGCCGCGCGCGTTAAGGCCATTTTAAAAGCCTGCAGGGTCCCGGTGATAATCCGCGAACTGCCGCTGCTGCATTACCTGCGCGCGCACGGGGTTAAAGCCGAATTCATCATCAGCAGCCTGTCGCTGGTGTTCAACTCCCGCGCGCTGGACTATTATAAGGACCTCGGCGTGAAACGGGTCATCTTTCCGTTCCACCTGTTGCCTTCGGAAGCGGGCCGCCTGATAAATAACCGCCTCCGGATGGAGACCGAGATCTTCTTTCACGCGGACTTCTGCTGCCCCAACATGGACCCGGCCTGCCGGCTGGACGGCTGGGCGAAGACTTTTCAGGTTTGCCGGTTCCCGTACGTCTGCGGGGGAGAGGCGCACCGGATGCCGGAAGCCGACGTGCCGCAGAAGCTGGACCAGGTCTACGACGCCTTTCACGCCGGGATAAAATACCTGAAGATCATCCGCGTGACCGATTTTAAGGACCAGAAGCAGGTGCTCAAAGAGGCCCGCGTAATGCTGGCCCTGCTGGAACGCGGGGCCACGCGCGCCGAGTTCCGGAAACTGGGAGAGAAACTTTACTTCTCCGTGGCGCGCCACGGCGCAAGGACCGGCAGATGAAACCGGAAAAAGCCCTGCTGCTCAGCGCCCCGGCCCTGCGCGCCGCCGGCCCCCGGGCCTTAACCGGGGTAAAAACGCTTTATCTCGGGGACGAGTTCTGCCAGAACCTGGTGCCTTCCACGGAGGATTTCAGCGCCGCGCTGGGGAGATTCAGCGGCAAGGTGGTGCTGGTCACGCCGCTGCTTACCGACGCGGCGTTCGACTCGGTGGAGGAAATAATAAAGGAACACGCCTCCCCGCGCCGCCGGCTGGAAGTAGTAGTGAACGACCTGGGGCTGCTGCACACCGTGCGCAAGCGCTACGCGGACCGCGTGGCGGTTTCGCTGGGCCGGGTGTTGGGCCACCGGGTAAAGGTCATGCCCCGGGCCTTCATGGCAAAGTTTTTGAAAGACCACGGCGTGCGGCGCGTGGACCTGGACGACCCGGCCCTGCTGCCGCGCTTCGCCGGGCTCGGGCTGAAATTCTCCTTCCATCATCCTTTCCGGTATCTCTCCGTCACCCGGTTCTGCCCGTGGGAAAAACACTGGCCCGCGGCCTGCGGCCTGGCCTGCGAAAACCGCGTCCGCAAGCTGGAACACCCGCGCCTGCCTTCGGCGCTGCTGCTCAAAGGGCAGGCCTACGGGGTAAGGACCGGGCGTCCGCCCCTGAGCCAGGCGATAGACCGCCTCGTGAACGAACCCCTGGGGGCGGCAAAATGAAGACCGTTGTCGGGGTAAAGACCTACGCCGAAGCCGAGACCATGCTGCGCCTGGGCGCCGACGAGCTTTACGGCGGGCTGGCCGCGGTGCCCAATCACAGGTTCCCCAGCCAGTCCTTCCAGACGATGGACGAACTGAAGGCCGCCGTAAAGCTGGCCCGCAAACTGGGCCGCCGCTTCTCCCTGCTGGTGAACCAGCCGTCTTTCGGCGCGCGCGCCCGCCGCACGCTCAGCGTGGCGCAGGAGCTGGACGCCGACGGCCTGGGCGGCTGCATAGTGCGCGAACTGCCCATGCTGGAAGAGCTGCGCGCGCTGAAACTGAAGGCGCGGCTCACCGTCAGCAGCCTGGCGCTCTGCTTCAACCTGCCCGCGATGAAACGCTGCCGGGAACTCGGCGCCTCCCGCGTGGTGCTGCCGTTCCAGCTGACTCCGGGCGAGGCCGCGCCGCTGATAAAAAATCCCTACGGGCTGGAGACCGAGGTCTTCTTTCACGCCGATTTCTGCTGCGCCAACGTAGACCCGGCCTGCCGGCTGTGGAACCTTACCCGCCGCGACCAGACCTGCCGCTTCCCGTACCGCGGCCCCGGCGGCGCCAGCTGGCGCATGCCGGAAGCCAACGCCCCGCAGAAGATGAGCGCGGTGCACGGTTTTTTGCGCAGCGGGGCCCAGTACCTGAAGATAATCCGCATGCATGATTTCTCCGAGGAACTGGAGGTTTTCAAGTTCGCCAGGATCATCGATAAACTTTACGCCAAAGCCTCCGGCGAAGATGAATTCGTGCGGCTGGGCGAGAAACTTTATTTCACCGTGTCCCGGCACGCGAGGAACGCATGGAAAAAGCGCTAGCGCTGGAGGCCTGCCGTCCCGAAGACGTCCGCGCCATACCGCGCGGCTGCGAGACGGTAGTTATAGGTTCCGAGTTCTGCGCGGGGCTGCTGCCGGCGGCGGCGGAAGCGGCCGCTTTGCGCCGTGCCTTCAAAGGGAAAATAGTGCTGGCTACCGGGCTGCTGACGCAGGCGGCGCTGGAGAAGGCGCTGGCCCTGGTGAAGGCCGTTTCGCCCGGAGGGCGTGCCGAGGTGGTAGCCAACGACCTTGGCCTGCTCGAGGCGCTGCGCGCGCGCCGCGGCGCGCCGCCGGTGCGCTGCGGGCGCATCCTGGCGCACCGCGTTAAGATAATGCCGGAAGAATACGCCAAAAAATTCCTGGCGCGCTACCGCGTGACCGGTTTCGAGCTGGACGACGCGGGGGCCATGAAACGCCTGGCGCCTTACGGCCTGCCTTTTTCCTGGCATTACCCTTTCCGTTACGCCACGGTCACGCGTTTCTGCCCGTGGGAAAAGCGGTGGGCAGAAAGCTGCTCGCGGGCGTGCCTGGGGCGCGCGCGCCGCTACGCCAGCCCGCGCGTGCCGGCGCCTCTCTGGCTGCGCGGCTGCGCGTACTTTGTGAAGGACCGGCGGCCGCGCCCCGGGGTTGCGCGCCTGGTTTACACGCCCCCGGCGGAAGATAATGAATTGTGAACTGGTCCGGAGATTTGCGTGTGCGGGCTAAATTTTATAACCTTTAAGGGTGGAAAGGGGGCGGACCAATAGGTCCGCCTTTATTTTCGATTCACAGATTATACCTGGCCGGCGCTTAAGCCGGCGGGAAAACATAGGAGAAAAGTAAAATGAAGAAGACCATACTGTTCGTACTGCCCCTCGTCGCCCTGGCGTTCGCCGTTGCCTGCAAGAAGCAGGAGGCCGCCCCGGCCGCCACCGAGCAGGTCGCCGGCACCGCCGTCGAGACCGCCGCCCCGGCCGCCACCCCGGCTCCCGCCGCCACCCCGGCGAAGACCGAGAAGAAAGGCAAATAAGCCAACCCTTGGCGATACCGCCGGCGCCCGTTAACAGCGGGCGCCGGCTTTTTTTTTACCTCTTAATTAAATAGACTATTCCGCAGCCGGCGCCGCGGCGCGCCGCCAAGAGGAACGATATGAAAAAACTATTTTTGACCTTCGCTATCTCCTGTTCCGTGGTCCCGCTTTACGCCCTGGACTGCCCCCAGAAACAGGAAAGCGCGGCGGACTGCCCCTGGGCCGGCGCCGCCCGGGAACTGGACGTGCTGGCTGACCGGCGCGAACCGCTGGAACCGGTCTTCCTAAAAGAACTGCCGGGCCTCCTGCGCCAGCTCGACTCCGACCGCACTTCCCCTGCCCGGCGGCTCTGGGGCGAGAGCATAAATTTCGACGAGCTCGCCGGCGGCACCATAGTGCACCCCGGCATACTGGAGTTTCTGGCCGCGCGCATAGAAGCGCCCCGGCCGCGCGGCAAAATAGTCCACGCCGGCATGGAACATACTTACGGCTACCTGTTCAGCCTGCTGCCCACCAAGTTCGGGTTCAAGCGGGCTCGCTGGGTGCGGCCGGATATTGAGGACGGCCTTGGCCTGCCGCGCGGCAGCGTGGGGCCGTCGGCGGCGGAAGGGACGCTGCTGGATAATGTTACCTGCCTGGCGGGCGGGATAGCGCTGCGCGACGATGCCGCCGCCGAGGCGCTGTTGGCGCAGGTACTGCCCCGGTGCGGCGCGGCCGTGCGCGCTTACGCTTCGGTCCCGGTGCGGCGCGGCCGGCTGACCGAGGAAGTGTCTCTGCCCGGAGGCAGGAAGGTGGTACTGCGCACCGATTTCGCGCCTTTCAAGGCCGTTTCCGGAGGGAACAGCCACCTGCTGGTCTATTCCGTTTTTGATCCGGCGGCGGGCCACGCGTACCTGGTAACGGCTTTCCCGGTAAATAAAGGTTTTGTGGACGGGGTGTTAACGCCTTCCTCGCTCGGGAAGAACAAACCGGTGCAGACGCGTTATAACGCTTATGTGGAAGGGTTGACCGAGGCGGGGAAATTTAAAGGGACGCGCAGCGTAGCGGTGGTGGAAAAATGAGGAAGTACCTTCTTGCTTTGAGCCTGCTGCTGGCCGGCTGCGGCGGAACTTACTGCGTAAGGGTCCCGTACAATGTGCCGGACATGCCCGGGGCCGCCGCCGCGCGGCCTGCGCTGTCGGCGATGTATCTGAAGGTGGTTACCGCCCCGCCGGCGGAAGTTTCCGGCATAGTGGCGCTGGCGACAGCGCTGGGCGCCAAGCAGGACTCGGAGTTCAGGCCCGCGGAACTGGCCAAGCGGGCTGCCGCGGCCCTGCGCCGGCCCGGGGCCAGCGTCTGCGCCTGGCGCGTGGACAAGGGCGCCGCCGACGACCCGTTCACGGCCAGGCTGGCGCCGGCCGGCCTGCTGGTGATCCGGGCGATGCCGCCCTCCGTCTCCTCGCGCAAAGAGGAACGCTCGGCCGTTTACTACGACAAGAAAAAGCAGCGCCAGACGGTGAAGAATAAGGTCTGGGTTTATTCCGCGTCCATCTACGCCGAGGTGAAACTTTATTCCTGGCCGGCCATGGCGGAGCTGGATTCCTGGGCCGACACTTTCGCCTTCGCGGAAGACCGCTTTGATAATTCCAAGGCGCAAGACGAGTGGTATGAGGACAACGAAAGCAAACTCTTTTCGCCGCTGGTGACGCGCCTGGCGGGCAGGTACGCCGGCCGGCCCGTGGACCGGCTGCGCCCGGTCTTCGCCGTAAAGAAGGACGCCGAGTCCGAGGAAGCGCTGAAACTGGCGCAACACGACAAGTGGGACAAGGCCGGGGAGATATGGGCCCGCCGCGCCGCCGCCGGCGGCTGGCGCGACCTGCTGGGGCTGGCCGTGGCCGCGGAACTTAAAAAGGATTACACCGCCGCGGGGGAGAAGTACCGCCTGGCGCAGGCGGCGGCCGCCGGGGATAAGGACGCCAAGGCCGTGCGCTGGGGCGAGATCTACCGCGACCTGGAAATATTTTCAGCCACCGGCGCCGCCTCCGGCTGCGGCGAGCAGTGGTTTGGCGCGCGCACCGCGCTGCTGCCTTTTACCGACGCCACCACCAGCGTGGACGGGCCGGAACTGGTGCGCGGGCTGGTCTTCGAGAACCTGAAGGCCGCAGGCTATAACATGGTACCGCTGGCCGCGGGGGACGAGACGCTGCGCCGGCACGGTTTCAGCGACGGCGGCCAGCTGCCCGCCACCAAACCCGCGGAACTGGCCAAGTGGCTGGAGGCCGGGCGGCTGGTTTACGGAGACGTTTCGGATTTTGGAGAGATCATGGCCGGCATCTACAACCGGCGCACGGTCAAAGGTTCCGCCCGCGTGTGGGACGCGGTCACGGGCGCCGAGCAGTCTTTCGAGGAAAGCGTGGTGAAGGTGAAGACGCCCAAGAGTTTCGCCGCCGGGATGTTCGGGCAGCTGGCCAAGGGGCTGGCCGAGCGCATCAAGAACAAGCCGCTCGCCTACGAGTCCGGCCTCTTCGCCCGCCAGCTCACCGAGAACCTCCCCAACCGGGCGAAATAGCCGACAGGGGTATGCTTTCTCCGGGTACGCGCGGCCACACCGTGGCCGCGCTCTCGCACACTGCGGTGTCGCTTCGCTCCACCCAACCCTCGCGCTACGCAAGCTCGGGGTTCGTGAGGCCCCTGCGAAAGCATACCCCTGTCGGCTATCGGGATGTGAAAAAATAGCGGGGAAGCTTGATGGCTTCCCCGCTATTTTTCAATGTAAGTGCTGGTTACTTTTTGGCCAGGGCGTTCTTGACGGCTTCCATCAGGTCGTCGGTGTTGAACGGCTTGGTGAGGAAAGCGGCCACCTGCGAGAAACGCTGGAACATGGTGCGCGACGGCTCGAGCGCGGAAAGCACCACTATGGGCATCTTGCCAAGCTCGGCGTCTTCGGAGATCTGGGAGGCCAGCGAGTAGCCGTCGATGCCGGGCAGCATCACGTCCAGCACCAGCAAATCGGGCTTGTAGGAGCGCAGCACGTCCAGCACTTCGCGGCCGTTGTCGCAGACCTTGACCTGGTGGCCGAGCGATTCCAGCGTGTACTGGACCAGGCTCGAAATTTCGGGGTCGTCGTCCACCACTAATATTTTGTTGGCCATATGTTTATATATTTAACACATTCCCCGATTACTTGTAAAGCAGGTACTTGGCCGCGTCGGCCCTGAACGGGGCGTTGCTTTTCTCGAAAGCGGCTATGATGGCCGCGGGCCCGGCGCCGGCCTCCAGCAGGCGGTAAAGGTCCCCCGAGCCGGTCATCTTGCGGATCTCCTCCGGCTTCAGCGTAAAATCCCTGCCGTTGTATTCGCGCAGCCAGTAGGCCGCGTTGACGAAGACGTCCAGCGCGCGCACGGCGGCGCGGTTCGTAACAGTTACCGCCACGCCCTCGCAGTCCTTGCCCTCGTAAACGTCTTTGTCAGGCTTAAGCCGCAGCGGGGAGAATTTAACCCCGGCCAGGGCGGCTTTGTTGAGCTTCTTGGCTATTTTCGCGGCCTTCATCCACGGCGCGCCGAACCAGAGAAAGGGGCGGTCGGTGCCGCGGCCCACGGAAACGTTGGACGCCTCGAAGCAGCCGAGGCCGGGATACAGTACCTCCGCGTCCACGTTCCTTATATTGGGGGACGGGTTGGTCCAGACCACGCCGGTAGCATCGAAGAACAGGTCCCGCGTCCAGCCTTCCAGCTTTACCACCGTAAGGTCCAGTTTCAGGCCAAGTTTGGCCTTGTGGAAAAGGGCCATCTCGCCCGGAGTGAAGCCGTGGCGCGCCGGCACCGGGAAATACGCGGTGAAGAAGCTGATGCCGGGCTCCAGCACCGGGCCTTCCACGGTGCCGCCTATGGGGTTGGGGCGGTCCAGCACCATAAATGGAAGGCCGGCCTTGTCGGCCTCTTCCATGGCGTAGCCCATGGTGGTGAGGTAAGTGTAGAACCGCGCGCCGATGTCCTGGATGTCGAAGACCAGTACGTCCAGGCCTTTGAGCATTTCGGGGGAAGGCCGCTGCTTGCCTTTGCCGTAGAGACTGTACACCGGCACGCCGGTCACCGGGTCGGAGGAACTTTCTATGTAGACGCCGCCTTCCTCCGTGCCGCGGAAGCCGTGTTCCGGGGAGAAGATGGCGGCCAGTTTGAAATTGCCGGCCTTGTGGAAGGCGTCCACCGCGTTGACGCCGCTGATGTCCACCGAGGTGTGGTTGGTGATAAGGCCTACGCGTTTGCCGGCCAGTTGCTTAAAACCGTCGCGCTCCAGCACGTCCAGGCCGGTTAGCGTGAGGGCCTGGGCCTGGGCGGCGCAGGCCAGCAACATTAAAAAGGTAGCAGCTGCCTTTTTCATGTTAATTGACCGCCGCCGTTTTTTGTTTAAGCACCAGCAGGTAGATGCGGCCCGGGTCCCATAGTTTGAAGGCGAAGGTGCGGGCCTTCTTGCCGGCTCCCGCGAAAAAGTCCACGCGGCCGGGGCCCTTTATGGCGCCGCCGGTGTCCTGGCAGAAAACGAAGCGCCCGTCGTCGCGGCGGCCCAGCAGGTTGCCCCCGGCGTCCACGTCGGGCATGTTGACGTTCATGAAAGCCAGCGTTCCCATGGGCACCAGCGTGTTATCCATGGCCACGGAGCGCCAGCCGGTGAGCGGCCGGCCGTAGGTGCCATCGGGCCCCTCGTCGGGATCGGAGTCCTTGTCCAGCGAGAAGAAAACGTAGCGGCGGTTGCGGCTGATGATATCGCGCGCCTGCTCGGGGTGCTCTTCCAGGTACTGCAGGCCCTTCTCGTGGCTGATGCCTTCCCGCGGCAGGGCCCCGACCTCTATCATGGCGGTCAGCCAGCCCTTGAACTTGTGGCTGTTGGTGGCCGCGAACTTGGCCTTTACTATCCTGCCGTCGGGCAGCGCCAGGCGGCCGGAACCCTCGGTGTGCAGGTCCATGATGTCCGCGCGGTTGGCGAACCAGGCTATCGGTTTGGCTTTCTTCTTCATCTTCCCGTCGAAATCTATCTCCTCGCGGGTAAGGTACGGCACTAACTGGTCGCCCTGCAGGCGGCCGGTCAGTTTTTCGCCCTTGAACTTCTCGTTGAAGTCGCCCAGGTTTATGGTAACGAGGTCCTTGGGTTTTTCGTAAATGGGGAACCGGTACTTTTTGGTCTTCTTCAGGCTGGCTTCCAGGGTGGGTTCGTAGTAGGAACTGAAGACCACGGTCCCGGTGGAGTCGCGCCCGGCCATCTGGTAGAGTTCGAAGCGCGCCTTCACCTGCCGGTCCAGGTCCTGCGCGGTGGGGGAGGACTGCAGGATTCTTATGAATTCCTCGTTGGCGGCGTCCAGGTCGGCGGAGTTAACCTTGCGCCCGCCAAAGTCGTAGGCGGGGCCGGGGGCGGCCAGGCCGCGGAAGTAGGAGCGGTTGAGGAGGGCGGCTTTCAGCAGGGAAGCGGCGTCGTCCATGTCCGTGAAGACGGGGGCGCTGTCCGCGGGCACCGCGAACATGGCCGTGACGGCGGCGGGGGCCGCGGTGGAGACGGCGGCCGGCGCGCAAGGGCATGGCGCGCATTGCGGGCAGGCCGGGCACGGGCCGCCGGCGGTTTTGCGGCCCGGCGCGGTGGAACAGCCGGCCAGGGCCAGCGCGAATATAACAAAGGTCACCTTTCTCATGGAAGATCTCCCGTAGCTCGTAAACCGGTTTTTGCGCGCCGCGGCCGGTTTTTGCCGTCGTTGCGCCCCCGGGAGCGGCCCTTGCGTGCCCGCCTGCCCGGGGTAACCACAGTCACACTTGACCGGGGTTACCTACGGCCGTTCTTCATAGGGAAAAACGGCGTTACGTACGCTCAATTATCCCATAAAAGTTTTATTGACACAAGGCGGAATTTCTACTAAACTTTGCCTTATGAGGATAAAAATTCTTCTTCCTTTACTATTAACGCTGCTCCCGGGGTTCGCCCTGGCCGGAGAGTCCAGGATACTCTCCATGAGCGGCACCGTGGAAGCCCGCCAGACCCGCGAGGGTCAGTGGGTTCCCGCCGCTGAGAACATGGAGATCGCCGAGGGGGGCGCTGTCCGCACGGGGGCCGACGGCGGGGCCGTACTCCTGATGCCCAATAAGACCAAGGTCTGGATGAAAGAGGGCTCGAGCCTGGAACTGGAGCAGCGCCAGACGCTGGCCAGCCGCCTGGCGCTGGTGTTCGGCCGCATTAAAGTGCGCGTGCCGCACCTGATGCGTAAGGAAAAATTCGAAGTGCGCACCCCGGCCGCCGTCTGCGCCGTGCGCGGTACCGAGTTCACCATGGGTACCAACGAAGAGGGCAAGATGGAGCTTCAGGTGCTCTTCGGAGAAGTGAAGCTCAAGTTCGTGGTGCCGCCGGAGAAGGGCGCGTCCGAATTCAGCATCCCGCAGGGCCAGGGTCTGAGCCTGGAAGAGAAGGGCAAGCCCACCAAGCCCGTGCTGCTGACCGCGGCCAAAGAGCGCGAGGCCATGGAGAACTGGAACCCCGGCCTGAAGCAGGAAGAGCGCGGCAGGGAACTGCAGCAGAAAGAGAACGACCGCGCGCAGGTAAAGGAATTCGCCCGCGTTTCCAACAACACCGACAGCGAGGTGAAGAGTTTCGTTAACGTGGTGAAGGAATCCGACCTGGAGGCTGGCCGCACGCTTACCGACGTGCACGGCAACCTGGTGCGCGTGGACCAGCGCATGATGCGCCCCGCGGCCGACGAGATACAGTTCTTCAACCTCGTCAAACGCCCCACCTACGCCAGCTACACTGCGGCCACGGAGGGTTTCGCCTACAACGGCGGGGCCATGGCCAACCGCCTGGACTACATGCAGATGACCATGAATTTCAACAAGGACCTGCCCCAGCGCATAGAGGAGTGGCCCGGTTTCTTCAACGGCAACTCCGTCAAGGCCGAGTGGGCCTCCTTCATAATGGCCAACCGCACGCTGTCGGACGAGATCTTCTTTGTCGGCCAGGGTTACAAGTACGACGCCACCCGCGACGAACTCATGAACAATACCGGCGTGGTGGGCCTGGGGACGCTCTCCGCTCCCACCGTCGACCGGAACGTGATAATCACCGGTGTCATCAAGGATGAAGCCGGTGTTAGCGCCATAGCCGGCCTCGGCAGGATAACCAACCTGGATTTCACTGATGCTGGAGCCTCCAATGGCACGCTGAAGTATGGGGACAATACCGCTGTCAACGGACTCGGTTCTAATGTGGTGTGGGCCGTCATGACCGACAATTCCTTCAGCTATTCTGAGCCCAAGGACAGGGCCGACGGAGCCCCGCTGGTGCAGTACCAGGCGGACATGTACGCCATAGGCAACGGCGCCACCAAGGTCTGGTTCGCCAAGGAGAACTATGTGATCGGCAACGGCGGCGGCATCCGCACTCCGGGGGACTTCACCAACTCCTCGTCCGATCCGTTCTCGCTGCTTAAGGACAACGCGCTGGAAAGCGTGATGTACATAAAGAAGTCCAACGGCGCGGCCCCCAACTCCATAACCAGCAGCACGCTGGCGAAAGCGGACATCCTGGGCGCCGACTACTTCTCTTATAACGGCGGCGGCGCCGGCGTGGGCACGAACATCGACATCGTGTTCATTCCCGACCTGATGGTCGCCGCGGTGCAGCGCATGCTGCCCGCCATCACCAATCTTAAGGATTAAGGGACAAATAATGAAAAGACTTATTCTGATCTTTTTGTCGCTTTTTTTGATAAAAGGCGTAGCGTTCGCCAAAATAGACTGGGAATCGAAGGGTATGCAGATAGCCGGCGAGATCATCGCCAACCCCGCGGGTTTCTTCTACGACTTCCAGCAGGACCTGGAAAGCACCACCCCGCTGCCGCCCGGCAAGACCTTCGGCATCCAGACGGGCCTGTTCCCCACCACCGTGCCCATGACCTACGTCAACGGCTCGGGCAAGCTGCGCCTGCACGGCGAGGGCCGCATAGCCCCCGGCGTGCCGCAGGTGGACCTGATAGGCGGCTACTGGGACATGCTGGCGGCCAAGATGGCCACCAAGGACTCCCAGACCATAGACTCGGCCAAGTTCAACGGCTACTACATGGGCGCCATAGTGAGCTCCTCCGTGAGCCCGCGCGTGCGCACCTTCTGGGGCTACAAGCGCAGCGTGCTCTCGGCCAAGCTCAGGTTCAAGCCCGGCGAAGAGCCCGACTTCCTGGGCACCAAGGTGAGCAGTTTTGACACCGGCTTCAAGGACGACTTCCTGATAGCCGGCATCGAAACCCCCAAGGGCGTGAGCAAGCTGTGGAGCATGCAGCTTAACTACGGCCTCAAAACGCAGGTGTTCTCCAGCAAGGTGAGCTGGTACGGCAAGTACTTCGAACTTGGCCTGAACATCTTCCCCGAGGGCGTGCTGGTGTTCCACCCGGTGTGGAACTTCCACCTGAACTTTTAAGGACCGAACATGAAAAAAATAATCTTAAGCGCTTTTATAGCCGCGGGCATGGCCGGCAGGCTGTGCGCGGCCGTGGCGGAGGATTCCAAGATCTTCACGCCTTTCTTCGACATGACCATGACCGAAGCCGGCTACCTGCCCAGCGAAGGCAATATCTTCAGCGGCGCCAACATCAATACCCAGGTGGGCCTGCTCTCGAAGATCACGCAGAAAGACCACCTGTTCGGCCTGTACAACTTCAGCTACGCCGGCGCCGGGTTCGCGCCGCAGGACAGCAAACAGTTCACGGACCGGAGCATGGGCCACAACTTCACCATAGAGTACCGGCGCGTGCTGGGCGAAAAGTTCCGCGTGCGCCCCGGTTTCTCCTTCGGGCGGGACTATTCCCGCTCCGGCGCCAACGAGGCCTGGAAGAACGGACTCTACAACATGAACACCGCGGGCCTGCAGCTGGCCGGCGACTTCATGTTCGACACGGAGAAGAACGGCATAGTAACGCTGACCTACCTGGGCAAATCGGTGAAGTTCCCCAACTACACCGACCTGCTGCGCGAGTTCATGGACCCGGCCAACACGGCCGCGGCCAACGGCGGCCTGCAGGACCAGACCTTAAAACAGGTCAGCCTGCGCTCCGGCTGGAACAACTTCTTCGGCGGCCTGACCGTGACCCAGCAGGACTACAAGAACCAGAAAGTGGTGGCCAATACGGGCATTTACGGCGACACCAAGCAGAAGGACAAGACCACCATGCTGGACGCCGGCTTCCACCACAAGCTGTGGATCTTCGAGATGTCCCCCATGGTCTCGTACTCCATGCACCGCTCCAACCAGAACTTCATGCGCTACAAGTTCCTGGGCGCCACCTCCACCAACCTGCTGGACGGCTCTTCCGACGTGAGCTTCATAAAGAAGAACTACGACTACAACGAGACCACGCTCAGCGTGCCGGTGGACCTCAACATCACCGGCAAATGGGCCGTGGGCGGCGCCATGAACATCACCAGCCGCGCCTACACCGACAGGGCCAAGCGCGACTCCAACAACAACTACATCACCGGCTCCAAGCAGAAGAACATGATGAGCACGCTTACGGGGTCCATCCGCAAGCGCATCAACGACGTGGCCATGGTGCGGCTGTTCTACTCGCTGGTGGTGGCCTCCTCGAACAACAAGTTCGAGAAGTATATGCCTTACAACTACACCGGCAACACCTTCGGCCTCTCCTACCAGCTGTCGTATTAAGGGGTAAGCCGTCCAAAAAGGCCCGGGCAGACACCCGGGCCTTTTTATTTATATAATTGTGGTTCACCGCCCCCGCGGCGGTCCCGGTGTGCCATCTACGATAATACTTTTTAGGGGAGTCTAATGTACCTCAAATCGCTGGAAATTTACGGTTTTAAATCGTTCGCCAACAAGATAAAGATGCCGCTCAAGCCCGGCATCACCTGCATAGTGGGCCCCAACGGCTGCGGCAAATCCAACGTGGTGGATTCTATAAAGTGGTGCATCGGCGAGATGAGCTGGAAGTCGCTGCGCATGCCGTCCATGATGGACGTGATCTTTGCCGGTACCACCAAGCGCCAGCAGCTCAACATGGGCGAAGTGGCCATGACGTTCGACAACGAGAGCCGCAAGCTGCCGCTGGACTTCAGCGAAGTCACCGTTACCCGCAAGATCTACCGCTCCGAGGAATCCGAGTACTTCATCAATAAAGTGCAGTGCCGCCTTAAGGACATCCGCGAGATGTTCCTGGACACCGGCATAGGCACGGACGGCTACGCCATCATCGACCAGGGCGAAGTGGAGACGGTGCTGTCCGCCTCCGCCGAACAGCGCCGCGAGCTCTTTGAGGAGGCCGCTGGCGTGAGCAAGTACAAGGCCAAGCGCGAAGAGGCCGCCCGCCGCCTGGAGAAGGTGGACGCGGACCTTAACCGCCTGGCCGACAGCATGGTGCTCTTGGACGAGCAGATCAAGAAGCTGGACAAGGAAGCCGCCAAGGCCCGCCTGCAGCAGAAATACAAGGAAGAGCTGACCGGCGCCGAGATCGCCTTCCTGCTCAAAGAGAGCGATACTTTCGCCGCCCGCAGCGTGGAAGCCGCCGCGCGCCTGGAGCCCGTGAAGAAGGAACTGGGCGAGATAGCCGTGGCCATTACCGGCCTGGAAGGCGAGATAGCCGCCCTGAACCTGACCCTCACGCAGAAGGCGGAAGAGCAGCGCGTGCTGAAAGAAGCCGTCAGCACCGTTAAGACCGACAAGGTGCAGGCCGAGGGCCGCATAGTTTCCGGCGACGAGATGATCTCCGAGATAGCCAGGCAGCGCGAGCAGCTGGCCGTGGCCGAGCGCCGCAACGCCGAAAAGCTGGCCGTCACCGCCCCGCGCATAGAGGAACTGCGCCTCAAACTTTCTTCCGACGAAGGCGGCCTGCCCGCCCTGCAGGCCGAGTACGAGACCGCCGCCGCGGCGCTGGCGCAGGTCAACTCGCAGATGATGGCCACCGACGAGGCCGCCGAGAACATAGCCCGGGAGATGACCGCGGCCTATACCGGCGAGATGGAGATCTCCAATAAGATAGCCGTGACCGGCTCCAACATCGGCCACCACAACGAGGCCAAGACCGGGCTGGAAAGGGACATCGCCGACATTACCGCCGCCGCCGCCGCGCTGGAAGCGCGCGTGGCCGAGCTGAAGGCGCGCTCCGGCGCGCTTACCGGCGAACTGGCCGCCGAGAAAGAGAAGGCCGCCGCCGCCGAGGCTTCCGCCAAAACGCTCGACGACCGCCGCTCCGAGATAGATTTCCGCCTGTCCGATATCCGCGAGAAGAAAGCCTGGAACAGCTCCCGCCTGGCCGCCATCCTGGCCCAGGGCGAGCATGACACCTACTGGGTGGGCATCAACGGCGTGCTGAACTCCGGCATCGCCGGCGTGAAGGGTACGCTGCGCCACCTGCTTTCCATCCGCAAGGAGGACCGGGTAGCCGTGGACGACGCGCTCGGCCGCTTCCTGGATTCCGTGGTCTGCGAGACTTCCGCCGCGGCCCAGGAGGCCATAGAATACCTGCGCCACGTGGGCAAGGGCCGCTGCCGCCTGCTCATCCTGGAGAAGGCGCCCGCCGCCGCCTCCGGGGCCGAAGGCTGGGGCGCCCCCGGCGCGCAGCGCATCCTGGAAAAGATATCCTGCGAGGACCAGTACAAGCCGCTCGTGACCGGGCTGCTGTCCGGCATCTACGCCTCGGGCAGTTCCGTGCACGGCCCCTTCTGGGTGACCGGCGGCGTGGACGAGGTGGTTTCCAACGAGCCTTACTGGGAGGAAGAGGGGGACCTGAAGGCGCAGATAGCCGCCCTGGACTCCGAGACCGCCGCGCTCGAGACCGAGCGGGCCGGGATACTGCCCAGGCTCGACGAGGCCCGCAACGCGGCCTCCGCCGCCGCGGAAAAAGCCCGCGCGCTGGACATAGAATTCCACAAGAACGAGACCGAAGCCGCCGGCGCCGAAGAAGACGTGCGCATAAAACGCGAGAGCCTGGCGCTGTCGCAGGCCGAGCGGGACCGCGCCGACGCCGCCATAAAGCAGGCGGAGGCGGAGTTCTCCGCGCTGCAGGAAAGCAAGGCCGCCGCGGCCGCCGCCACCGAGACCAAAAAGGCCGAGCAGGCCGCGCTCGCGGAGAAAAAAGACGCGCTGCACCAGGAGTTCGCGCATAAAAAAGAGGACCTGGGCGGGCGCAAAGCCAACCTGGACAACTACCGCCAGAACCTGGAGGCGCTGAAGGGCGAGCTGGCACGCGCCGAGGGCGACCTGGCCTCGCTGACCGAGGAAAAATCTCATTTCGCCGGGCGCCGGGAGGAACTGGCCTCCCGCGAGGAACGCTACAAGGGCGAGATAGGCGCCGCTCGAGCCCGCCTGGCCGAGCTGATGCACGACCTTGCCGAGAAAGAGATCATAGACCGGGCCATGGAGGACGAGCTGCAGGACCTGCGCGGCAACCTGTCGCGGCTCAACGCCAACCTGGGCGACAACCGCTCGCTCGCCGCCGAGAACGAGAAGATACGCTACCAGATAGAGACCGAGCTGGCCACCATAGCCGCCCGCGCCGAAGAGACGGCCAAGCGCATGGCGGAAGAGTGGAACGTGACCCCCGCCGAGGCCCGCGAGCGCTACGCCGGCATCGAAGCGGACCACGACCGCGTGCTGTTCCTGCGCCGCCGCATAGCGGAGATGGGCAACGTCAACATGACCGCCCCCGAGGAATACGAGACGCTCACCGTCCGCTACAACTTCACCAACTCCCAGGTGGAGGACCTCAACCGCGCCAAGGCGGACCTGCGCAGCGCCATCAACAAGATCAACGACACCACGCGCGAGAACTTCAAGGCCACGTTCGACAAGGTGAGGGTCTACTTCAAGGAGATCTACTCGCTGCTGTTCAACGGCGGCGAAGCGGACCTGATCCTGACCATGCCCGACAACCTGCTGGAGACCGGCGTGGAGATCATGGCCCACCCGCCCGGCAAAAAGCTCGTGAGCATCTCGCAGCTGTCCGGCGGCGAAAAGGCCCTGACGGCCCTGGCGCTGCTGTTCAGCTTCTTCCGCGTGAATCCCTCGCCTTTCTGCATCATGGACGAAGCCGACGCCCCGCTGGACGAGGCCAACGTGGAGCGCTTTGTGCGCCTGATCCGCGAGTTCGCGGGTACCACGCAGTTCATCGTGATCACGCACAACAAGCGCACGATGGAAGCCGCGGATGTCCTTTACGGCGTGACCATGGAAGAACTGGGCGTCAGTAAGCTGGTCTCGGTGGACCTCAAGCGCGCGGCCACCATGGTGGGCGAAGTCCCGGCCGCGGTGAACTAGGAATTAATGAGATACGGCGTTTTTTCGGACGTACACGGCAATTACGAGGCCCTTAAGGCCGTGCTGGACTTTTACCGGAAGAACGGGATAGAGGATTTTATCTGCTGCGGCGACATAGTGGGCTACGGGCCGCAGCCGCTGGAGTGCTCGGAAGCCCTGCTGGGCCTGGGGCGCCTGACGGCCGTGCTGGGCAACCACGACGCGGCCGCCGTTGGCAAGATGGAGCAGAAGTGGTTCAACCCGGCCGCGAGCTGGGCCATAGACTTCGCCAGGGAAAAACTTACCGGCCGCGCGCTGGACTTTATTTCCCGGCTGCCGGACAGGGCGGAGGGGGACGGGTTCACCGTGGTGCACGGCTCTCCCCGCAAGCCGCTGACCGAATACCTGCTCAACGAGGCGCAGTTCTCCGCCAATATGGCCGGGTTCACTGCCTCGCCCTGCTTTATAGGGCACAGCCATATGCCGCTCTATTTCCGCGAGAAGGACGGCGGCACGCCGGCGGCGGACTTCATGCGGCCGATGGACAGGGTGAAGCTGCCGGCGGGCCCGGTGATGCTGAACCCGGGCTCCGTGGGCCAGCCGCGCGACGGCGACCCCCGGGCGTCCTGCGGCATTTACGACGCGGACAGGCGGCTGTTCGACCATTTCAAGGTCTTTTACGACGTGGGCGCCACCCAGAAAAAGATGGCGGAACTGAAAATGCCCTACATGCTGGCCGAGCGGCTGAGCTTTGGATTCTAAACTATGCCGATGACCATACTGATAGTGGACGACGACAAGAATTTCATAGAAACGCTGGAGGACGGCCTCAAGCTCAAGAACGTGGACGCCAAGGTGTCCGTGGCTAAATCCGCCCGCGAGGCGCTGGACGCGCTGGCCGAGGAAGTGCCCTCGGTGATAATCCTGGACATCCAGCTGCCGGACATGCACGGAGTGGAATTTTTGCGCGTGATCCGCGAATCCGCGCGCCTTAAAAAGGTGCCCGTAATTTTTATCTCGGCCAAATACACAGAACCGGCCGACCGCTCCGAGGCTATGCTCGCGGGCGCAGGGGCCTTCTTCTCCAAGCCGATCGATATCGACGAGCTCTGGAAGGAGATGAAGTACCTGCTGGGGCGCGCTGAAGGGAATAAATAGTGATGGGCGCGCGGCAATAAAAAATAAGCCTTGACGGATCTATATTGCCGCGAAGGGGGACGATAAACGTTGTTTTTATCTTCTACCTGGGGGCTATCACTGGTTTAAGCAGGGCGAGTTGCAAGCATGCATAGGAAAAAACTCTTTATTTTTTTTCTGGGGATGTCACTTTATTCCTCCAGTATGTTGTTTGCCCAGGGACGGGATAACATATTTTACGACGTCTATAATTCTACTTCCGCGCCTGCGGCGTATCGAAAACATATCGGTGTGCGGCTTAAAGGCCGGGAGCGCTTTGAGAAAAGAAAGGCGGATAGAAAAGCCGCAAGGCAGCAAGCGGTCGATCCCGCGTTTAAACTGGGGAAAGTTTATGCTTATCCCAATCCCGCGGTTGGCGTGAAACATCCAGCCATCCACATTGAATCCGGTCTGGCCGATAAAGTCGAAATAAAAATATATTCCCCTGCCGGCGCGCTTTTGGAAGAAGCGGTTATCACGGACACGCCCAAGATCATGCGCGGCGTTTACGCTTACGAATACCGGTTCGCTTCTGACAACACGCCTTCGGGAACATGTTCTTACCAGATACGTGCTTATAAAACCGGAGAGACTCCCCTGGAAGCCTCCGGCAGCCTTGTCTTTGTGCGGATGGGCCAATGGTAAATCCCCGGCGCAAGTATTTATTGGCGCTGCTTACCCTTGCGGTAGTTCTCCCCGCGTGGGCATTTGCCGAATTCCCGACGGCAATTCCTGCTTCCCGTGTGATTTTCAATATGAGCGGCGAGTATGATGACTTTGTTTCGGCTGCAAAGGCCTCCGACGGCGCCGTTTACTTGTTAGGAAGCAGAACGCTTACAAAACTGTCCGGCGGCCAGGCGGCGTGGACCGTTGCATTGAGCGGATCTTGGGGAAACGCCAGCGGCCTGGCTATAGGATCTGACGGGAAGGTCTTTGTCTCTTTCACCGACATGGGCGGCAAAGCCGCGCTTTTAATGAAATATAACGCCGCCGGTGCGGTTGAAAATTCACTTACGCTGCCGTACAGCGGGGCAGGTTATTGGCCGGACGGCTATGGGGTGGCGGTTGATGCTTCTAATGGCTACGTCTATGCCGCCGAGGCGGTGTATGATCAGGCTTCCGGCAGGTACAGGGCGGTAGTGCTGGCTTATAACGAGGCTTTGGAGCCGGTGGGTTCACAAGAATATTTACCCGAAGACCAGCAGACCTGTTCGGACGCCGCTATCCCTTCCGGAGGTGTGCAGGTAAGCGCCTCAGGTGATGTATATGTGGGAGGGTATGCCTGTAAGGATGACTGGACTTACAGATACTTCACGGTTAAGTACGGGCCTGGCCTTGCTTTGCTGAAAAACGTTTCAACAAAAGACGCTGATTTTGACGAGTCCCCGCAACTGAAGGCCGCCGCGGACCCGGCCGGCGGGATTGTTTTTATTGGCAATGAAAAAGACGCGCAAGGGGCGGCGGGGTTTTCCGTCCGCCGTGTAGATGATTCCGGGGTTTGGTCCGCGCCGGTATATATGACCGCCTTTGATATCTGGTCCTGGCCCAAAGCCGTGGCGGTAGATAAGGACGGTTCCGCATATATCGCCGGCAACATTAAAGATTCCTGGGCGCCTGCGGTGACGAAGCTAAAGAAAGACGGTTCTTATGCCTGGGCTCCGGAAACCCTTGAGAAACCGGAAGCCGGCAGCCTTGACGCGGTTTTCACGGACAAAGATCTGAACATGTACGTTGCCGGCTACAGCGGTTGGAACAACGACCTTTCCCTTGACGAGTTCTACCTTGAAGCCTGGAGCCAGGGCGCGGAAGATAAGAAATACTCGCTATCTGCAAGCACCGGGCCGTATATATTCGAAGTGAACACATTCTCGGATCCGCTCGTTAGTGTGGTCAAAGACGATACGGGCGTGGCCGCGCCATTGCGCACCGTTAACTTCAGCGTAACCGCACCCGCCGGCGCAACAGGCTGGGAGTTGGAGAAAACCAGCGAGACAACTAACGCACAGGGGCTAGTGGAAGTACGGCTTAAACTGGGCAACATCCCCGCCGAATACAATGTGACCGCCACGTGCCCCTCCTGTGTTCCCGAAGCCGGTTCGGCCGCCTTCACCTGCTGCGGCAAACTGAAGAACGATCATTTCTCGCAGAGCGCTCAGGCTTGGAGCCCCAACTGCTACGCCAATAATAATTGTCGGGTTAGCCCTGACGCCACTATCGGCTGGCGTGGTTGCGCGCTAACTTCATTGGCTACGTTGATAAACTATTACAACGCCAGCGTATATTCCGGCATACCGCGAACGAACCCGGGAGATTTGAATGCCTACTTGCGCGGATTGCCTGGTTCCCATGGATATACCCAAGAAAATGACGTTAACTTTGCGATTATTGGAAGGTATTCCGGGGGCAGAGTATCTTTTGTCGACAGGTATGATGTGGGCAGGTATACCGAAGAATCACTACTCGATATAGCGGACGGGCTAATCCGGTCAGGTATCCCTTTGATTTTCCGTGTCGAGGGGCACTTTGTCCTGGTAATCGGTAAATGCGGGGACAACTTTGTTATTGCCGATCCGGCCGGCGGCCGGGAACGGTTGTATAATCCTGATAATCCGACTGATCGTGAATTTGAGGGGTTGCGTGTTTTTAGCGTGTGGTAAAGAGGCAATATGAAAACATTTTTATTAATCGCGATATCATGCGTATCCGGATTATATGCGCAGCCCCCTTTGCAGGAACTTAGGGCGCGAATTGGGTATCTCAAAGAGCATAACGATCGTAGCCATTTCTATTTGAGTGCAACCAGTGAAGAGCAGCCCACTAACAATCGACATACAAAAGTTCATTTCGTTATTACTGACTCGCTAGGGCGAAGGACCGGTTTTGAGTCGTTCTTCCTATCGAAAAGAGGTTCGTTACGCGTGAATTCATATCGAGAAATCCCTAATGCGGCGTATGGGGTGGACCAAGCATCCAGTCTTGACCCCTCCATCGTTCCACATGAGCCAGAGTCTGCTACATTGAATATTTTTCCGCCGGTGTCAAAGGATACCTATACCATACAGTTCATCGGGTTAGATAATTGCAAGTATTCTGTTAACATGTACCTTGATGGTATTGGTGGTGAACCAGGAAATACCAAACAATTCGAGGCATACATAACCTCCGGCACAACTCAGCAGTATTCCATCCACCTCGACCCCGCCCCAGGCGCTCCCGCTCCGGTTATAATAAAAACCGTTACTTTCGACGTGTTGCGTAATGACATTTCGGTGGCCAAGAATCTTAGCCAGCTTGGCGACGATAAATTCGTCCGAAGCCTATCTAAAACCATCGATCTGGCCGAAAAACTATCCGCCGTGTGCGACAAGCGCAAACACAGCAAGGATAAGGGCTGTGTGCCGGCGGTTGCCGTATTAAAGCTTTTTGTCAGGCGCCTGGAGCTGGCCAACCATAAATGCGACAGCAAGAATCCCAAGGCGTGTGACGAGGACAAAGACTGGGATGATTTCAGCAAAGCCCATCGCAAAGACCATGACTACGACGATTTCTTCAAGGATTGGGACCGTGACGAATGGCACAAGCACAAAAAGACCTGCAAAAGATATGTAAGCGATGAGGCCCTTAAGATAATCAGCGAAGACACGCAGTGGCTTATAAAGAGCCTTGGCGGCGAAGCGGGCAAAGGGCACGGGAATAGATGAATCCGTTGACTTACAGAGAGAGCAATTAAATATAGTACAGTTGTTGCTGCTAAACAAACTAACAGGAGAAGCCTAAAATGTCAAACGAACTACAGGTAACCGACGCTAATTTCGAGGCGGAAGTGGTTAAAAGCCCCATCCCCGTGCTGGTTGATTTCTGGGCCCCCTGGTGCGGCCCGTGCCGCATGATCGGCCCGGTCATAGACGAACTGGCCAAAGAGTACGCCGGCAAGATCAAGGTCTGCAAGCTCAATACCGACGAGAACCAGGAGACGGCTTCCACCTACCGCATCTCCGCCATCCCGACCATCCTGCTGTTCAAGGGCGGCAAACTGGCGCACGAACTGGTGGGCCTGCAGCCCAAGGAAGAACTCAAGAAGCACCTCGACGAGATGCTCGCCTGAGCCGGACCCCGGCCCCGCCGCGGACGCCCGCGGCGGGACTTTTCCTCTCCCTTAACAGCCCCTTAAAATGACCCCGAAGCGCGTTTTTATAATAGACGCTCACGCGTTCCTGCACAGGAGCTACCACGCCCTGCCCAAGTTCTCCACGTCCAAGGGGGAGGAAGTCGGGGCGCTGTTCGGCTTCATGCGGCTGCTGCTCAGGATCCTGCGCGAGCGCCGGCCGGACTACGTGGCGGTCTGCTTCGATTCCAAGGGCGGAACTTTCCGCGACGAGATGTACGCGGACTACAAGGCCAACCGGCCGCCTACGGACCCGGGCCTGGTCTCGCAGCTCAACACGGCGCGCGACCTGGTGAAGGCGCTGGGCCTGAAGGGCGTTTACCTTAAAGGGTTCGAGGCGGACGACCTGATAGCCACCATCGCCCGCCGCGCCGCGGGCGAAGGCCTTGAGGCCGTGATAGTGTCCGGAGACAAGGACGCGGCGCAGCTGGTGGGCGAAAGAGTGAAGATGTGGGACGGTTCCTCGCCTGATTTTTCAGGGCCCGAGGCGGTCGAGAAGAAATACGGCCTGCCGCCTTCCCTGCTGCCGGATTATTTCGCGCTGGTCGGGGATTCCTCGGACAATGTCCCCGGCGTGGCCGGCGTGGGGCCCAAGAGCGCCGTTAAACTGGTTCAGGCCTACGGCCCCCTCGAGAAGATCCTGGCCGCCGCTTCGGACCCGGCGCTTGTGGAGAAAGACAAGGCGCTCGCCAAGGTGGCCAAAGATATGGAGAACGCGCGCCTGTCGCGCCGGCTGGTGGCGCTGGGCGGCGACGCCCCGGTGGAGGAAGGCCTGGAGATCTTCAAGCCCGCGGTCCCAGGCGGGCCGGAACTGGAGGAGATGGCCAGGCGGCTGGAGTTCAAGGAACTTCTGGCGCTCAACGCCCCGGCGGTCCCGGCGCCCGCGCCGGCGGAGCTGCCGCCGCTTAAAGACGCGGCCGCGGTGTTAGGCGCCGGCCTGAAGGAAATAGCTTTTGCCGCGTTCCCCGACGGCCTGGCCATCGGTTCCGCGGACGGCGTTTGCCTGTTGAGGCCGGGCCTGAATGGCGCGGACGCTGGCCCGGCGGAGGCCGCGGCGGCGCTGCTGGGCGATAAGAAAGTTTTCAAGGCCGTTTTCGGTCTCAAGTCGGCGCTGCGCCTTCTGGACCTGGGGCCCGGGTTCGTGCCGGAAAATTTCGGCGACGCGGAAGCGGCGGCGGCGCTGCTGGCCGGCGGTTCACGCGGCACGGAACTGCCGCAACTCGTTTTCGAACGGCTGGGCCTGCCCATGCAGCTGCCCGCCTCCGACGCCGAGCGGGTGCAGGCCTGCGCGGCGCTGCCGGCCCTCCTGAAGCTGCTGGAGGGGGAACTCGAAAAAGCCGGAATGACCGGCGTTTACCGGGAGCTGGAGCTGCCGCTGCTGCCTGCGGTCTACGCCATGGAGCGCCACGGCACCGCGGCGGACACCGCCCTGCTGGGCGAACTCTCGGAGAAGTTCGAGAAAAGAATGCAGGAGCTGCAGGCGGAATCGGAACGCCTGACCGGCGCGCAGATAAACCTGAACTCGCCCAAGCAGGTGGGCTTTCTGCTTTACGAGAAGCTCAACCTGGGCCTGGGCGAGGCGCAGAAGAAACAGTTCAAGAACAAGGACGGCGGCTATTCCACCGGCGAGGAAGCCCTGCAGTTCTTAAAGGCCGCGCACCCGGTAGTGCCGAGGCTGCTGGAGTACCGCGAGATCTCCAAGCTTAAATCCTCTTTCGTGGATAACCTGCTGGCCGCCACCGGCGCCGACGGGCGCCTGCACACCACCTTCGACCAGCTGGGTACGGCCACCGGCCGGTTCTCCAGTTCCAAACCCAACCTGCAGAACATCCCGGTGCGGTCCGAGGCCGGCCTGCAGGTGCGCAGGTGCTTTACCGTGCCCGAAGGCTTTGTGATGCTATCGGCGGACTACTCGCAGATAGACCTGCGCGTGCTGGCGCACCTTTCCGGTGACAGGGGCTTTACCGAGGCCTTCCGCAACGGCGAGGACATCCACCTGCGCACCGCCTCCGAGATCTTCCACTGCGCTCCGCAGCTGGTGACGCCAGAGATGCGCCGCGCCGCCAAGGCCATCAATTTCGGCATCGTCTACGGCAAGACGGCGCAGGGCCTGAGCCAGGACCTGGGCATCAGCCGCACCGAGGCCGCCAACTACATAAAACACTATTTCGAGGCCTGCCCCGGAGTTAAGGAGTGGAGCGAGCGCACCGTGGCGGAGGCTAAACGGGCCGGCTTTGTGGCTACTTTCGCCGGCCGCCGCCGGCTGCTGCCGGAACTGGCGGCTTCCAACCCGCACCTGCGCGGCTTTGCCGAGCGCGCGGCCATCAACACGCCGGTACAGGGCGGCTCCGCCGAAGTGATAAAGAAAGCCATGGTGAACCTGGCTGGCCGGCTCAGGGGCTCCGGAGATGTTTTTATGCTGCTGCAGGTGCACGACGAACTTGTCTTCGAGGTTAAGAAGGCCGCCCTGCGCGACGCGGCCCTCCTGATAAAAAAGGAGATGGAAGGCGCGTACCAGCTGGCCGTGCCGCTTACGGTAGAGCTGAAGACCGGGGCCAACTGGCGGGATATGGTGAAATATGCGCCTTGACGCCGCGCCGCTGCGCGACCTGCCGGCGGCCACGCGCTGGCTGGTGGGGCTGTCTTTCGCCGGCTGGCTGGCGGAACTGCTCTTGGGCCTGCGCGTCAACCTTACGCTGGGGCTGGTGCCCTACCTGTTCGCGCACCAGTTCTGGCTGTGGCAGGGTGTAACTTATATTTTCATCCACGCCAGTTTCTGGCACTTTCTTTTTAACGCCTTCATGCTGTGGATGCTGGGCCGCCTGCTGGAGCCGGAAATGGGAACGCGGAAGTTCCTGCTGTACTTCCTGGGCTGCGGCCTGGCCGCGGCGGCCGTCACGGCAGGCTGGAACCACGGCTCGCTGACCCCGGTGGTGGGCGCTTCGGGGGCCGTCTTCGGCCTGCTGGGGGCCTTCGCGTTCCTGAATCCGGAGGCCACGGTCTATTTCTATTTCCTGTTCCCCATGAGCGCCCGCACAATGGCGCTGCTGCTGGGCGCCATGGAGTTCGCGCTGACGCTGGCGCGGCCCGGTTCCGGCATTTCCAATGTGACTCACCTGGGGGGGCTGGCGGCCGGGGTGGCCTGGCTCTGGCTGGAGCGGCGCTGGCGCGAACGCCCGGCGCGCTTTGAACCCGATCCGGAGCAGCTGGAACGGGCCGAGGTGGACGCCCTGCTCGAGAAGGTTTCCAGGAAAGGCCAGGCGGCCCTGAGCCGCGCCGAACTTGCAAAACTGGACGCTTTTGCCAAACGGCGGGGGGGGCGCGCTTGAAAGACCTGAAAGTTCCCGGCAAGACCGTGATAGGCCTGACAGGCCCCATCGCCTCAGGCAAGAGCCTGGCGCTGGGGCTCTTTATTAAGGAAGGGGCTTTGGGGCTTTCCGCGGACGCGGTTTCCGCTTCCTTATTGACAGAACCGGCCTGCTATAATAGAATATTAGGGAAGTTTAGCCCCGGTAAAATTCTCACAAACGGAAAACTGGACAAAAAGAAGCTGGCGGCCGAGGTTTTCGGCTCACCGGCGAAACGGAAATGGCTTGAAGCCTTGCTGCACCCGCGGATCCTCGGAAGAATTCACTCCTTAATAACCAGCTCCCAGAAAAAAATAGCGGTTGTCGAGACGCCCCTGCTCTTTGAAGCGGGTCTCGAAGAGTGTTTTACGTTCACAGTGTGTTTGTCGGCGCCGGCCAGAACGCTGGCGGCCAGGGCCCTGGAGAGGGGCTGGAGCCGGGCCGAGTACGGCAAGCGCGTTAAAGCGCAGTTGCCGGCCGCGGAAAAGTACCGCAGGGCCGGTGTGGTGCTGGAGAACGCGGGCAGGCCGCGCGAGCTGGGGGAAAAGATAAAATTTATCTGCGGGTTCCTGAAGGGACTCGAGAAGGGAAAAAAACGATGAACGACCAACAACAGGACGACAGGAACCCGAGAGCCGCGACGCAGGACGGCCAGAACGGCGGAGGGCGGCGAGAAGATTTTCAGCGGAACCACAATAATCACGGCGGCAATCACAATAACGGACCGAGGCGGGGACCGGGCAACGGTAACGGCAACGGCTCTCAGCAGGACTCAAGGGGAAACCAGAAAATGAACGATAACAGGCAGCCCAACCCGGGCCAGGGGCAGGGTCAGCAGCAGAATCCCAACCTTCCCAAGATGGACGTCGCGGGCATGACCAAAATGACCGTGGCCGAGCTCGTAAAGATCGCCGAGCAGTTCAATATGGAAGGCGTGGCCTCCCTGCGCAAGCAGGAACTTATAGGCAAGATCATGGAAGCCCAGGCCAAGGCCAACGGCGTGGCGCAAGGCGAGGGCGTGCTGGAAGTGCTGCCGGACGGCTTCGGCTTCCTGCGCTCGCAGGAATACAATTACCTGTCCAGCCACGAGGATATTTACGTTTCTCCGTCGCAGATCAAGAAGCTGGGCCTGCGCAAAGGCGACTACGTCAACGGTACCATCCGCCCGCCCAAGGACGGCGAGCGCTTCTTCGCGCTGCTGCAGGTAAAGACCGTCAACGGCACTGAGATAGAGAAGATCACCCACCGCCCGCTGTTCGACAACCTGACGCCGCTGCACCCCAATAAGCGCTTCAACCTGGAAACGGCCAAGAACGAAATGACCGGCCGCGTGATCGACCTCATCGTCCCGGTGGGCAAAGGCCAGCGCCAGCTTATCGTGGCCGCGCCCAAGACCGGCAAGACCATGATCCTGCAGCGCTTCGCCAATTCCCTGGCCACCAACCACCCCGAGATAGAGCTGATAGTGCTGCTCATCGACGAGCGCCCCGAGGAAGTCACCGACATGAAGCGCTCCGTGAAGGGCGAAGTGCTGGCTTCCACCTTCGACGAGCCGGCCGACCGCCACGTGCAGGTGGCCGAGATCGTGCTGGAGAAGGCCAAGCGCATGACCGAGATGGGCAAGGACGTGGTGGTGCTGCTGGACTCGATAACGCGCCTGGCGCGCGCCTACAACACCGTGTCCCCGTCGTCGGGCCGCGTGCTCTCCGGCGGTCTGGAATCCACCTCGCTGCAGCGCCCCAAGCGTTTCTTCGGCGCCGCCCGCAATATAGAGGAAGGCGGGTCGCTCACCATTATCGCCACCGCGCTGGTGGAGACCGGCAGCCGCATGGACGACGTGATCTTCGAAGAATTCAAGGGTACCGGCAACTCGGAAATTTACCTCGAACGCAAGCTGGCCGACCGCCGCGTCTTCCCCGCCATCGACATCAACCGTACCTCCACCCGCAAGGAAGAGCTGCTGATGACCGACGACGAGCTGAACAAGGTCTGGATCCTGCGCAAGGTGCTGGCGCCGCTGTCGCCCATCGATTCGATGGAACTGCTGATCTCCAAGCTCAATTCCACCAAATCCAACAAGGACTTCCTGAAGTCCATGGAGATGGGCTCCGGCCGGTAATGGAGGGGCTGCGCGGCAAACTGGCGCTGGGTGCGGCGGTCCTTCTTGGGGCCGCCGCCCTCTCAGGCGCCGGCGGGCCGCCGGTCTCGCCTTTCTATTATTCCCGCTTCTCGGTGCTCACTCCGGCCGGGCCTTCCGAGCCGCCGCCGGAGGCTTTCCGCCTTATCCCGCGCCTTATCCACGCGCGGCATAAGGTGCAGAAGGGGGAGGATATCCGCTCCATAGCGTCCTCTTACGGCACGGACATCCGCTCGCTGCAGAGCACCAATTCCAACGAGTTCATTTTCCTGTCGCGCGGCGGCTACATCCGCGTGCACAACGGCAAAGGCCTGCTTTACGAAGTCTTCACTCCCGGCGAGTCGCTGGACGGTATCGCCCGCCGCTACCTTGGCAAGGGGCGGGACTTCAAACAGTTCAAGGCGGAGATAGTGGAGGATAACGGCCTGCCGCCTTCGGCCCTGCTGATAAACTACAAATTCAAGAAAGGCGACCGCGTGTACCTGCCGTCCGTCTACATAGACCTGGACACTTACCGCATGCCCCTGCGCAGTTTCGGGCGCATAAGTTCGCGTTTCGGCTCCCGCTACCATCCTATCCTCAAGCGCAGGATCTTCCATAACGGCTGCGACATCCCCATGCCGCTGGGCACGCCGGTGTTCCCGTCGCGTTCCGGCACGGTCACCTACTCCGGCTGGAAGGGCGGCTACGGCAACGTGGTGGAAGTAAAGCACAAGGACGGCTCCATGTGCCGCTACGGGCACCTTTCCGAGACGGAAGTGAAGGTGGGCGACACCGTGCAGAAGTCCAAAACGCTGCTGGGCAAGGTGGGTTCCACCGGCATGTCCACCGGCCCGCACCTGCATTTCGAGATCATCACCCCGTCCGGCAAGTCCGTGAACCCCCTGGCCAAGATCGGCAAGAAATAAGCGGATATGCTATAATATACCTTCACACTTTAACGAGGATACGACCATGAAAAACGACATACACCCCCACTACAACCTCTGCGAGGTCACCTGCGTCTGCGGCAACGCCTTCAAGACGCGCTCCGTGAAGCCTTCCATCAAGGTTGAAATATGCGCCGCCTGCCACCCGTTCTACACCGGCAAGCAGAAGCTGCTGGATACCGCCGGCCGCGTGGAAAAATTCAACACCAAGTTCGCCGCTACCGGCGGCAAGATGGTGGAGCGCAAGGTGAAGAAGCTGGCCGTGAAGGCCGTTACCCCGCGCCACACCGTGAAGCGCAAGCTCTCCTCCGCCGCCACCGTGGCCAAGAAGGACGAGAAGGCCGCCGCCCCGAAAGCGGCCGCCCCCAAGGCCGCGCCCAAAGCCGAGACGAAGTAGCGCGTCCCCGAAGGCAGGCGTTCCCTTACGGGAGCGCCTGCTTTTTATTTTAGGGGACGTTCTTAACTATTGGACTATTTACCCTAATCATTCTGTGTCATTCCCAATACGATTTTAAAATAGTCCAATAGTTAAGAACGTCCCCATACCTATGCTTGAAAAAGAGCTGGAAGCCATAAAGAGGGAGTTCGCGGAAATAGAGGCCCGCCTGGCCTCGGGCGGCCTGCAGCCCGGGGAAATAGAGAAATTCTCCCGCCGGCACTCAGCCTGCAAGCAGATCCTGGACACCGCGGCCTCGCTGGGCAAAGCCGTCAAAGAGGCGGAGGATACCCGCCAGATGTGCTCCAATACCGACCCGGAGCTGGCCGCGATGGCCTCTTCCGAACTGCCGGGCCTGGAGAAGAACGCCGCGGACCTGGCCAAGAAGCTGGAACTGCTTATCATCCCGCCGGATCCGGCGGATTCAAAGAATATCTTCCTGGAAATACGCGCCGGAGTGGGCGGCGACGAATCCGCCCTGTTCGCCGGCGACCTGCTGCGCATGTACACGCGCTTCGCGCAGGTCATGGGCTGGCGTGCCGAGCTGCGCGACCTGGCCACCACCGGCCTGAAGGGCGTCAAAAGCGCCGTGCTGTTCATCTCCGGCACCGACGTTTATGCCTGGATGAAGTTCGAGGGCGGCGTGCACCGCGTGCAGCGCGTGCCCCAGACCGAGGCGTCCGGCCGCGTGCACACTTCCACCGTCACCGTGGCCATCATGAAGGAAGTGGACGAGGTGGAGATAAAGATAAACCCGGTGGACCTGAAAATGGACACCTACCGTTCCAGCGGCGCCGGCGGCCAGAACGTCAATAAAGTAGAGACGGCCGTGCGCATCACGCATATCCCGACGGGCATAGTGACGGCCTGCCAGGAGGAGCGCTCCCAGGGCAAGAACCGCGCCAAGGCCATGGCCATGCTGGCCGCCAAGCTCGCCCAGATAAGCGAGGAAACGCAGGCCCGCGAGAACGCCGGAGCCCGCAAGAGCCAGGTGGGCACCGGCGACCGCTCCGAGAAGATCCGCACCTACAATTTTCCCCAGAACCGCGTGACCGACCACCGCGTGCAGATGTCGTGGCACAATATGCCGGAGATCATGGAAGGCAATATCCGCGCCATCCTGGAGGAAGTTAAGCTGAATATCGGCAAAGAAAGGAAAAATGACGGCGGCCCTGATACTGACTAAAGCGGCCCGCCGCCTGGCGGAGCGCGGCGTGGACGAGCCGGGGCCCAACGCCCAGTGGCTGCTGGCCGACGCGCTGGGCGTGGAGCGCCTGAGCCTGCTGGCCGACCCGGACCTGCCCGTGCCGCCTGCTGCCCTGAAAAAATTCGAACGCTACCTGGCCCTAAAGGAAACCGGCCTGCCGTTGGCCTACATAACCGGCTGGCAGCCGTTCATGGACATAAAAATTAAAGTGGACGGCCGCGTGCTGGTGCCGCGCCCGGAAACCGAAGAGCTGGCGGGCCATGCCGCCGATTTCCTTAAAACCCGCAAAGAGCCCCTCGTGGCCATGGATTACGGCGCCGGGTCCGGAGCCATCGGCCTGTGGCTGGCCAAAAAATTCCCGGGCCTGCGGCTCACGGCGGCGGAGGCCTCCGCGCGCGCGCTGGCCTGTTCCAGGGAGAACGCCCAACTGCTGGGGCTGGCGGACCGCGTAAAATTCGTCCGGGCCGTAACGCTGACGCCCATACGCGCAAAGTTCGACCTGATAGTTTCCAACCCGCCGTACATACCCACCAGGGTGATACCCGGCCTGGCGCCGGAGGTGCTCAGCGAGCCGCGCCTGGCCCTGGACGGCGGCGCCGACGGGCTGGACGTGGCGCGCATGCTGGTGCGGCTTGCCCCGGCGAGGCTCAAGAAAGGCGGCGCGCTGATCATGGAACTGGGCGAAGAGCAGACCAGGGTTTTGATGCGGGCCATGCCGGATAAGGCCTGGGCCGAAAAGAAGGCTTTCAAGGACTTGAGCGGGATAGAACGTTTCCTCTACGGGAGAATCCATGGATAATTTGATAATCCGCGGCGGCAAGCCGCTGGCGGGACAGGCGATGATAAGCGGTTCCAAGAACGCTGCGCTGCCCATACTTTTCGCGACGCTGCTGACCAGGGAGAAGTCCGAGATCAAGAACGTGCCGGAACTGATGGATATAAAATCCAGTTTCGAACTTTTGAACTATCTCGGTAAGAACTGCTTTTACGGCTACGGCAACTTTGTGGCGGAAGAGCATACCGCGCTGAAGCTGCACGCGCCTTACGACCTGGTGCGCAAGATGCGCGCCTCGGTGCTGGCGGCGGGCCCGCTGCTGGCCCGCTTCAAGAAGGCCCGCTTCTCCCTGCCCGGCGGCTGTTCCATAGGCATGCGGCCCATAGACATCCACCTCGAAGGCTTTAAAAAACTGGGCGCGCAGGTTTCGTACGAAAAAGGCGACGTGATCCTTTCCGCCAAAAAGCTGAAAGCCGGCCGCGTGAAGTTCCGCTTTCCCAGCGTAGGCGCCACCGAGAACCTGATGATGTGCGCGGCGCTCATAGAAGGCACGACGGTGCTGGAGAACTGCGCGCGCGAGCCCGAGATAGAAGACCTGGCCGCCGCGCTCAACAAAATGGGCGCCAAAGTGGAAGGGGCCGGCTCCCCGACCATAAAGGTGACCGGCGCCGCCAAGCTTAAGGGCCTGAAGCATACCGTGATGCCCGACCGCATAGAGACCGGCACGTTCATGCTGCTGTGCGCGGCCGCCGGCGGGCGCGTGCGCCTGCTCAACACCGCGCCCAAGACGCTGACCGCGCTGATAAAGGCTATGCAGAAGGCCGGCGTAAAGATAAACTGCTTCAAGGATTCCATGGAGGTGATCGCCACGGCCGGCCGGCCGCGGCCGGTGAGCGTGGTCACCAAACCCCACCCCGGTTTTCCGACGGACCTGCAGGCGCCGTGGATGGTGTTCATGGCCCGCGCCAACGGCGTCAGCGAGGTGCACGAACATATTTTCGAGAACCGCTTCATGCACGCGCCGGAGCTGGTGCGCATGGGCGCCGATATCACCGTGACCGGCCAGAAGGCCGTGGTGCGCGGCGTGCCGCAGCTCTTGGGCGCGCCGGTGATGTGCTCGGATATCCGCGCCGGCGCCGCCATGGTGGTGGCCGCCGCCGCCGCCAAAGGCAAGACGCTGATCCGGCGCATCTACCACATAGACCGCGGCTACGAGAAGCTGGAGCATAAATTAAAGGACCTCGGGGTGGACGCCTCGAGGGTTAAAGCCTAGGCATGACTTTCGAGCAGGCGAAGCGCGAATTGCTTGGCAGGCAGGACTTCGTTAAGAAGGACGGCCTGGCGCGCGTTTACGCCTGCCTGGAGAAACTGGGCAACCCGCACCTCAAACTGAAAACGGTGCACGTGACCGGCACCAACGGCAAGGGGTCAGTCTGCGCTCGGTTCGAGGCGGCCGCGCGCGCGGCCGGGCTTAAGACGGGGTTGTTCATCTCGCCGCACCTGGTCAGTATGACGGAGCGCATCCGGCTGGGCGGGCGCAACATCTCCGAGGAACGCTTAGCCCCGCAATTCGGGGAAGTGTTCGCCGCCGGCGGCGACCTCAGTTTCTTCGAGCTGATGACCTGCATGGCGTTTCTTTACTTCGAGCGGGAGAAAACGGACCTGGCCGTGATAGAGGTGGGGATAGGCGGGCGCTGGGACACCACCAACGTGCTGCCCGCCACGGAACTGAGCGTGATAACCTCGGTGGACTTCGACCACAAGAAGTACCTGGGCAACACGCTGGCCGAGATCGCTTCGCAGAAAGCCGGGATAATAAAAAAAGGCGGCATCTGCCTGGCCCCGCTGCTGCCGCCGGAAGCCCGCGCGGCTATTTCCGGGGAAGCCGCCGGGAAAGGCGCGCAGTGCCATTTCCTGGCTCCCGCTTTCGAGATAACCGCCCGCGACTGGGAGAACGGCCGCATGACGCTGCGGCAGAAGAAGAGCGGCGAGAAATTCGCTTTCGGTATCCTCGGCGAGCCGCAGGTCGTTAACGCCACGCTGGTCTGGGAAGGCCTGGAACTGCTGCGCGGCCGCGGCTGGCCCATCACGCGCGCGCACGCCGCCGCCGGTTTTGCCGGGGTCCGCTGGCCGGCCCGGTTCCAGCCGGTGCGCGGCGGAAAAGATTTTGGCGGCGCCCTGTTCGTTATAGACGGCGCGCACAACGAGGAGGCGGCCCGGGCCTTCGCCGGCACGTGGAAGTCCTCGCCTTTCTCGGGCCGGAAGCCGGCTTTTGTGGTGGGCATGCTGCAGGACAAGGAGCGGCGCGGTATCCTGGAACTGCTGGCCCCGCTGGCCGGCCGGTTCGTGCTTACGCGGCCGGACTCGCCGCGCGCGGCGGACCCCTGCGCGCTGGCCGACGAGATCTCCGCGCTGCGCCCGGACGCCGAGGTGGAAGTGCAGCAGGATATAAGGGCCGCGCTGCTGGCGGCGTCCTCTTCGGGTACGGCGGCGGTGCTGGGTTCTTTCTACCTGGCGGGGACCGCGCTGGAACTGCTGGGAGAGGGGAGCTGACGTTTTTTAAGGAGAGACTATGCTTGGGATAGGTATAGACATAGGCGGCACCAACACTAAACTGGTAGTGGTCAACCGGGCCGGCAAGCCGCTGACGCACGAGCGCTTTAAGACGGAATCCTCCAAGGGCGCGGGTTACTTCATAAAACGCCTGGGCGCCGCGGTAGAGGAACTGCGCCGCGACTACGGCCGCCAGCTGGTCTCCATAGGCATAGGCGCCGCCGGCGACGTGGACCCGGAGCGCGGCGTGCTGCGCTTCTCTCCCAACCTTGGTTGGCGCAACGTAAAGATAGCCGGGCCGCTGGAAAAACTGACCGGCCTGCCCTGCTCCATGGAGAACGACGCCAACATGGCCGCCTGGGGCGCCTATGAGATAGAACTGCGCCGCAAGAGCGGCAATATCCTGGCGCTGACGCTGGGCACCGGCATCGGTTCCGGGCTTATCCTGGACGGCAAACTTTACCACGGCGCCACCGGCTCCGCCGGAGAGGCCGGGCACCTCAAGATCGTGCCGGACGGGCGCCAATGCCACTGCGGTGGCCGCGGCTGCCTGGAAGCCTACTGCGGCAGTTACGCCATCCTGGCGCGCGCCCGGGAACTGATAAGGAACGAGGCCGCCTTCATCAGGAAATTCGCGCAGCCGGGACGCGAAAAGTTCAACACCATCTGCCTGACCAACGCGGCCGCCGCCGGGCACGCCATGGCGCGGCGGGTGTGGGCCGAGACGGGGACTTTCCTCGGGCGCGGCCTGGCCGGGCTGATCCTGGTGCTCAATCCCGACTGCGTGGTGCTGACCGGCGGGGTGTCCCGCGCGCGGCGCTGGTTCCTGCCGGCGATGCGCCGTGAGCTGGAGTGCCAGCAGATAAAGACCCCTTTCACCAAGGTGCGCATACGCATCTCCGACGACGCGGACCTGGGCTCGCACGGCGCGGCCCTGTTCGGGCTGGAGAAGGCGCTGAAGTAAGGCGGACGGGCCGGCGGCCCGCGTTAATGAAAAAGAACCTGCTCCTGATCATCTTCCTGCTGGCCGCGGCGAAAGCCGGGGCCTACGACCTGCCGTCCTCTACGGGGGCGCACCACGTGCGCTTCAGCGCGGATAACGCCCTGTTCAACGAGTACACGCGGGCGATAGACCTGGAAGGCAACGTAAAGCTGGAAGAGTTCGGTTCCAACGGCAGGCAGGTGAAACTGATAAGGGCCAGGACCCTCACCGTCAACATGGCCAGCAATACCATAGTTTCCCAGGAAGATTTTGTGATGGACGACGATACCGGGACCGTGTATGGCAAAAGCGGTTTCATGGACTACGCCAAAGAGTCGGGGCGGATAAACTACGGGCGGCTGGCCTACAAGAACTTCGTTATCCGGGGCCGCGTGGTGGAGTTCGACAGCACGGGCTATAAATACAAGAAGGCCAGCATTACCAGCTGCGACGAGGAGCCGCCGCACTACCGGCTCCGGTCGTCGCGCCTCTACCTGGCCCCGGACCGGTACTTCCTGGCCTATAATAACGTTTTCTTTATCGGGAAGGTCCCTGTCTTCTACTTCCCGGTGGTCTATAAGCCGTTCGGCGGGGGGACGCCTTTCGTCAGCATTTTCCGCCCCGGCTACGACGACCGCAACGGTTTCTTCATAAAGTCCAGCTACATTTACCGCGTCAACCGCGAGA
This sequence comes from Elusimicrobiota bacterium, assembly GCA_016234365.1. GTDB lineage: Bacteria > Elusimicrobiota > Elusimicrobia > Elusimicrobiales > UBA9959 > UBA9959. The sequence continues at coordinate 4,944 of JACRER010000081.1, read as the reverse complement.
CGCGCGCCAAACTGTATATCGACTATTTCGAAAAACGCGGCTTCGGTACCGGCGCCGAACTGGACTACCGCCGTCCGGAGAAGAATATCAGCAATGTTTCCATCTACCGGATCAAGGAATACGGCGTGGAAAAGGACCGCTGGGGGCTGAGCGGCGGTTACTGGCACCACCTTAACCGGTTCAACGAGTCGGACTCGTCCCAGTACTACAGTCAGGGGTTTTTCCGGGTGCTGTCGGACCCGAAAGTAAATAACGACTTCTTCCGCAACAACCCTTTTGCCATCAGCCCCGACGAACAGGCCAGCGTGGCGCTGACCCGGGCCACCGGTTTCAGCGTAACGCGCGTCAGCGCCTTCGGGCGCGAGACGCACACGGCGGACTATAGCGCTTTCCAGAAGGCCAATAGTTCCATCCCCCGCCTGGACTACAATACGGTGCCGTTCCGGCTGTTCAAGCTGCCGGTACTGCATACCTTCAGCGCTAATTTTGAGAACGCGAGGGATGAGGGCAGGAATTTCACCCAGAAGCGAGGCGGCGCGGTCTGGACGGTCTCACGCTCGGTGCCGCTGGCGCCGCGCGTAACGCTGTCTCCTGCGGTGTACTATGACCAGTCGGTATTTATCTCCACCTATACCGGCCCGCCGGACACCTGGGTGGGCCGTTACGGCGGCGCGGCCAACCTGCGCTATGACCGCAGCTGGGGCTCCTTCGACCTGGGTTACGCCTACCGCCGCCGGCTGCTCAAGAACAAAACGGAGCTGGACCTTAAGGCCGCGGATAAGGGCCAGGAGACCAATTCCGTTTCCGGACAGGTGTTCGTGATGCCGCGGTTCAACACTTACTTCAAACTGTACTCTTCCTACGACCTGCGCGACTATTACAAAGCCTCTTTCAGCCAGCGCCTCGCGCCGGTTACGGGCGAGGTGTTCTACGCCCCGCGCCCCGGGGTAGACCTGTATGTCGAAGATTCCTACAGTTTCCACACCGGCAACCAGCGGTTCGTTACTCAGGCCAATCTGGGCGGGCCGGATAATTATATCGGCGGCGGCGCGGCCAACTACTCCAACGACCCGAAGGCGTGGATAGTAAGCAATACTTTAGGGTTCAGGCCGTGGAAGAATTCCGGCTGGCGCGCCGAAACGGTGGTGCGCTACCGCTTCATGTCGCGCGGCCATTTCCAGTATAACGACCTGCGCTTCTTTGAGAAGGGCATTACCCTGTACAGGGATTTTCACGATTTCCGCACCAAGTGGGATTTCCGCGAGCGTACCGGCGGCGTGAAGGAATTTTTCTTCTACATCAGTCTTAAGACCAACGACCCTGCCCCTAAGGATGACCTGGAGGAGAAGTCCAGGGAATACTGGCGCCCCTGGCGCAAGGAAGGCGAAGTAAGGGACTAGGTCGCCGGCAAGGGTACAGGCCCGGCGGGCACACGGTCGGCAACACCGTTGCCGCCGTCCATGCTCGGCTTTCGCGCTTACGCAAGCTCAAGCCTCCGCTGTCCCGCCGGGCCTGTACCCTTGTCGGCTCCCAACCCTTGCCCGCTCTAGGCGCGCTCGAAGACGAGCAGCGTTTCCGAGTGCGGGGTGTTGGGGTAGAAGTCGAAACCCGCCGACCTGATTATCTTGTATTTTTCCAGGAAGAACGCCGCGTCCCGGCCCTGAGTGATGGGGTTGCAGGACAGGTAGATGATCCTTTTGGGGAGGATCGCCATGATCTGTTTTATGACCTTGTTGTGCAGGCCCGCGCGCGGCGGGTCCAGCACCAGGATGTCGGTGCCTTCGAAAAGCTTATCCTTGGCCTTTTCCGACATCGAGCAGGTGGTCTCGTAGTTGTCGGCGTGGTTGCGCAGCGCGTTGATGGCGGCGTACTTGGCCGAACTGTCGGAGGCTTCCACCGCCAGCACCTTGTCCGCCAGGTCGCGCAGCGTCAGGCCTATCACGCCCACGCCGGAGTAAAGGTCCACCAGTTTGCCGCACTTAAAAGCCGCCGCGCGGATCTCCTTCAGGGCTTCCGTGAACAGCTCGATGTTGTTCTGGAAGAAGCAGTCGAAGCCGTACGTGAACTTGCTGCCCAGGATCTCCTCGGTGACGGAGTCGTCGCCCCAGGTTTTCAGGATCTTGTCCACCTGGCTCACGGAGCTGATCGGGTTGGAGTAAACCGCCAGGAAACCGTTGAGCCCTTCCACTTTCATTTCCGGTAGCTCTATGTCCTCCCGCTTCATGAAGAGCGCCGCCACGCGCGAGCCGGGGTTCTTGGCCTCGCGGATGATCAGGGTCTTGAGGTCGGCGGTGGACAGCTTCAGCGAATTCAGGATGGCGAGGACCTTCAGCGCGGCCGCGTTGGTTTCCGGGCTGATCAGCGCGCAGCCGTCCGGCAGAAGGTACTTCTCGCGGTAGTTGCCGCGCTTGTGGAAGGCAAAGGACAGCGCGCCCGGCTCGCCGGTAAAGCTGTATTCTATCTTGGTGCGGTAGCCAAAAAGTTTCTGGGCTCCGTAGAACTTGTCCAGACGTATCGTTTCCTTGGTGGTCTGGTACAGCAGGTCTTCTATGAGGCCTTTTTTCGTTTCGCACTGCAGGTCGTAGTCCATTACCTGCCACGGGGAGCAGCTTAGGTAGTGGTCCTCTTTGGGCGCCACGCGGCGGGGGGAGGGGGTTACTATCTCCAGCAGTTCCGCTTCGGCGAAGTTCTTTTTCTCGAAAGTTACGCGCACGCGGGCGGTTTCGTCCGGCAGCACGCCGTAGCAGAAGATCACCTTGCCCTCGCTGCGGCCAAGGGCCTTGCCTTCTCCCACTATCTTCTTGAATTCAAGTGTTATCTCTCTCATAAAAATCTGTCATGCCTCCGGCGCCGTTTTTTATATACTACATTTAGAATGGCGGAACTGCAACAGAAACTTGCCGCCCTGGCCTCCAGGGATTTCCCGCGGCGCATGGCTTACCTCATGGCCGCGGCCGCCCTCGCCCTCAATATCTCCGCTTGCTGGAAAGTCTACCGGCACGAACCGCTGCGCGAGGCCGCGTCGCGTTCGCTGTTCGCCTCCGAGTCCCGCGCCTTCTTCGATTCCGGCATCGCCGAGCCGCTGCCGGTCTTCGCGCTGAAAGCCGGCATGGGGCTTGGCGCCGACCCGGATACGGCGGTGCGGGTGGAAGGGCTGGCCGTCTTCGCCCTGCTGGCGGCCGTTACGTTCTTTTGCGGGCGCCGGCGCCTGGGCGACACGGCCGGGGCGCTCTCCACGCTGTTCATTGCGGCCAACCCCTATTTCGGCTACTACGCCATGCAGGGCGGGTCGCACCTTTACGCGCTGCTTTTCCTGCTGCTTTTCTGGTACTGGTTCGACAGCCCCGGAGGCGGCCGCCGCGAGGCGCTGCTGGCGGGGGTCGCGGGCGGCCTGGCCTGCCTGAGCCGCCTGGACGCCGCGTGGGCGATACTGATAATAGCCGCCCTGTCGTGGGCCGTCCGGCGCCGGGAATTCGCCCTTAAGCGGGCTGCCCTGTCGCTGGGGCTGGCTCTGCTGCTGGCCGCGCCTTACCTGGGCTGGCAGAAGGCCAAATACTCCAATTCCCTTTACGCGCAGGAACTCAGCCTGCGGCGCTGGGTCAACCTGGACAGTTACGGCTACGCTCCGGGAGCCCCGTACCAGGCCGCGCCTGTGGGCCCCGTCGGGTTCCTTATGCGCAAAGGCGCCGCGGGGGCGGTGCAGGACGCCTTTAAAGGGCTCGGCCGGGCCTTCGCCTGCGAGCTGCCGCGCGTCATCTATTACAAATTCCTGTTCGTCTTCATTTTCCTGGGCGTCTACGCGGCTTTCACGTTGAAGAACGACGGGTTGCTTTTTTTTGGGGCCGCCGCGCTGCTGCCGGTGCTGCCGCTGGCCGGTATAAACCAGGTGCCGGCCACCGGCGGCCTGGAGTTGAGGTATTACCTCTGGGCCACCTGGGCGCTGTGCGCGCTGGCCGGTTTCGGTTTCCAGGAAATACTGGTGTGGCTGGAGCGGCGCCTGTCGGGGGCCGCGGCAAAAAATAAGGCGTGAAGGGGTGGAGCATGGAAGGCAGGAACAAATATAAATTCATAGCGGCGGTGACGGCTCTTTTTCTTGTGCCGTTCCTGATACTGAGCAAACATTTCGTCTACGGCGAGCGGGAGTTGGCCCGCAAGGACCTGCTGCGCTACCTTGAATTGCGAACGCTGACCGGCGCCGGCATAATCTCCGACGTGCTGAACATGAACTACAGCCTTTCGCGGCTGACCGCCTCCGCCCCCGGGCAGGCCGCCGCCAAAGAGGAACTGCGGCGCCGAGTTAAAGAAGCGCCTTTTATTTATTCCGAACTGGCCGTGCTTTCGCCTTCGGGGGCGGAACTGGCCGGGTTCTACGCGGAGAAGAGCGTGAAGACGCGGCTGGACTATCAGAAAAGCGAAGCCTTCCTGCAGGCCAGGGAGAGCGGCGCGCCGGCCGGGGCGGTGGAATACGGCGAGTATACGCCCCCGGCGCTGGTGCTCTGCGAGCCGCGGCCGGCCACGGGCAAGCCGGAGTATTACCTGGCCGGGCGCCTGAGCCTGGCCTATCTGGGCGAGGTGGTGCGCCTGATGGGGCGCAACTCCTCCGGCAATTTCGGTCTGGTGGACGGCGGCGGGCAGATAATCTCGGATTCCATGAGCATGTCCATAGTGAAGCCGGGGTTGAAAGCGCCGCCTGAGGTCGTAAAGATGATGGCCGTGGCGGCGGAGCGCGGCAGCGAGAACTTTTCCAGCGAAGTCTATTTCCGCGGCCGGACCATCCTGGTTTCGGTCTCGGCGGTGTCGGGTACGCGGTGGTGGATGTACGAGATAATGGATTCCGCCGACGTCCCCGTACGCCGGGCTTCCGACTGGGCGCGGCGCGTAGTGCTGTCCGGTATCGCCCTCAACGTGGTCTTTGGCGTGCTGTCGTACCTGCTGGCCGTGCGC
>JACRER010000079.1 GCA_016234365.1 Elusimicrobiota bacterium | reverse complement strand
TTTTCTTTCGAGTTCTATAAAAGATTAAATAAACCCACACATATAAGACACATGTAAAGTAATACCGCCAACACCAAACCAAACTTATCCGCAGTAGAACCCATTTTTTCTTTGCGTGTCACATAAATAGTTATCAGCGCGCCAATTCCTCCAATCACAAACCCTAAGCTGTCCCAATTGTTTAAGGAGTGTCTGCTTAAATTAAATATTCTGTCACAAATTTGATATATAAAACTCCAGAGAAACCCTACTATTACAAACACACCTACCGGGTTAAACCACCAAAGAGCACCCTTTTCAAACTTATAGTTCATTTTCTCATCCTTTGCCTTACTTGAATATAGGAATCAATTGCTTGCGTGCCTGTTAATACTTGCAATGAATTATCCGACGTGAACATTTTGCCTACATGACCACCACCTCGTAATCCTATTAAACCATTAGGTCCAATAAAGTAACCTAGAGCGCGCCCTGACTTCGGGACCTGCAAAGACAACAAGTCAAGACCGAGTTCACCGGCGGTGGCAAGAGCCTGCAAGTCCTCATCGCATGGATTAGTTAAATAGGCCAGCTCGTTCAAAAGTGCGCCTTTAACAGATGGCTTTTTATCAAACAAAGCATCCCTCATAAGAACCATATTGGCACCAAACCCATATGCGGATTTCACAACAACCGCGCCAGAGATAACAGCCCCTACCCCCGTCCACCCGATTGCCCCGCCCGTCAAAACTCCGCCGGCTATACCAAAGCCATTTCCTACTATCCCGCCCGCCGCCCTTCCTGCGTCGCCCCATTGTACGAGGCCAGAAGGGTCACTATAATTCACTGGGTTATTTCGCACATATACATACAGGTTTGTGTCCTCACCGGCAAATCCAATCGGATCTTCCTGCATAAACCCGCCGGTGTCCGGGCTGCGGTGGCGCCAGCGGTTATCGTATAGCCCGGTTTCAAAATCGAATTCCCGGGCTGTGTAGAAGTAAATGTTTCCAATAGTGGATTTATCGAATATTGTGCCTTCGTGGTTTTTGATTACAGGCTTGCCGTAAGCGAGATATTCTATTGTTTCAACGGTCTCGCCTGTGCTGTTTGACAGGGCTGCTACGGAACCCAGGGCATCGGCATGGTAATAGTAATTGCTTGTGCCGGTTTTCAGGGTTAACGGCTCGTCTATGCGGGGGCCGTTGGTGAATTGGGCGATAAGGTTGTTACTTCCATCCACGGTGGCTATTGTGGTTACGCCGTCGTTGATATAGCGGGTAACCGTTATGGGTAAAGGCGCTGGGGGCTGAACGGCTTTTTCTATTCTGTTGCCTAAGGTGTCGTATTTATAGGTGGCGACTGTGCCGTCGGGCATGGTGGCGCCGATTAGTTGATTGTCGGCGTTGTAAATATATGTTGTGTGGGCGTTGGTGGCTTTCTCGGTCTGGCCGTTGCGGTTGCCATTTTGGTCGTAGGTGTAGGTGTACAGGGAATCTTCGTTCAGGCGGTTGGCTGCGTCGTAGGTGTAGTTTGACCGGACAGCGTCATTCAGGCGGTTGCCTACACCGTCGTAATTGAACACTTCGTTCTTTACGTCCAGGGCCGAGGCTGTGGGGTGGTTGGCGCTGGTCAGCCTGTGCAGGTCGTCATAACCGTAACTGTGTTGGCCCGCTGTATCGGTCATACTGGTGCGGTTGCCGGCGTTGTCGTAAGCGTAATTAGCTTCGGCTATTATGGTGTTGTCCGTCGTTTTTTTGTGAGTTATGCCCGTCAACTGGCTTGCCGCGTCATAGGTGTAGTTGGCTTCCGTGCCGTTGGGGTAGACCAGCCTGGTGCGGCGGCTTAAAGCGTCGTATTCTAAGGTGATGGTCGTGTTTTCTGGGGTGTGGATGGTTGTAAGTCTGTTTAATGTGTCGTAGGTATAGTTCCATACGAACGGGCTGGGGTTGGCGGCCAGGGTCATTTTGGTGCGGTTGCCGTTCTGGTCGTATTCGTAGTCTAGCTGACTGGTAAGGTTGGCTGATTTATTTGTTTGTATTACTTTGGTGGGGCGGTCGCCGGCGTCGTAGCCTAGCTGGACCTTGCTGGCGTTGTCTTCGGCTGTTATAAGGTTGCCTGCTGCGTCATAGGCGTAACTGACGGAGTCACCGGGGATATTCTTTTTTATCAGCCTGTTCAGGCTGTCGTACTCAAAGGTTATCTGCACGCCGTCGGCCTTGGTTACCTTGGTAAGGTTGTTGGCCTCGTCGTACTCGTAAGAGCGGGTCTGGTTGAGGGGGTTGGTTACGCTGGTAAGCCGGCCGCGGGTGTCGTAATTAAAGCTGGTGGTGTGGCTCTTGGCGTCCTCAAGTGAAGAAAGCAGCTTACCCTCGGCTATTATGCCGGCGGTGTAGTTGTAATGCGTTACGCCGTTTATGGCGTCGGTCACCTGGGTAAGGTTATCGTCCGTGTCGTAGGCGAACTGGGTTTGCTTGTTTGCGCCGTCCGTGAAAGAGACCACCCGGCCGATATTGTCGTAGCCCATGTGCGCGCTGCGGGTTAAGGGGTCCGTTATCTGGGTGGCATAGCCGTTGCCGTCGCGCGTTATGGTTACGGTGTGGTTAAGCGGGTCCGTAATGCTTACAGGCAGGCCGTTGGAATCATAGCCGATAGTTACGGCGTGGCTTTGCGCGTCCTGCGCCCGGGTAAGGTTGCCCTGGCCGTCATAAGTGAACTGGCTGGTGTTGCCCTTAGTTTTATGTAATTTATATTTTGCTGATTTCTTACGGGGTATAGGAACAGCAAAGCGTGAAGGGCAAACTTCAGGGAATAAAGAGAACACATTCGGCATGCCAGGCATTGCCGAGTTCGTGTTTGAAGTTATTCCTGCTATTCTAGACATAAACAAATTGTTGAGTTATCGTTTAACGTTCCGGATCTACACACCGGAGTCTTCTGTTTTTCGCTGTGCCATCCTTAATCGACCATGGATTTCCGCGCTTCTTCTTTTGAAATATAAATCTCACCTCTATCAACAAGAGTCAATTTGTTGATATCAAAACACTTAATAACCATTTCGCTTGTTGAATATGTTTTCAAAGCACTCTTAGAAGCCAATTCACCTATGTTCCCCCTCTCGGGCATTGCCGCATTATCTTGCTTGAGGAGATACACATTCACAGGAATAGGCCACTTAGAAGGAGAAAACAGAGAATATCCTTCCCATCTACTGACCAATATTACTATTGAAATTTCAACTTCTGTGTTATAAATACTTTTCTGTATTTTGGGTGATACCGTGACAACTGCGTAATCATTCCCTGTCCCTGTCGCATAACGTTCAAGAATCCGACATGCAATAGGGCCATACGCAGCAGACTCGCCCGAAATTAAATAAAATTCGTTCATACAATTTCTCCTAAAATCCAGGGTTTGCACCCGATACATGATCCAGCACAACTGCGGCTTCAGGATTTGTAATTCTGAGCTCGTTTAATCCGCCCGTTTGCCCAGGCAGAATAGTTGAGGCACGGCCACTAACAACACCTTCTGTATTTGCCAATACACCCTCACTTACAAACCGTCCACTGTTTACTGACGGCAACCCTGCAACGCTTCGATAGTTAGGAATTGTTCCAGGATCAACCGTTGTCCAATATTTCCCCCACGGGCCAGCTCCATCTCCCCAAACTCGATAAACCCTAGTTCCTGGCTGAATAACTTCTGCTGCATTTATCTCACTAGCACCCGTAAAAAATCCCGCCACAGTAGACACACCCATTCCAACCGCAAATTCTCCCCGGTACAAATCGGAGCAATAATCAATATTGTGGAGGTTTAATAATTTTTCACGCACCAACCGGGTCAAACCCATCGTTAACCCGTCTCCATATCCAGCGCCTGCATTAGCCGCATCGTCAATCCAGTCAAGACCCAATGGATCCATCCTGGTTATTGGATTATTCCCCACGTAAGCATATTGATTTATATTTCTAAGCGGATCTTCCTGTAAAAACACTCCGGTTTTGGAAGCATAAACGCGGGCTCGATCATTTATAAATCCGGTTTCTGCGTCATATTCCCTGCCAGCATAGAGGAATATATTCCCAATTGTGGATTTATCAAAAACAGCTCCGACTCTGTTTTCCACAACAGGTTTGCCGTAGGCTTGATATTCCATCGTTTCAACTATCGCGCTGGAATTATCTGTTATAGCTGCCACATTTTGCACCCCAACCGCGTGATAAAAATAATTCTGCCCATCATGTTTAATAACAAGAGGCTCATCCATTTTGGGCCCATGAGTAAACATGGCATTTAAGGCGTTATTCCCATCCAGCACGGCAATTACATCATTGCCATCATAAACATATCGTGTGGTGGTTGTGACCGTCCCGCTGGAAACCACTTTCTCCATTCTTCTGCCCTGCGTATCGTATTTATAAGTCGCCGCCGTGCCATCTGGCATGGTCGCACTTACAAATTGGTCCTTCGCGTTGTACGAATAGGCTGTATGCGCATTGGTGGCTTTATCCGTTTCGCCGTTGCGGTTGCCGTTTTGGTCGTAGGTGTAATCGTACAGTGAATCGCTGTTAAGGCGGTTGGCGGCGTCGTAGGTGTAGTTTGACCGGACAGCGTCATTCAGGCGGTTGCCTACACCGTCGTAGTTAAATATTTCATTTTTCACGTCCAGGGCTGAAGCTGTGGGATGACTAGCGCTTGTTAATCTATGAAGGTCATCATAACCATAGCTATGCGTGCCTGCCGTATCCGTCATGCTGGTGCGGTTGCCGGCGGTGTCGTATTGGTAGTTGGCTTGGGCTATTATGGTGTTGTCGGCGGTGCGCTTATGCGTTATGCCGGTTAGCTGGCTGGCGTTGTCATAGGTGTAGTTGGCCTCAGTGCCATTGGGGTAACCCATTCTTGTGCGGCGACTCATTGCATCGTATTCAAAAGCGATGTTGGTGTTGTCGGGCGTTGTTATCCTGGTCAGCCTGTTCAGGTTGTCATACGTGTAGTTCCATACGAACGGTGCGGGGTTCGCTGCCAAGGTCATTTTGGTGCGGTTGCCGTTGGCGTCGTACTCGTAATCTAGCTGGCTGGTGAGGTTGGCGGCCTTGTTGGTCTGGATCACACGCGTGGGACGGTCGCCGGCGTCGTAGCCTATTTGTATCTTGCTGGCGTTGTCTTCGGCGCTTATAAGATTACTTGCAGCGTCGTAGGCGTAGGCTACAGGGTCGCCGGGGATATTCTTCTTGGTCAGCCGGTTAAGATTGTCGTATTCAAAGGTTATCTGTACGCCGTCGGCCTTGGTTACCTTGGTAAGGTTGTTGGCCTCGTCGTACTCGTAAGAGCGGCTTTGGTTAAGGGGGTTGGTTACGCTAGTAAGCCTGCCGCGGGTGTCGTACCCGAACTGCGTGGTGTGGCTCTTGGCGTCCTCAAGTGAAGAAAGCAACTTACCCTCGGCTATTATGCCAGCGGTGTAGTTGTAATGCGTTGCGCCGTTAATGGCGTCGGTAACCTGGGTGAGGTTGTCGGCCGTATCGTACGCGAACTGGGTTTGCCTGTTTGCGCCGTCCGTGAAAGACACCACCCGGCCGATATTGTTGTAGCCCATGTGCGCGCTGCGGGTTAAGGGGTCCGTTATCTGGGTGGCGTAGCCGTTGCCGTCGCGCGTTATGGTTACGGTGTGGTTAAGCGGGTCCGTTATGCTTACGGGCAGGCCGTGGGCGTCGTACGCTATCTGCACGGCGTTCCCCAGCGCGTCCTGCGCGCTGGTCAGGTTGCCTTTGGCGTCGTAGCCGAAAGAGCTGCTGTTGCCGCGCGGGTCCATTACCGAGGCCAGGCCATTAAAGATCGGCTCGTAGGTAAAGTTGGTCCGGTTGGCCAGCGGGTCTATCACCGCCGTTACGTTGTTCTTGGAATCGTAGACGAACTGCGTTACCCTGCCGGCGCGGTCGGTCACCTGCACCGGGTTGCGCCGCGTGTCGTAGGCCGTAGCCGTAGCGCCGCCCGCAGGATCGGTCCGCTCCATCCCCACCGCGCGCCCGCTCAAGACCTCCCATTTGTAGGTGCTCTTGCGGCCCAGCGGGTCCGTCACTTCCGTGGAGCCTATGCCCAGCAGCTCGTCCATGGTGTGCCGGAACGTGAACGCGCCCCTGCTGCCGATTTCGCCGGTGGTAACATACACCTGCGGGAAATACCAGCGCGCGAACGCCGCCTTGTCCAGCGCGTAGCCGGACTGCGTGACAAGCAGCGGCGCATAATAATACTTCTCCTCCGCGAGTTCCGGCTTGCCCGCCGTAACCGGCTGGGCGCTGAAGCCCCAGAACGACAGTTCGCCGGTGGAGGCACCGGTATAGTTAGTGCCGGTATTTATGGCCGAAGCCTGCGAAACGTAGTCCACCACCTGCGCCGGCGCGCCGTAGGTAAAGCTGGTCACGTGCCCGTTGGGCGAGGTTACGCCGGTGATCAGTTTCAGCGTCTTCACGTCCGCCTGCAGGTCGTCCAGCACGCCGGCGCCGAACGCCGCCAGCCCGTCTATCCCGTAGGCGCCGTAGGCATAAGCCGTATGGCCCTCGGGGCCGTCCGCGGAGGCCAGCATACCGTCCGCGTAACCGAACGCCGCCGAACGGCCGCCCAGGTCCGTTACGGAGGCCAATGTCCCGTCCTGGTTGTAAACGAACGAATACACCGTCCTTCCCTCCGGGTCCTTCACGGCCGTAAGCCGCCCGCCGCCGTATTCCAGCGTTATAGCGGAATCATTGTTGTCGGTTATGGAAACCAGCCGGCCGGAAGCGTCGTAGCGGTAGACGGTCTTACCCGGAGTGGTCCAGGCGAACCCTTCCGGAGCCGCCGTGGAGCCTATGACCGCCAGCGTGGAGCTTTCACCGGAAGGCGGCGCGAAGGAACCGTCAGGGTTGGCGGTATAAACGAGCCTCCGCCCGTCCGGCGGGCGCACTTCGGCCAGAACGTCGGCCGGGCCGCGTAAAGCCACGGCCCCGGAGGCGCTTACGGCCGGAATGCCCGCCTGCGCCGTCCCGCCCGCGCCGGTAAAATACGCAGACCCTGCGTAACGCAACGCCACGCGCGATTCAAAGGAGTGGAGCCAGGAACGCCCGAAAGCCCCGGCGTCCATGTCCAGGCTGTCGTACACCCGCGCGAAGGGCAGCGCCCCGCCCAAACTGGGGAGCTCCACGGACAGGTCCGCCACGGGAATGCGCGGATCGCCGCCCGCGTCGCTGTAGGCCGCCCCGTCAACGCAAACGCCGCTTACGCATTCCGAGGGTCTCTTCTCGGCCGGTTCGCGGCACATTTTGGAAGTAGGCGTCACCGCCGGCGGATTGGCCACCACGTAAGACACGAAAGACGACGGCACTGAAATGCTGACCCCGGACGCACCTCCCCCGCCCGTGCCGCCGCCACCTCCAATAAAGCCGCCGGAAGAGGAGGCAGTATTGGTGCTGGCGCCTATGGAGGCGCATTGCCCGGCGTTAACCTTGGCCGACGGTAGGGATTTGGTCATTGTCTGGCCGCAGGCGGCGGTATACTTATAGTTTCCGCCCAGCGTGCCGCTATGGCAGGAGGCGTGCGCCAGCGCAACATGGAACGGCACCACCACGCTGGCGCCCGGCCGGAGCTCGGAGATGGAGGAATACGGCAGGTAAACGGACATGGCGGCATCGCCGGAAGAGTTCAGCTCTATATTGCGCGCCGAGACCAGTCCGTTATTGGTAAGCGTGAACTGCCCGTCGGCCCCGCCGCCTTCTTCCGGCAGCTCGAAGTTGAACAACGGCGAGGACATGGCCAGGGCCGGGGCGGGCACGTCGGTCTTGAAAGTGATGCTGAGCGAGACGTTGTAGGTGTCCGCTATGGTGGTAGGCGTGACCGTCCACTCGTAACTCACCACATCCGTGGGCAGCGCCACGTCGCGCTGCAGCGTCACTCCCGGCTCTATGGTCTCCACGCCGGAAGCGTTCTCAAAACCGGCCGCCCTGACGGTATAGGAATAGCGCCCGGCCGGCACGTTAAGCACCTGTATGACCCCGTTGGCGTCGGCGGTGCCCTTAGCGCTGAGGCCGGCCACGTCCAGGCTTATTAGTTCGGCCTCGGCGCCGGCTATGCCCGTGCCCGCGCCGTTGACCGCCGGCTTGTCGGCGTTGATGACGTTGTAAACAGCGTTGCCCAGCCCGGAAGCGGTTATGGTTATAAGGGAAGAGACCGGCAGCGGGGCCGCGTTGGAAGAACGCGCTTCAAAAAGCGGGTTGGAAGCGAAAGCCTGGCTGGCCAGGCCGGCCGGAGGAGCGGCCTTGAGCGTAACCACCGCGGAACCGCCGGGAGGTATATCGCCTATGGCCGTATTTCCGGTGAAGGAGACCCAGGCCAGGGACGGCGCGGCCAGATACATGCCTTTCCAGTCAGCCATGCCGTTATTCAACAAGGTCACGGTAAGCGTCCTGGTCTGCCCGGCCGACATGCCTATCTTGAAAGCGTTGGGCGACGCTGAAGGTACCGGGGAAGCGGCCGCCACCGCTATCTTTACCGGCAGGCTGCGCCTGTAGCCGTCTGCCTCCTCCACGTTAACGGTGAAGTTATAGGTTCCCACGGCCGCCGCCGCCGAGGCGGAAGCGGTGAAACTCAGCGGGGCGCTTTGCCCGCTGCCCAGGCCCGCCGGCAGAGAGTCTTGGTCCAGCGACAGCGCCACCCCGGCCGCGGAGCCCTCCACGGAGGCCGTCAGGCCCGCCAGGGGGGTCTGGCCTGAATTGAGCAGGTTCACGCGGAAAGCGACGGAGGAGTTCTGCACCAGGCTCGCGCTGTAATCGGAATACTGGAAACCGAACCCGACTATGGTGAAACTGGATTGCTGCATCCGGTTGAGGACCCCGGGATAGGCGGCCCAGAGGGAATAGATACCGGATTCGCCCGGAGTGGGAGCGAACGTGAGTTCGTAATGGCCGGAAGCGTCCGTCACCGTGGAAGCCGTGCGTTCATAGCCGCGCGCCAAAACGCCTATCTGCACCGTTGCGCCGGGAAGCAGGGAACCGCCGGACAGCAGCGCGGACCCGGCAAGTTTCACCGCCGTGCCCTGGTCGTAAACGGCGCGTTCCGGCACCACGGTAGCGGAATAGGGCGGCTCCGCAACACCTGACAACGTAACGGTCGCGGAGAATACGCGCGCCCCGGCCGCTGGAGAGGAACCGGCCAGGCCGCTATAAACCCGTTCTATTACGGCGGAGACCTGCCCGCTGTCACCCAGCCCGGCCGGCACGAACAGGCTTATAGGCTCAAAAATGTAACTGGACTGCGCGCCCACCTGCACGAAATAGCCGCCGGGGCAGGGCTGGGCGCCGCCGCCGATCTGCTGCAGCCGGCCCTGCGCCAGGGTGGTGCCCTCCGGGGTAGAGAGCTGCGCCGCTATGTCGCCGGGCCAGGTCTTTATCTCCAGCGGCGCCGAACCTTTGTTGTTGAACTTCACCTGTACCCTGCTGTTCATGCCGCGCACCAGAGGCTCGGTGAGCAGTTCAACTATAGGCTCGCGCGGCGAGACCGCCGCCACGGTGAATATCCGGGTGAAGGACGCCGCCGAACCTATGCCGGCGGGCAGCGCAAGCGTGACCCTGAGCTGGGAAGAAGCCGGCAGTTCCGCCGGGACCGGCAGCACCGGGGAGACCAGCGCGGAACCGCCGGCCGCCACGGAGACCGCCGGAGCCTGGGCGGAAACCCCGCCGGAAACCAGCGCCGCCGTGACCGGCCCTATAAGCTGCGGGAGGGGCCCGTTATTGCCGAGCCTCAGGCGCGCCGTATCGAAGAAGCCGCGCACGAAAACCGCGGAACTGCTGTCGGCGACGCCGTAAGAATCCAGCGTAAAAGTGACAGCGGGAATGTTGATGACGGCGCGCGCGCCCTCATGGCCGGCTGCGTCCACGGCCGAAACCCCGTAGACATGGGCCTCGCCCTGCACAAAAGCGGGGTCGGAATAATTGAGCTCGCGCACCAGCCCCTGCGAGTGCAGCTGCCCGTCCTTATAAACGCGGTAGCCGGCGGTGTCGGCGGCCGGGGAATTCCAGGTCAGCACGGCGCCGGCGGTCTCCTGCGCGTTGAACGTGAACCCGGCTGGCGCCGGAGGCGGCAGGTCCAGAGTGAAAGCCGCGCTGGCCACGGAAATATTGCCGGCCAGGTCCCGCGCCGTCGCGGACAGCAGATGGCGCCCGTCGGACGAGACCGGCACCCCGGCCGTATAGGCCGCCCCGTCCAGAACCAACTGCACGGCGGCGAGCCGCGCGTCGGAGGCAGAGATCACCGGCACGACCTCGGAGGAGTAGAAGGCCCCGTCTTCCGCGCCGGCTATGGAGACCGCCGGGGAGGTGAGGTCCACGGTAAAATGCACGGTCCTGGTGGAGGAGGCCAGCGACTGGCCCACGGCGGTAACGACCAGGGTATGCTCCCCCTCCGCCGCCACGACCGCGCCGGAAAGGAACGGGACATTGTCAAGTTTGGCGTAAATAGTTATCTGCGGTGAAACGCCGTCGGCGGCGCTGAAGGCCGGCGCCGGGGCATAGTTATATATCGCTCCGTCAGCCGCTCCCGTTATGGTTATCACCGGCGGCGCTTTGTCCCAGTTTAAAAGAATTTCCTGCGACAGCGCCGATTCGTTGCCGGCGTAGTCGAAAGCCGATACCGCATAATGGTACAGGCCGTTCTTTTCCGGGGTATCCACGTAGGGCGGCTGCGAGACCGGGGCGCCCGAAGCCCCCGCCGCGGCAACAAGCTGGTAAGTGGTCCTGTAAACCGCGTAAGAGGCGGCGTCCGCGTCACCAGGCTGCCAGGAAAGCTCCGCGCGGCCGTACTGGTTAAGAGCGGCGTTCAAAGAGAGCGGCGCCGCGGGCGGCGTTGAACGCGCCGTTACCTGCGCCGCCTGGGAAAGCGGGCCCTCGTTGCCCGCCGCGTCCACGGCCAGAACGGTATAGGAATGCTCGCCGTCCACCGGAGTTTCCAGGTAGGTACCGCTGCCGTCCGCCTTTGGCGCCACGGAAGAGGAAACCTCCACTCCGTCGCGGTGGACTTTATACCGCCACGGCGTCCCGCCTATCGGCGAACTCCAGTTCAATTCTACCGCGCCGGCTGTTTTAGCGGACGCCCGCGCGTACAGCGGCGCTCCCGGGGGAACAGTATCTATGGTGAATACGCCGCCGGCGGACAAGCTGGTGCCCAGGTTCCCCAACTGATCGGAGGCGTTATAGATGAACGCGGCCTGGCCGTCCGCCCCCTGCGGTACGTTGAGAATACCGCTCCAGAGCTCGCCTGAACCTGAAAGGACAACGGTTATCGGGTCCCCCGCGGCCGGTCTGCATACCAGGTTTGGTGTGTACGCGGCTGGCTCGGAAAGCCGCAGAGTCACAAATACCTCCCCAGCCTTCACCGGCGAGGCGGGGACCAGTTCCACCGCGCCGGACGGGCCGGCAAGATCCAGAGCAACTACGGAACCTGCGGAAATGGCGGTGCCGGTGTTTCCGGCCAGGTCCTTGCCCTGGAAGGCGAAGCGGCCATTACCCGGGGACATGGCCTGCGTTACGGAAAGGGTGCCTATCCACACGGTCGGAGACGACGCCGACAGCGGAACGTTCACCGGGTCCATACCCGGCGGGGTGAACACGAGCACCGGCGCGGAGGCCAGAATGCCGGAAAGAGTCAGGTTGAATGGGTGATCCCCGGCGCCGAAAGGCGGCTGTACGCCGCTGAAAGCCAGCGCGGCGGAAGGCGGCGTGCGGTCGGAAACTCCAGGCACAATACTGGACAACGGGCTTTCATTGCCGCTGGCGTCCAGGGCCGTAACGCCGTAGTAGTATACTCCGTCGGAGGAGGGCAGATCGCTGTAGGCAAGACCCGTCACGGAAGCCGCCGGCGCCTGGGACGGCGAAGTACCGGCGGCCAGCCCGGTCTCGAAAGTGCTCCGGTAAACACGGTAGCCGGAGGGGACCTTCCCTTCGGGCACGTTCCAGGACAAAGGCACCTTGCCGGCGGCGGCAACCCCGGCGGCCAGCCCGGCCGGGGCCCCGGGAGCGGTGAAATTATACTCCACCATGACGGGAGCGCTGGGGGCGCTGGCGCCCCTGGCGTCGGCGGCCGCGACGGTCAACGCATGGGCGCCTTCGGTCTGCAAAGTTACCACCGCGCTGAACGCGCCGTTAACGGCGGCCTGCGTGGACACGGCCACATACCCGTCGACCTTGAACTGCACGGTTATCCCCGCTTCGGCGAAGCCGGCCACGGTGAAGGTGGCCACCTTTATGGCCACCCCGGAAGATGGCGAGGTCAGAGCCGGGGTAGCCGGCGGCTGGTACTGAAGGTTATAGACCACGGAGCGCTCGGTTACGCCGCCGGCGGCGTCGCTCGCGCGTACCAGCACCGTATGCTCCCCGTCCTGCCGGGCCACCGTGTTCCAGTGGAAAGAATACGGCGGGGCGGCGGGCGCGTAAACCTGAGCGCCGTCCACGTAGAAGGCCACGGAGGCGAGGCCGATGTCGTCTGTTATGCCGGCGCCCACCGTGACCGGGCGCGTGAGGTAGCCTGTGGCGGAAGGCGACAGGGCGGAGATCACCGGCGGCTGCACGTCCATTATCAGGGCATTGGAAACGGCGGACAGATTGCCGGCGGCGTCGGCCGCCTTCAGCGCGAAGTAAAGCGTTTGAGCCGTGCTCACCGGTATGCTGAACTGCTCCGCGGAGCCGGACGGCTGGGCAGGGATGCCTTCCAACAGGGCGGGGGCTGCCGTAAAATTGGCGGCGGTTATGGGGTAGGTGGCGGCTTTAAGCGTATAGGACGCCAGGCCGCTCAGGGAGTCGTACGGCGCGGTCCAGGCCAGGTCCACCTTGCCGGAGGCCGGCAGGAACTGCGTGAAGCGCAGGTCGGCGACCGCGCCCGGGCCGGTCTTGTCTATGGTGAAAGTTACGGTGGCCGCGGCCACGTTGCCGGCCAGGTCGCGGGCGGTGAAGGTGGCGGTCTTAACCCCTTCGGTCGAGTAGGTAAAAGGCGGCGCGCGGCCCAGGTCGTCGCGGAAGACCAGGGAAGAATACGGGGTAAAGTCGTCGGTGGAGGCGTAGACCGCGGTCACGTTCTGGTTGGTCACCAACCCCTCCGCCGGGAAGAGAATGGAGAACTGCGGCGCGGTCTTGTCTATAACGAAGCCGCGCACGGTCGAGGTGGACGAACCGAAAGCATCCGTGGCTTCCACCGAGAGGGTATATGCCCCAGCAGCTGAAACCACGGTAAAGCTGCCCACAACGACCCCGTTAAGCGAGATCGTGGACGACACCGAGGAGAAATCTGCTATGGCCACCGAAACCGCCACATCGCTATTGTACTGCCCCCCATCCGTAAACCCGGATATCGCGAGTACCGGCGCGTGCAAGTCCACGGCAAGAGTGCCAAAGGCCGGAGCGCCTTCGTTGCCGGCCGCGTCCACGGCGGTAACCATGTAGTAGTAAGTGGCATCCGCGGAAGGAGAGTCAGCGGCCGTAATGCCGGCCGCGCCCGCTATTGCCGGGGTCAGACCGGTCGCGGCCACGGCGGAATACGTAGTCCGGTAGATATTGTAGGCCGCCGCATCGGCCACCAGATCCCAGTTCAACAAAACACTGCCCCCGGCAAACACTGTCTGAAGCTGTGAAGGAGGGACAGGCGGGACCCTGTCGGAGACCGCGGAAACCATATCCGAGAATACGCCGGTGTTCCCCGCAGTGTCACGGAACGCCGCCCGGTAATAGTAGGCGCCGTCGGCGGCGGGAGTGTCGGTGAACGGCACGGAGACCTGCGTCCCCGTTGCAAGTTCGTCCGCCAGCACGGTGAAGGTAGAGAACGCGGCCTCGGTCGACCGCTGCAGGACCAGGCCCGCCTCGGATGGCGGCTCCAGCCGCTGGAAGCCCAGGTCCACTTTCCCGCCGGCCACGGCCACTGCGGAGAGAACGGGAGCGGCCGGGCTGACGGTGTCCAGGGCGAACGTCCTGGTCGCGGCCGCTTCAAGATATTTGCCGTTCTGGGCTTTGGCATTACTTATGACCAGCGTTTGCGTTCCGTTAGGAAGCTGTTCCGTGATCGTAAAAGTACCCGACCAGACACCAAGGTCCCGCCAGCTTCCCGCCACGGTATTCTGATCGAACGGAGCCTCGGTGCCGATGGTCACCGAAGGCGGCGAGGCGGTGTCCATGGCCTGGTCGAACGTTATGGTAACAGCGAGGTCTCCAGCGTGCGCTTTATCGGGGGCACTGCCGGCGATGGCCGTACCGCCAAAAGTTACGGTAGAAACATGCGGGAAATCGGTGTTTACCTTATATATTGTCCCTGTCCCGCCGCTTTGATAACCGCCGCCGCCATTTACCTGGGAAATGATGGCCGGGCTGAGGGAAGTATAGGTGAGCACTAGCCTTCCGCCGCCGCCGCCGCCACCATACTGGCTGGCGCCGGTCTTGCCCGCACCGCCGTTGGCCCGCATCACGCCGCTGCCATCAATGGCACCGGCCGAAATAACTATGCTGCCGCCAGCACCGCCGCCGCTGCCGCCGGAATTGGCCGCATAACCATAGCCCCCGTCGGCGGTTATCAAGCCGTTTATATGGGCCGCGCCGTTCACCTTCGCCAGCAGGAATCCGCCTCCGGAACCTCCGCCCGCGTAACCGCCGCTGCAGCCGGCACGGCCGCCGCCGCTGCCCAGTTCCGCCGGATCAGCCTCCACGTCATAGACTTGACCGCCGTTCAGAGAATTGGTGTTGCCGCCGGCACCGCCATGCCCGGCGCCGCTGCCGGATGCGCATTCAGCATAGGCTCCTTTGCCCGTCCCGCTGTCGCTGGCATAACCCAGCCCGTCGAGGTAGATAGTGGCTCCGGCCCGCAGGTCCAGGTTACCGCCCACAGTGAGGTTCAGCCAGTACTGTTTCGTACCCGCATTCGCGCTATGCTTAAGCAGCGAACCGGGCAGCAACAGCAGGTCCCCGTTCACGGTCATGGTGTTCAAAACCAGCGACGCGCTGGAATTGATAACGGCGTTGTTGCGTACGGTCAGGCTGCTGGATATGACCCCGTTCCCAGCATTCGTACTCACCACAAGGTCCCCGGTCTCCAGATAGTTGCCGGTTATGGAAACCTCTGGTCCGAGCATAAGACTGTCAACACTGAACGTGCTGAAAACAAGATTGCTCCGGGCCAGATAAAGGCTTCCTATCGCCGCGTTGCCGGTAATTCTGGTCGTCGTGCTGGACTGAACGCTAGCATTATCCACCGTTATGGAATACTTCGCCCCGGCGGCCGCGCGGCCCGCCAGGATACCGGTACCGCCGGTTTTATATCCGGAACCGGCAAAAGCCGACTTGCTCCCATAAAAATTATCAGCTATGGCCACCGATACGGCTATGATGCCGCCGCCGCCGCCGCCGCCGTACTGATTGGTGCCGGTCTTGCCCGCGCCGCCATTGGCCCGCATCACGCCGCT
The DNA here is from genome assembly GCA_016234365.1 of Elusimicrobiota bacterium. Classification (GTDB taxonomy): domain Bacteria; phylum Elusimicrobiota; class Elusimicrobia; order Elusimicrobiales; family UBA9959; genus UBA9959. The sequence goes on along the minus strand of JACRER010000079.1, from coordinate 132,339 downwards.
GCCGTCAACGGCGCCGGCCGTAATATTTATGCTGCCGCCAGCTCCGCCGCCGCTGCCGCCGGCGTTACTGGACGAACCGTCACTACCGTTAGCGGTTATCAAGCCGTTTATATGGGCCGAGCCGGTTATCCTCGCCAACAGCAATCCGCCGCCGGAACCGCCACCGCCATAACCGCCGCTGGACCCGGCGCGGCCACCACCGCTGCCCAGGTCTGCGGGATCTGCCGCCACGTCGTTCGCCGTTCCTCCGCTGGCCGAATTGGCGCTGCCGCCGGAACCGCCATGTCCGCCGCCTCCGCCGGAACCGCCTTCCAGTAAGGCTCCTTTGCCCGCCCCGCTGTCGCTGCCATAGCCCAGCCCGTCTAGGTAGAGGGTAGCACCGGCCTGAAGGTCCAGATTGCCGCCAACACTCAGGTTCAGCCAGTACTGTTTCGTACCCTCATTCGCGTTATGCTTTAGCTGCGAACCGGGCAGCAACAGCAGGTCCCCGTTCACGGTCATGGTGCTCAAAACCAGCGACGCGCTGGAATTGATGACGGCGTTGTTGCGTACGGTCAGGCTGCTGGATATGACCCCGTTCCCAGCATTCGTGCTAACCACAAGGTCCCCGGTTTCCAGATAGTTGCCGGTTATGGAAACCTCTGGTCCGAGCATAAGACTGTCAACACTGAACGTGCTGAAAACAAGACTGCTTCGGGCCAGATAAAGGCTTCCTATCGCCGCGTTGCCGGTGATTTTAGTCGTCGTACTGGACTGGACGCTTGCATTATCCACCGTTATGGAATACTTCGCCCCGGCGCCCACGCGGCCCGCCAGGATACCGGTACCGCCGGTTTTATATCCGGAACCGGCAAAAGCCGACTTGCTCCCGTAAAAATTATCAGCTATGGACACCGATACGGCTATGATGCCGCCGCCGCCGCCGCCGCCGTACTGATTGGTGCCGGTCTTGCCCGCACCGCCATTGGCCCGCATCACGCCGCTGCCATCAATGGCACCGGCCGAAATAATTATGCTGCCGCCAGCACCGCCGCCGCTGCCGCCGGAATTGGCCGCATAACCGTAGCCCCCGTCGGCGGTTATCAAGCCGTTTATGTGGGCAGTTCCGCCTATAACCGCGGACACCATACCACCGCCGGAACCTCCGCCTGCATACGCTCCGCTGCCCGCACGCCCGCCGCCGCTGCCCAGATCGCCTGGATTTGCAGCCAGGTCATACGCTATGCCGCCGCTCACGGCATTGCTGTTCCCGCCGGCGCCGCCATGGCCGCCGCCGCCTCCGGACGCGCCCTCAGCATTAAACCCTTTGCCGGGTCCGCTGTCGCTGGCGTAGCCCAACCAGTCCAGATATATGGTGGCCCCGGCCTGCAGCACAAGGTCCCCGGTAACATTGAGATTGACTGAATACTGGCGGGAGCTGGAATTGGGAGTGTGGGTCAATTTACCGCCGGAATTGATCGTCACGTAGGAAAACGTGAGCGGCAGAGAACTGTTCTGTTCAAAAACGGACTTATTATTGATCACCAACGAACCGGCGTTTGCCGTACCAGTGGACAATTTAAGCGTGGGGCTGTTCACCCCCCCAAGAGTGAGCGTATTGAAATTTATCGGGAACGAGGCCGCGGTCACGGTAACGTTCGCGTCTATTGTCACGTCATCCCCGGACCCAGGCACGGCATTCCCGCCCCAATTAGCCGAAGTGAACCAATTTGAATCCCCGCCCTGGCCGGTCCAGGCGACGGACGCGGCACGGACATTCAGAGGGAACTCAAGGAACAACAATAACCCGGCGACAGCCATTATCGGTCTGCGCAGGGCATGCATCGACGATCTCGCTTTTATCACGGACATTGGCGTTGATGCGCTACTTTACTGAAAATCCAGGTGCCACAAGGGCCCGGCGGCATTCCCGACAACGCGCCAAGCCGCCTGGCACCTATCAAGTATAAGCAAGCGGACGAACATAGTCAATCACGCGCGCGTGATAGTTTTTCACATTTCACGTCGGAGATGACGCCGCCGGATCACTTTCGCTGCTGGCGCTTCTTATCTGCGGGGTGGAGGTAGCCCCACCCTTCTCCGGCGCGCGACTTTATGCGGTGGCCCAGCCGCGCCCCGAGATTCACCCTCAGGCGGTGCGCCAGTCCGCGGATAGCGTCCTCCCGTTCTTCAACGGTTTCCGGGCCGAAAACGTTCCTGGCTATCTCCAGATTGCTGACGATATCCGGAGTACGTTCTACAAGCCCAAAAAGCAGCCGGAACTGCTCTTTCGTAAGTTTGGCCACCAGCCTCGCGTCCCGGGAAACGGTAAACGAGGTGCCATCCAGGCGTATATCCTTGTGAGTCAATATGCCGCGCTCCCACTCTACGCGCCGTAAAAGCCCATCCACCATATCGAGAAGTCTTTCATAGCGGCCCGGCTTCAGAAAGAAGCCGTCCACTTTATAATCCCGGCAGGCCGTCAGTTCTTTTGTGCCATCGCAACTGGCCATTATCACAGGAGTTTTTTTGAGGTTGCCGTCATTCCGGATGGCGAATGCGCCGGAGCAACCATCCGCGTCCGGCAGGTGAAAATCCAGCAAAACGCAATCAGGCCGCGTCTCCGCGGCCAGCCGCAGGCCATCGGCGCAGGTCGCCGCGGTCACGACCCTGTAATTATTTCTCTTAAAAAACCCGGCGGTCATGCCGGACCAGAATTTATCGTCGTCGATGAGAAGCAGCGTTCGCTGTCGCATATCCAAACCCCTTTAGATAGTAACCGGCACATCTATAATAGGATAAAGCCGGGGAAGGGGTAAAGGCGCGGAGGCCGCTACTTCAATACTGAATGATAGATGCGCGCCGCCCCGGCGGCGAGGGCCGGCAGCGAGTGGGTCTTCGTGTAAAACTCTCTGGCGCGCGCCGCCAGGGAGATAAGGTCGCGGGGGCTGCCCGCCAGGGAGGAAAGCGCGGAGGCCAGCGCCACCGCGTCGCCGGCGGGCACCAGTTTTCCGGCCTGGCCCCAGTTTAGGGCCTCCGGGTTGCCGCCGGCGTCGGCGGAGATTATGGCCAGCCCGGCGCGCATGGCCTCTATTACGCCCTGGTCGGACATGGTCTTTACCGCCGGCGCCACAAAGATCTCGGAATCCGCCAGCAGCTCGCCGACGTCCTGCCGGAAACCGAGCAGTTTAACGCGGCCCGGCCGGCGAACCCTCTCAGGGCCGCCGGGACTTTCAGGTAGGCGGGCAGCAGGCGGGCGCCAAGGTGGCGCGGGTAACCGGCAAAAAGTTCGTCCCCCCCCTACCCCGGCCAGCGCCACGGTCACGTGCTTGCGGGCTTCTTTGGTCACCAGATAGTTGGCCAGCGCCGAGGAATCCGCGAAAGGCTCGTCGAACTGCCCGGCCAGCTCCCTTATCACCGCGCCGATATCGGCCCGCACGGGGATCTCTATATGTTCCGCCCCGAAATGCCTGGCGGCGGCGCGCGCGGCCGGCAGTTCGTCAAAGCTCTCCTCGCCAAAGCCCGCGGTAAACGCTTTTACCCCGGCGCCGGCGTGCTCCGCCATGAAGGCCAGGATGGAGACCGAATCCATGCCGCCGGAAAGCAGGAGGCCCAGGGGCACGTCGCTGACCAACTGTTCTTTCACGCTCTTGGACAGCAGGTCCTTGATGCCCTCCAGGCAATATTCCTCAGTCCGCTCTTCTCCTGGCACCGCCTGCAGTTCCCAGTACTTAGCGGTCCGCACGGCCCCGCCGCTGAAAACCAGCGTGGAAGCCGGCTCTAATTTCTTTACGCCCTTGTAGATAGTGAGCGGCGCCGGGACATAGAGGTAAGTGAAATAGTAGTCCACGGCCAGCGGGTCCAGGTCCCCGCATACCCCGGCCGCCAGGCGCAGCGCCTTCAGCTCGGAAGCGAAATACAGCCTGTTGCCGGATAGAGCGTAGTACAACGGCTTTATGCCGAACTGGTCGCGCGCGAGCATGAGCTTGCGCGCTTTGGCGTCCCACAGCGCGAAAGCGAACATGCCGCGCAGCAGTTTAGGGAAGGCCTCGCCATGCTCCTCGTAGAGATGCACCAGCACTTCGGTGTCGGTATTGGTGCGAAAGCGGTGTCCCTTCGCCTGAAGGTCCGCGCGCAATTCCTTGAAATTATAGATCTCCCCGTTGAAGACCACGGTAACGGTATTATCTTCGTTGGAAATTGGCTGGGAACCGGTGGCGAAGTCTATGATCTTAAGGCGGCGCATGCCGAGGGAAATATTCCCCCCGTCGCTGAAGAAGCCGTCCTCGTCGGGCCCGCGGTGAGCCAGCGACGCCGCCATGCCTTTGAGCAGGGGCTCATTAGAGGGTCCGCTAAAGCCGCAGATGCCGCACATCAGCGCGCCTCCCCGGAAAGTTTATGGTAAAAAGCCTCGTGAGCGGCCACGTAGTCCGGCAGGCCATAGCGCTCGGCTTTGGCGCGGGCCTTGGCGCCCATGCTCATGGCGGCGGGCATGTCGCGCAGCAGCTCCAACAGGGAGTTTGCCAAGGCTTGAGGGTCGGCCGGCGCCACCAACAGCGCTTCTTTACCGCCGTCCACGGTGTCCTTTATGCCGGGGATCGCCGTGGCTACTATCGGCTTGGCCATGGCCATGGCTTCCAGCAGCGCCAGGGGCTGCCCTTCGCGCAGGGAAGGCATAACAAAGATATCGGCCGCACCCAGGAAATCCCGGGCATTGGCCACGTCTCCGCAGAAGATCACACTGCCGGAGAGGCCGGAGGCTTCAACCTGCCTCTTGAGTTTCTTTTCCAGGCTGCCCGTACCGCCTACCAGGCAGACGAGCCTTTGCTTTAATTCCGGTTCGCGCCTGAACATCAGCTCCAGCGCCGAGAGAAGCTGCGGGTACCCCTTCTGCCATTCCAGCCTGCCGAGCGCGGCCATTACCGTGCGCCCGCGCAGCCCGAAGCGCTCTATGACAGGACCGGCGTCGAAATTGGAAGGGCTGAATTCGGACAGGTCCACCGGGTTCGGTATCAGCTCCACCAGCGGATATTTGCCGCGCAGTTGCTTCTCCAGAGTCCCGGAAACCGTTACTGCGGCCGCCATCTTGCGCGCCGCGAACGAATTAAGCGCCAGGTAAGCCAGTTTTTTCGGCAGGCAGACGTCGAACCCCTCCACCGGCATGGCCACGGTAGAAACGGCCTTGGCCCGGGTTCCGGCGGCGGCCAGCGCGCAGAAGAAATCGGCCCGCGCCCCCTGACTGTGCGCAATGTCTATACCGTTGTCCGTCATCATTTTGCGCAGCAGGCCGATATTCCAGAAATTGAACCTGCGGGAAAGGTCCAGCGGCAGGAAGCGGCAGCGGTCCCTGGTCTCTTCGTAGAACCTGCCCTGCGGCAGTGCCGCGCAGAAAAGCTCGAACTTCTCAGCGGGCAAAGAACGGATGAGCAGGGAAAATACCTTCTCCCCGCCGCCGTAGGCCGCGTTCTCTATCACAAAAAGCAGTTTAAGTTTGCGCGACATTTTAGAGGTCTTCCAGCGTCTTATTATATATATGCGCGGCCCCGGAAGCCAGCGCCGGAAGCGAATGGGTCTTGGAATAGAATTCCCTGGCCCGTGCCGAAAGGTAGACGAGTTCCTTGGGGCTGCCGGCGACCCTGAGCAGGGCCTCGGCCATGGCCCCTGGGTCCCCGGGCGGCACCAACAGGCCAGCCTGGCCCCAACCCAGCGCCTCCGGATTGCCACCGGCGTCCGACGAGATCACAGCGAGACCGGAGCGCAGGGCCTCTATCACACCCTGGTCGGACATGGTCTTGAGCGCAGGCGCCGCGAAGATCTCGGCGTCGGCCATGAGCTCTCCGGCGTCCTGGCGGAAGCCTAAAAGCCTTACCCTGTCCTCGAGGCCCAGTTCCGCCACGCGGGACCGGAGCGCCCCCTCTTCCGGCCCGGCGCCGGCGATAGCGCAGTAGAGCCCTTTTGGTTTTTTCTTGAGCGCCAGGCGCATGGCGTCAACCAGCGACTTGAAGCCGCTCTCGCGGCTTAACCGCCCCATGGCGCAGACCAGGATATCGGTATCCTTCAGCCCTAGTTCCGCCCGTATACGGCCTTTCCGCAGGTATTTAAAATCCTCTATGCCCCTGGGCAGGGTATGGCACTTGCGCTTGAAACCAAATTCATCCGTGATAGCGGCGCAGGCCCAGGCCCCGGGCAGCACCAGCGCGTCCACCATGTCCAGGACCAGCCGGCGCTGCGTATCCAGCCAGTGCGGCCTGGGAGAACAGAAAACGGCTTCCGGAGTGAAGAGCAGCGGCTTTTTGATGAGCCAGCCTTCCGACATTTTTTTAAAGGCCACCACCGCCGGCGTATCCCAGGCGTGCACCAGGTCGGCCTGCTCCAGCTCGGGGCCGTACTCATCCAGCTTGGCGGCGTAGGCGCGCACGATACCGCCAAAGTCCAGCCGGGCTTTAAAATCCTTCAGGCCCCGGAAGAAATCCTGCGTAGGGGCCAGCTCCGGGGCGGGCATAGCTTCCCTTTCGGGAGTGAAGATGCGCAACTTCTCGTAGCGCGCCACGGCCGCGGCCCGCCAGCCCAGGGTCTCCGCGCCGGCGTTCATGGCCGTCACAAGCCGCAGGATATCCGCCCCGGCTTCCATGCCGGAGCGCGCGTAAGCCTTGCCGAGCGCCGTTAGATAAACTACTTTTTTCATTCTCAGTTTCCGCTGCGGCCGTCAAAGACAAGTGTCGCCTATCGACTTCCGCGACCAGCCGCCGGAACCAGTTCCTGTTTTGCGTAAAAGGTAAAAAGTATAGGCGCTGAGCCCGGGGAAAAACCTGGCCCCGAAGTCCACCAAAGGCCAGGGCAGCGGGTAAAGCGAAGACCCCGCCACGGCTTCCACTGTAAAGTTCCCGTTGGACCGCAGTAATTCCAGAAAGCCTTTATGCGTGAAACACCGCACATGCGGCCCCGAGATAGCGTTACACAGCGGCTGGGAACCGAACGCCAACAGTACCCTGTTATGCAGCCCCGCGAGATTCGGTATCCCCAGCGCCAGGCGGCCGCCGGGTTTCAAGACCCTCTCCATTTCCGACAGCGGCAGGAAAATATTCTTAAGGTGCTCCAGCACCTGGTTGCAGACCACTACGTCGAAAGCCCCGTCCTGGTAAGGAAAAGGCTCCTTCTCTATGTCCAGCTTCTGAGCTTTCACTCCCTTGGCGATCCTCTCAAGGTAATGATCCATTACCTCTATCCCGAAAACTCCGCCTTCCGGAACTTTCAGCAGCCGGGCATATTCAAGCGTCATCAGGCCGTCAGCGGCACCCACATCCAGAATGGCCCGGGCGGTTCCAGCTCTGCCGAGCAGGCGATGAAAATCCCCGCGCAACCGGGTCTGTTCCCCGTCGGTCCGCAGGATAGCGGCGGCCAGTCCGTGTATGACCCTGCTAAAACCTGTGCGTTCCGGTTGCCCCGTCATCATCGCCCCCCGGCTAACTCATTAGCTATCTTTTCAGCGCGCGCTGCCCAGCTGTGCCCAGACTCAGCCGCCTGCCTGGCATTTTGTCCCATCCTTGCCCTGGCGCCAGCATCCAGAAGAAGTTTGTTTATTGCGGAAGCAAGCGCGGCTGGGTTGGAGGCATCCGCGGAAACTCCGGCGCCGGCGGCCTCCACGAAGTCTCCGTACCCAGGCACGGCGCTGGCTACCACGGGCCTTCCGCAGGCGAGATATTCGTAAATCTTCATCGGGTCCCCCGGGTAAGAGCGCACCGGTCTGAACAGCACCACGCATAACTCGCAGGCCCCTATATAGGCGGGCACATCCCCGTGGGGGACCGCGCCAATGAACAGGAAATCCTTCTCGAGCCCGCGGAGGCTGACGTATTCGCGAAAGGCAGGCAGCGCCGGTCCGTCCCCGACTATAAGGAATTTAGCGGCCGGGAACTCCCTCAATATCAGCGGGGCAGCATCCGCGAGATATTCCAAACCGTGCCACACTGCGGGGCACCCGACAAAACCGACGTACATCGCGGACTCCGGCAGGCCAGCCGTCTTCACAGCCTCGCTTCGCGGCCGGGGTGAGAAAAGCTTTGTGTCTACTCCGTTCTTTACTACTACCGGAAAACCCGGCGGCACGCCGTACTTGTCCGCCAGCCAGGCTGAGATCTCTTCCGAAACCGTAAAAAGCCCCCGGGCGGACCGCACCAGGAGACGCTGCACGGCGTGGAGAGCCCATTTGAGCGGCAGCCTCGCCCCGCCAAGGTCCAGTTCCTGCTCCGCGATAGCGTTAATGAACGCGTGAAGCGGTGCCCCGGCGAGCTTTGCGGCCAGTAAAACCGAACAATCGAAGTAGACCTCGAAAGCCAGGACGGCGTCCGGCCTTGACCGCAGGAACCGGTAAGCCAGGAAGAACGGCGCCGCGAGCAGATACGAGGGGAACCTCAAGCCGCGCAGATTTATCACTGGGATATATACCACACTCACTCCGGCGGCTTGAACGGTGGTAATGCCGGGCGAATAGACAATGACCTCATGTCCCGCGGCCGCGAGCCCTTCGGCCAGGCGGAGCACCTGCAGCGCGCTGCCGCCGGGCAAGCCAAGGCTCTCATAGCAAGTAACGGCGATCCTCACTTACGTCCTCCGGTCAGCTCTGCCAGCCGCCTGGCTGCGGCGGCCCGGTCATGCTTGCGCACCACCAACTCGCGACCCGCGGCGCCCAAAGCGGCAGCGCCGGCCGGGTCCGACAATAATCGCATAACGGATCTAAAGAAAGCATCCTCGTCACCGGAGGGCGTTATCGCCACGGCCGGGCAGTCCGAGAACACGTTGTCCGCATCCGGCGCTTTTGTGGCCGCCACCGGCCTGCCGCAGGCCAGATAATCGAAGATCTTCACGGAGCGGATCTCTCGCCATTGCGGGATGAGCGGCGCCAGGCACACCTCGGAGCAGGAGATATATTTCGCCGCGGCCGCCGGCGGGACCCTGCCCGCCAGGATGAAAGGAGAGCCGGAGACCAACCGCAGCTGCTCTTCCGAAACGTCCCCAACCACAAGACAGCGCACGCCTGGCAGCGCCGCCGTCACCCTCCTGACCACGGCCGCGAGCAGAGAATAATCGTTCCAGTGGTTAAGGCTGCCCACAAAACAGAGATACCTCAGCGAAGGGTCCAGCCCCAACTCCGCGCAGGCCCCGTCCCTGGCTAGCGGCCTGAACACGTCCGTGTTAGCACCGCTGAGCATCACCTCCAGTTTTTCCGCGGCCAGGCCGAGCCGCAGCCGCAGCTTCTCCGCCACGGCGGAGTTGACGACGAACACCCTGTAGCTGTTTTTCAGGTTAAGCGCGTCGCAGGTGCGCACGCAAGGCAGTTTCAGCCGACCCGGCCCCCGCTCGGAGTCGTAGCGGTAGAACGGGTCGTCATTGACGTCGGTGAACAGGCGGGCGGCAGCCAGGCGCGCAATGAGCAACGGCACGAAGGAAGTTGTAATTCGCACATATACCGCATCGCAGCGCCCCCACGCCAGATACAGCAGTGAAACCGCCAGGCTGGCCGCTTCATGCCATAGTATGCCCAGCACCGGGACCCCGAAAGCGGGTATCGCCACCACTTTCGCCGCCGTCTGTGATCTTGGACTGCCAATGTCAGGCGCAAAAAGCACGACCTCGTGTCCGAGCTTCACCAGGTTGTTGCAAAGATCGAAAATCTTCATGGGGCCGCCCGGCACCGAGCGCAGACGGGGGTCATACAGGTAATAATAGACGAAGTATCGCATTCTTTTTATCGCCACCAGAAGGGCGTTTCAGACTGATACTTGCCATAGTCACAGTCGCGGCATATGCCGGAGCCGTCATATTCTCCGGCCTCATGCATGCGTCGCATCTCACGCAGGCGTTCCCCAGTCCAGACTTCCTCTATAGAAGCGGAATTCAGGTCCCCTATTTCTACCTGTCCGTCGTAGTCAAGACAACACAGGGCCACTTTGCCGGAATTAAGCACTGTCAGGTTCTGCCAAAGCCTGGGGCAGGGAACACGCGATCGGGACTGACGGCCCTTCACGCCCCTGTCGGCTATTTCTCCCGTCCAGGTATTGTACGGCTCCACGGAGACCTTATCTACGACCTTTCCCCACTTCTCTACGAACGCGGGAATATCCGCGGCCGTCTTGTCCATTTCTATGACGGAAATGGAAACCCGCGGTTTCCCGGAAGGGTCTGAGCCGCGCCGCGCCATGAACGCGCGGATATTCCCCTCCACCTCCTCTAACTTCAGGTTACGGCGGATGGACTCATAAGCTTCCTTGCTGGTCCCGTCGAAACTCACGTTGAGCGCGTCCGGGGCTATCTCCAGCAGTTTGCCTGTGTTTTCCTCGTTCAGAAGAGAGCCATTAGTGAAAACTATGATGCGGGCTGCCGGGAGTTTTTTCCGGGCGTAGGCCAGGTAATTCTCCCACTGCGGGGTGAGGAAGAGCTCCCCGTTCAGGAAGGGGTAAACCTCCGCGACTTGGCCGGCGTGTTCCGCGCATTCGTCTATTATCTTCTTGAAAAGGGGATACTGCATATGCCCCTTGACCCTGGTTATGGAAGAGTGTGGACACATTATGCAGTTGGCATTGCAAACCGTAGTGGTCTCTATCTGCACCTTCCTGGGAAAGGGAAGGAGGCTGCCTCTGAACGCAGGGGAAAGAGCCTTAAATACAGACTTAAGCATCGGTGCCCTCCTTCCTGGAGAACCCGCATACCAGTAAAGCGCCTCTATCCGCGTCCCGCAGCCGGCTCTGGAAAGGCAGGAACAGGAAAAAGAGGAAAAGCCGGACAAACCGCACTACAGTCGCCCTGTATATATCCGCAACAGGCCCGCTCCTTTCACCAAGTCCGATGAGGGAGTCTATAAAATACCTCGTCGGCTCCCAGGTTTTCAGGTATATCAGCGAAAAGCCGGCGGCGGCCGCGGTACGGACAAGCGTAGCCGGAGTGAAGAAGTATTTGTGATCACCGGGCGTAAGCCAATCCCAGCCGTCTTTTTTAAGCCCGGAGATATAACTGTCGAAATTCGGGACCTGCAGGAAGATCAGCCCGTCGTCTTTCAGGTATTTGGCCGCGGTCTTCAGGAAGGCCGCCGGGTCGGGCTGATGCTCTATCACGTCCCACAAGGTTATAACGTCGAACGAGGCAAGATGGAAAGGCGCCGTAGCCAGGTCTCCGGCGTGCACTTTCCCGCCGAAACGGTCGCGGGAATAATTGCCGGTAACAGGATTCAACTCGCAGCCGCAGGCATCCCAACCCAGCTTCGCGGCCTCTTCTATGAACACTCCGTAACTGCAGCCCACGTCGAGGATACGGCCCTTCCCCGGCCTGCAACGCTCTATCAACCGCAGTTTCTCCCGCGCCCAAGCGGCGAAATTATGTCTGTCTTTGAAATAGCGTTCTTTATATTCAGCCGCGGAATATACGGCCTCGTTTATTTCCAGGCTGACCGCCGGGTCCGGCATGGGCGCTATCCTGACCATACCGCAGGAGGAGCACTTTATCAGGCCATAAGGGACCGTGGGGTAAACAGGCAAAAAGTCCGCGCTCCTGCACAGGAAACAATTCCCGCCCGCGGGACCTGGTCGTGGATCCGGCATAATCATTAGTCTTGGTCAATTATATATAAAAGCGGCCTGACCCTAGCCATATTTACCGCAGGGTGATAAAAGAGTTAGAATCAACGGGCGGGGCCGCACCTAAAGGCCAGGTCCGCCAAGAACCAACGTGCTGAAAATAATAAAAGCCATCTACCATTTCTGGTACCAGTCGGCCACCATCAACCTGGCCCGGGACCTTTTTTGGCGGGCCGTTACGGCCTGCGCGCCGTCCCTGTGGTCCGGCAAACTGCACCTGGGCTGCGGCGACAGGCATTTCGACGGCTACCTGAACCTCGATATCCGCAAAACACATGCCACCGACATGGTCTGCGACATCCGCCGCCTGCCCTTCAGGACCGGCTCCTTCGAACTTATAGAGAACTACCACGTCATCGAACACCTGGGCCGTCACGACCTTGAGCCCGCCCTGCGGTCCTGGCACCGCGTCCTGAAGCCTGGCGGGCGGCTCATCATGGAATGCCCCGACTTCGACGCAGACGTAAAAGGCTATATGGGCGGCGACGACACTTTTCTCGACCATATTTTCGGCCTTCAGCGTTACGCCTCTGATTTCCATTATTTCGGATACAACGTACGCCGCCTGAAAGCCCTGCTGGGAAACTGCGGCTTTACCTCGGTGCAGGATGAGCCTGCCCGGGACCCGCACAGCACGCTTGCCCCATGTCTGCGGGTTACCTGCGTTAAACCATGAACTATAAAAGTGTCGCGGACCTGAACCGGGACATCCTGGATTGGATGAGCGCCCTCCCTAAAGATATAGACACGGTAGTAGGCATACCGCGCGGCGGCATGCTCGCCGCCAACCTTATCGCCTTCTATATGCACAAGCCTCTGGCAGACATAGACGGCTTCCTGGAAGGCCGGGTGATGGGCGTGGGGGCGCGCGGCATGTACCTGGACAAGAAGGTCTACAACCGCGTCCTTATAGTGGACGACACCGTGTTCACCGGCAGGGCCATGCTCGAAGCGAAACAAAAATTGTCCGCCGCCCGCAAGGACTGCGCTTTTATTTTCGCGGCGCCCTACATAGGCCAGGAGAGCGCCGCCCTGGTGGACCTTTATTACCAGGTCCTGCCCGTGCCGCGGCTCTTCGAATGGGGCATCTTCCACCACCCGGTGCTTGAGAATTCCTGCATGGATATAGACGGGATACTCTGCAGGGACCCTGAGCCGAAAGAGAACGACGACGGGCCGGCCTATCGGGAATTTATTTCCACGGTGCCGCTGAAGATCAGGCCTTCCGTCCGCGTGAAATGGCTGGTCACCTCCAGGCTGGAAAAATACAGGGACCTGACGCAGGCCTGGCTGGCCGCCAACCATATCCCCTACGAGCGCCTACTAATGCTTGACCTGCCGGACCAAGCCACCCGCATACGCCTGGGCAGCCACGCCCCCTTCAAGGCCAAAATGTACGCGGAGACCGGGGCCGTGATGTTCTTTGAAAGCTCCCACGCCGAAGCCCTACAGATCGCGCGCATCAGCGGCAAATCGGTCATCTGCACCGATACCGGCGGCATGGTGTTCCCTGGCGACTTCGCGGCGATGGAGAAGGCCGCACAGAATATCTACCAGGTCTTTAAAGGGCGGGTAAAACAATTTTTATTCTCCCTGGCCAGGCGCATGACCGGCGCGAGGCGCCGTGGCTGAGCCGCGGGTTCCCCCCCGCGCCTTTTTCAGCCGCCTGCCGCAGTTCGCGCAGAATGTGGCGTTCACGCTGGGCGCCCAGGTCGTCTCCGTAACCATAGCCATCCTGTACAATGTCCTCATCGCGCGCGCCACAGGGCCCGAGGGGAAGGGGATATATTCCCTGGCGATACTGGCCCCGATGCTCCTCAGCACTTTCACGGCGTTCAATATGGGCGCCGGCACCACTTATTACATCGGCAACAGGAAGTACACCCCTGGCCTGCTAATGGGCAATGTCTTCAGTCTATGCGCCCTTTTGACGCTCGTCTTCGGAGCCCTCTACCTGGCATTCCTGCCGGAGATCTCCAGGTTCGCCTTTAAGGGACTCTCTACTGATTACCTGCTGCTGTCTTTTTTCATCTATCCAGCGGTCATGCTGGGGATCCCTTTCAGCGGGGCCATACTGGGCAGCCAGCGCATCAAAACCGCCTCCACTATAGACCTGCTCCGCTCTTTCCTGACTCTCGCGCTGGTCGCGGTCCTGCTCCTGGCCTTTCAGTCCGGGATAAAAGGCGCCATCGCCGCCACCGCGACCTCTTTTTGGGCGGCGCTGCTGGCGTCCTGGCTGTATTCCCGCAGGCTGGAGAAACTGACTATTTCATTCAGCCCGCGGATGATAAGGGATATCCTGACCTATTCGGCAAAAGGTTTTGTCGGCAGCGTCATACAACTGCTGAACTACCGCCTGGACATATTCCTGATAAATTTTTTTATGACGCCGGTGAACGTGGGGATATATTCCGTATCGGTCATGATAGCGGAGACCATCTGGTATATCCCGAACGCGGTCGGGTATGTACTGTTCCCTAAAATTTCCGCCAGCGACGCGCGAACCGCCGACCGGATAACACCCCAGGTTTCCCGCATCACGCTGGCGCTGACCATCGCGGCCGGCGCCGGCCTGCTTCTGCTCGCGCCGCACCTGATCGGCTTTCTTTTCGGGGAACAATTCTCCGGGGCGGCGGCACCAGCCGCAATGCTTATCCCCGGCGTCATCGCGCTGGGCATCACAAAAGTCCTGGGCAACGACCTGGCCGCCCGCGGGAAACCGGAATACCCGGCTTTGACTTCGGCCGTGGCCCTGCTTCTTTCAGCCGGGACCAGCATAGCGGCCATTCCGGCGTACGGAATAGCCGGGGCCGCAATAGCGACCTCGCTGTCTTACTGCGCTTCTGGGATTACGATCTCGGTCCTTTACTGGCGGCACACCGGCAATCACCCCTGGTCTTTCCTCGTGCCCGGGAAGCAGGACTTCATCCTGCTCAAAAACGCGGTGTCGGGCTCGCTGAATAACGCTTAAGAAATACTCCTCCGCCCAAAGCCACGGTTTTTGCCGGCCCTGCTCCCTGGGCTTCAGAAGCTTTGGCCTCTCCCGCAGCAACGCTCCAGAACGGCGGATGCGCATTGGCTGGCCGCGGTTCTCCGGCTAGCCGTACTCCGCCCGCTCCGCCGGAAGGATAATAGGGCAAAGACAGGGGGGATCGATAATAGAAATTGAGGCGTGCGCGCCAATCCTCGTCGGGGACCGATACTGCCAACGGAGAGGTGTCTTTCATGTAAGCAAAGGCCCGTTCATAGGGCTCTGCATGGAAAGCGTGATATTCCGATATCTTTGCCGCCCCGAAGGCAGAGGTAAAAACCATGAACATCGCCGCGCAGGCGGCGGCGGCACGCCTCATTTCAGCCAGGTAAAGCGCCGAAAAAAGAACGGCCGGCATGGCGGCCATGGAAAGGAAGCGCAACTGCTTATGCGCGGGCACATAGCCGCCAGGGGACAAGTGCGACGGGCCGAATTCCAGGTACAGAAAAACGCAGGCGAACCAGAGCAGCAGCGGCCCGCTGCCGGCCGGCCTGCGGCCCATAAGATAGGCTCCCATGCAGATCAGGAAAAGGTGAAAGAAAAAACCGAAAAGGCCCAGGCCGTAGAGGTCCAAACCCAGCATCCCCCTCGGGTACACCAGAAGACTGGTGGAAAAATTAACGGCATCCGCGGCCAACCGCAACTGCTGGGCGTTCCAGGAGAAGAGAACATCCCCGGTTTTGGCGAAATTAAAAGCGGCTTCCGGAAGCAGGGCAAGAGCCAGACCGGCGAAGAAGGCCAGTCTCCCTGTTTTCCAGCCACTGACAGCAGCGTACGCCGCGAAAAAAAGAATTATAAGCAGCGCGTTTATGCGGGCAAGGTAACCCAGGCCGCAGAACAGACCGGCAAGCAGGAAGAATAATATCCCGCCTCCCGACTTTTGTTTTTCCCCCCTCAGGAAGAACAGCGCGGACAACCCGGTGAAGAAAGTCACGGTCTCATCCGGGTAAAGCATGGTCCCGGAAATGACGCTGCCCGGCAGGCAGGCGTAGAGCAAGGCTGCTATCAGCCCGGCCCGCTCTCCGGACAGGAGCCTGCCGAGCAGAAAAACCACAGAGATAGAACCGAGGGAACAGGCGAGCGGCCAGAGGCTCAGCGCCGCGGCGTTCAGGCCGAAGACGGAAGTAAAAAAAGCGGCGGGGATGGTAACGAGGTACCTAAACCCGTAATAGCCGGAAACTTCGGGAAGCGAGAAATTGCCGAGGGCGAAGTTGCGGGCTATGTGCGCGTAATGGAACTCGTCATAGCCCGTCATGCCGCTGAAAAAAAGCAGCCGCAGCGAGAGTCCGAAAAGAAGAATAGAAAGAAGGCCGTAAACTGAAAGCCGACTGTCACCGTCCGGCATTTAGGCCTGCTCCGCGGCTATTTCCTTAGGATTTCGCCTTAGCACGTAAAGTTTCATAATGACGGCGGTCAGGAACCAGAACGGCTCCATGATGCGCACAATGATAAAGGTGTTAACGCCTATTGCCTGCCCCAGCAGGCCTATCAGACTGATGATCAGCCCCAGCGCCACCGCCTTGATCCAAGGCTCCTCATAATCCTCATAGACGTCCTTAGCGGCCGAATAGATGCTGTAAAGCATCCAGAAAAAAGAGAAGAAACCGACCATGCCCAGCTCGCCTATCAGCAACGTGTATTGCGTGTCGCCCAGACCCACGCCCGTAACTCCGCGGCCCAGCACCGGGTGTTGAGGAAGCCATTTTGTAAAGGCTTCACTCAGGGAAGCATAGCGTATGTAAGCGGATTCCTCCAGCCGGAATTCAATACCCAAAAATCTGACATCGTGCGTGGCATACTGACCGCTATAGGTCATCTCCACACGTTCACGCACTTTCTCGGAAAGTCCCCGGGTGGCGAACAGGGCGCCGAGCCCGACAATGACCATAGCCAGCAAGGCCAGGCGCCGCTTGTTAGTCTTAATGACGAGGGCGAGCGCCATGAGGGCAAAGCCGATGTAAGAGGCGCGCGAGAAGGTAAGCAGGAAGGCCGGAAAAACAAAAGCCAGCGTCCCCAGCGCGTAAGCAAGCTGGCGCCCCCCCCCCTCAGCGAACAGCGCGAGCAGCACGCCCATGGCCAGCAGGTAATACCCGCCGAGGGAGGCCGGTTCTGATTCCTGAGGCTTACCCAAAGGCGCCTCGAAAGGGGCGCTGGCCCTGGCGCCGGACCCGGAGCTGAAATAGTAGAAATAAGCATACACCGTTACGGCCAGCAGCACGAAGAAGGCGTAGCGCAGGTACCTGGCTATTTCCTCTTTGGACTCCAGCACGTTGACGGTCATGAAATAAAGAAGGAAATACTCCACATACTTCATCAGATAAAAAACTGAAACCTCAAATCGGATATCACCGCGCAGCACGCCCAGCATGGTGGACAGGACGCACAGGGAGGTGTAAAGGATTATGGGCTTCTGCACCGGCGTATTGGTCACAAAGGCCGTGTCTTTGCGGATAGCCGAGCGGGCCAGCCAGGAGAAGAAGATCACCACCAGCAGGATGTCGTCATAGCGCACCACCACCGAGCGCTGGCTGTTAAGTGCGCCGAAACCTATCTCCGGGGAAAACAGCATGGAAACCACCATCAGGGCGAGGCTCAGTTTGGGAGAGAAGAAAGCGAACAGGAAAACCAGCAGGGAAGCGGTCGCCCCCATTATAAACTGGGGAGAAGAGGTGGCGGCCAGAAATCCCAGGGCTACGGCCGCAACAGCGGAAATTAGGAGGAAGATTATCGGCATCAGGTTGACCCCGCCGCCGGGGTGCGCGCCAGGCGCAGCTCAGCGCCGCGCGTACTTCTTGTAGTCGTAGTAGTAGTAGCCGTACTGCGGCCCCATTTCGGAGGCGCGTACGCCGTTGAGCACCACGCCCAGCATCTTGGCGGCGCCGCCTATCTGGTCCTTGGCGCGCTTCAGCGCGCCGCGGGCTATCTTGCCGGCCTTGTAGACCAGCACCACGCCGTCGGAGGCGTGCTTGGCTATCATCACGGAATCCACGAACAGCAGCACCGGGGGCGCGTCGAAGATTATCATGTCGAACTCGCTCTTGAGTTCGCCCATGATCTCTTTCCAGTTGGCGGAATCCAGCAGGTCCACGACGTTACCGGTCTGCGTGCCGCAGTTGAGCACCTTCAGGTTCTCTATTCCGGGAAAGCGCATGAGCTGGTCGAAGTCCAGGCCGCCCATAATGAAATCGGCGCTCTCCAGCACGGCGTCGCGCCAGTCGGCCTTGCCGGCCAGCACGTCGGAGAGGCCAGGTTCCCTGCGGGTGCCAAAGATCTGGTTAATGGCGGGGCGCCTGAGGTCGGCATCTATAAGAAGGGTGCGCAGGCCGGAATGGGCGCTGGCCAGGGCGAAATTAACGGCGGTGAGCGTCTTGCCCTCGGCGGCCCCGGCGGAGCTGATGACCAGGGAAACGCTTTCCTTGGTCTTGAGGTTGGACATGATGTTGGTACGCAGCGTGTGGTACGCCTCTATGACGCTGGAGGAATACTTGCGGTTGACTATCAGGACGCTGCGGAACGCGTCCACCGTGTAGCGCTCTTTCTTGAAGACATTGGTCAGCCAGTTGTCCAGCGGCTTCTCGCTCAAGATGTTGGGGATAATGCCCAGCACCGGCAGCTTTATGAAATTCTCGATGTCCTCGATGGTGGAGATGGAAACGTCAAGGTTCTCCAGCAGGAACACCAGCACCACGGCAAGGAACAGGCCAAGCACGGCGCCCACCATCATATTCAGGCGGCTGTTGGGAGAAATGGGCGCGGTCTCGGGGATGGGGCGGTTCACCACGCTTACGAAAGAGACCATGGAGGAGACGCCCAGCTTGGCCTCCTCGTACTGCTTATTCAGCGTGGTGTAGAGTTCCTCTTGCATGCGCACTTCGCGGCTGATGCGGGCCAGCTCCACTTCCTGCGCGGGGATCTCCTCCAGCTTCTGCTGCACCACGTCTATGCGCTGCTCCAGGCTCAGCACGTCGGGATGGTTGGGGGTGTACTTCTCCAGCAGCTCGCGTTTCTTTATCTCCAGGTCGGCCAGCTGGTTGGCGAGCGCCGAACCCAGGCCGGTCTTGGGGTTACGCTCTATAAAAGTCTGTTTCTGTTTTTCCAGGGTGCGCAGGTTGTCCTCCACCTCGTTCTTGCGGGCGGAGATGTCCTCCAGCGTCTTGCGGGCCTGGCGGCTCTTCTGTTCCAGGTCGTAGTCGCGGTAGGCGTCGATAACGGCGGAAGCCATGTCGGCCGCGCGGCCCGGGTCGGAACTGAACGCGGAAAGGGAGATCAGGTTGGAATCCGACAGGCGCTCCACCTTAAAGGAACCGGCTATCCGGGCGGTGGAGGAGGGCCCGGCGGGCAGGCCGAGCTTGGCCGCCGCGCGCTCGGAGATCTCCGAGGAGGTTATCACCTTCAGTTCGGTGGCCACCGCGCTCCAGGGATCGAAATCGTTTATCTCGGAACCGGGGATGCGGCTGTAGGAGGCCGGGGGCTTTATCTGGATGAGGGCCTGGCTGCGGTAAACCGTGGGCTGCAGGCGCGTATAGAACATCGTGGAAAAGACCGTGACGGCAAAGACCATCAGCGCCATCCACTTGCGCCTGTTGACTATGCGCCAGTAATCGTAGAGTGTAAGTTCCTGTGCGTCCATGCTCAGTTCTTCCTCGCCACAATGCTCGCCGTTACCGCAAAGGTGAACAGCGTGGCCCACGGCAGGAAATTATCGGTTATCCACTTGGCGGTCTTGTAAAAAGGTTTCTTCGGGATGTAGACTATGTCCCCGTTGAGCAGCTGGATGTTCTTGTCCATTTTGCCGTCCAGCACCGCGCCGAGGTCGGCCTTAATGACCTGCTCGGTGAATTTACCGTCGGGGCCGGGCGTGCGGCGGTAGATGCGCACCTTGGCCGACCGGGCGTAATCCTGCGGGCCGGAAGCCTGCGCCACCAGGTCCAGCAGGCGCATACCCTCGCGGTACTCGTAGTAACCGGGGCTGGTTATCTGCCCTATCACCGCCACCTTATTGGAGGCGAACTTGCGCACGTTGATCGTGATGCTGGGGTTAGCCACGTACTTGGAGAATTTGGCGGTCAGCTGCTTGGCCAGGTCGTCGGCCTTCAGTCCCGAGGCCTTAAGGGACCCCAGCAGCGGGATCTCTATGGTCCCGTCCGGCTGCACCGTAACTTCCTTGGAAAATTCGTCCGCCGGGGAAACGTTGACGTTGATGATATCGCCGGCCTCTATGAAGTATTCTTTTTCCGGGGCGGGCAGCGTAAGCTCCAGGCTGAAGGCCGGCACGGAACCGAAGAGCGTCAGAATTGACAGCGCAAGGGAGAGTATCTTCATAGGGTAATTATATATATATTTAGGGCGTTTTTACCTGTCCTGCTGCTCAACCGCGCGAGAGAGCGTCTTTACCAGCACGCGCAGCTCATCCACTTTATGCTCCAGCTCGCGTTCCTTCTCCTGCGAAGGTGCGTAGCCCACCCCGCCTCCCGAGGCGGCCATGGAAGAGAGCGCCTCCACCCTGCGCGAAAGCGCCTCCACTTTCTCCGCCAGCCCCTGCCCGTCTGGCGCTCCACTCTTGCGGCGGGAATTAAGGTAATAACCGAACAGCGTCAACAGCATCATGAACGAGAACAGCATGAACACCACGCCGCCTATCAGCACCAGGTAGTCCAGGCCGGAGAGGATCCCGCCGAACGCCGCTATCAGCGCCGTCAGCATGCCGAAAAGTATGGTCTCTTTGTTCTCGCTCCAGACCAGGTTGGGCTGGCCGTGCCCGGGAGCCTGGGCGCGCGGCGCTTCGGCCCGGTAGGACCGCGGAAAATAGTCCGGACGCCTGGGCGCCTGGCCGTCGGCGGGCAGCGCCCTGGCGGCGGGAACTTCCGACCGCGGCGGCGCCTCGCGGCGCTGCGGCGGTTCCGGCAGGGGGCCCACCTCGTCCTTCAGCCGGTCCAAAAGGTTCTTCAGATCTTCGGTTCCGCTCATATTTCCTCGGTAAAGGCAGGCTTGCCGTTGGGAGTTTTTTTAGCTTCCCTTTCCGAAAGCGCCCGCTCCCTGGCCTCCAGGTCGGCGCGGATCTTGTCGAAAGTCCTGATAAGCTCCGCTTTGCGGCCGTTAAAGTCCTCGGCCAGCGCCTTCTCGCGCAGCGCCAGCTGCTTGGTCTTGGCGGCGAACTCCGTTTCGACCTCGCGGATCTTGCCGTCGAGGCCGCCGTTCTTTTCTTCCCAGCGGGCCAGCATCTCCAGCTCCTTCTTGTTGACCTTGTCGTAAAGTTCCTGCATCCTGGTCACGTACCTGGAGTTCAGCTCGCTGCCGTCCTCCATGGTCTTGGACTTCAGTTCGGCCAGCTCGCCTTCGCGGGCGGCCAGCGTGGATTTCAGTTCTTCCACCTTCTTCAGCGCGGCGGCGTGCTCCACCTGCAGCTTGCCCAGGCGGGCGGCGGCGGCGTCGGTCTCGGCGCGCAGGCGTTCCTGGCTGCGGGCGTGGTCGCGTTCCTTTATGGCCAGCCGGCCCTCGAAGTCGGTCTCGTATTCCTTTACTATATGCCCCAGGGTCCGCACGTCGGAGTCGAACTCCTCCAGGATCGCGTTGAGGTGCACCGAAGCCGGGTTCTTATCGTCCCAGAGACGGGCGCCGAGGGCCTTGAGCCGTTCGAGCAGTTCTACCGGGACGCATTGTATGGCGCGTTCTTTTTCCATAATTATTTCCTGTTCTTATAGTCCATGATCGCGTGGGCGAGTTCGGTCTTCATCTTCTCCAGGTCCGCCGCCTTGGCGCCGTAGTCCTTCTCCAGCTTCAGGCGCAGGTCCGTGATGCTCTTTTCTTTCTCGCTGAGCGCCTGGCGCTGGGCGAAGAGGTCCTCGTTGAAGCGGCTGACGCTGGCGTTAAGTTCTGAGTGCAGGCTGTCCAGTTCCACCTGTTTCTGCCGGTAGACGCGCTCGCTGTCGGCCAGCAGGCGTTCCTTGGCGGCCAGCAGCTCTTCCATCTGCTTTATGCGGGCCTCGTAGCGGGCCTTCTCCGCGGTAACGATGTCGCGGAAGCGCTTGTCCTGCTCGGACACGTGGCGCATCAGGTCCACCGAGGAGTTCTGGCGCAGCGCCGCCATCTGCTGCTCCTGCTCCTGGATCTTCAGGTCGGCGGATTCCAGGTAGTTCTCGCGGCGCACTATCTCTTCGAGCATGCGGTCCTTCTCCTTATTGAAGGCCTCGGTCAGCAGGTTGACTTCGTCGCGGTTAACTTCCTGGATGCGCACCAGTTCGGCCTCGGAGTGGCGCAGTTTCTGCGCGGTGGACTCGGTGGCCTTGCGCACGGCCTCTGTCACGGCCGCGTTGAATTCGTCGGTGCGCAGGCGGTTGATCTCCAGTTTCTCCTCCTGCACGGCCTTGGAGGCCTTCAGCATGTCGTTGAAGGTGTCGTCGGCGCGCTTATTGGCGGACAGCACTTCCTCGCGGGCCTGCTCCATAGCGGCGCGCAGCGCCTCGTTCTCGGCCTCCATGATGCGGCGGAAGGAAGACATCTCCTCTTCCAGCGCGGCGGACTTGGCGGCGTAGTGGCGCTCCAGTTCCTCGCGGCGCTCTTTCAGCGCGCCGGAGCTGGCGTCCAGGATCTTGTTCTCGTAGATCCGGCGGTTCTCCTCGGCTTCGGCCCGCATGGAGCGGATGGCCTCGTCCTTGGCTTCGAGGTGTTTATAAAGCTCTTCCTGTTTCGCCTTGGAGGATTCCAGCGACTCCACCAGGTGCGCGGTCTGGATGCCAACGGCGTCCTTCACGCGGTAGGCCAGCTCCTTGTCGAAATTGGACTTGGCCTCCATCAGCTCGTGGCTGAGTTCGGCTTCGCGCTGCGCGTTGAATTCTTCGGCCTTGCGCAGCCCCTTGTTCAGTTCGGCTATATCCTTCTGTGCGGCGCGGAAATTGGAGGAAGTTTCCTCCAGCGCGCGCTCTATGCGCGAGCGCTCGGCGGCCCAGTTGCCGCGCTCCAGTTCCGCCTTGGCGGCGGCTTCGGCCTGCACGGCGTCGGTCCGGGCGGCCAGTTCGGCGGCCAGGCGCTCTTTGTGCGAGGCGTAATCCGCTTCCAGGGTGGCGGCGCGGGCGGCCAGAGCCTCTTCCAGCGCCGAACGTTTGCGTTCGAATTCAGACCTGACCGAGGCCTCGGCGGCGGCCCTCTCGGCAAGGGCCCGTTCCAGCAGCGCCTCTTTCGCCGCTATGGCCTGGCGCAGTTCCTCCTCGCGGCTCTCCGCGGCGGCCTCCAGGGAGGCCAGCCTGGCCTCGTACTCGGCTTTTACCGCGGAGGAGCGTTCCTCGCTGCGGTTATGCGCGTCCAGCGACGCCTTGGAAAGTTCGGCCACCAGCCGGCCCTTTTCCTGCGACAGCAGGCGGTCCTTTTCTACCAGTTCGCCGCGCAGCGCCTCTATGTCAGAGCGCAACCCGGCGTCGCGCACCCGGGCGGCGTCCTCGGCGTTCTTCAGCGCCGCGGTCATTTCCCGCTCGTAATCGCGCGACAGGATGGTCTTCTCTTCGGCGGCGCGCATGCGCAGCCCGGCCAGCGCCGAGTCCAGTTCCTGCGCTTCCTTGAAAGAGGCTTCCAACTGCCCCTCGCGCTCGGCCAGCGCTTCGGCCATGCGGGCCTTCTCGGCCTCCAGCGCCTTAAGCCTGTCGCCATACCGGGCCGCAAAATCCTTCTCCAGGTCCGCCTTGCGCAGTTCGTAATCCGCGCGTATCCCGGCGGTCCTGTCCACCAGGCCAGCCTCTATTTCCGCCAGGCGCTTGTCAAAATCGGCCGCCATGCGGGCACGCTCTTGCGTCCACCCCGCCTTCTCGGCCTCGAAGGCGGCCTTCAAGGTTTTTTCCGCGGCCTCGCGGGCCTTGAAGGAATCCTCCAGCAGCGCCTCTTTGGCCGCGATGGTCTGCTTCAGTTCCGCCATCCGGTTCTCTACCGAGGCTTCCAGCGACGAGAGCTTGGCTTCGTATTCTGACCTCACGGCGGCGGCGCGTTCCTCGCCGCGGTTATGCGCGTCCAGCGACGCCTTGGAAAGTTCGGCCACCAGCCGTCCCTTTTCCTGCGACAGCAGGCGGTCCTTTTCGGACAGTTCGTTGCGCAGCACTTCTAACTCCGCGCGCAGCTCGGCGTCGCGGGCCCGGGCGGCGTCCTCGGCGTTCTTCATCGCCGAGACCATCTCCCGCTCGTAATCGCGGGTCAAAAGCGTCTTCTCTTCGGCCGCGCGCATGCGCACTCCGGCCAGCGCGGTATCCAGCTGGCGCGCTTCCTTAAAGGCCGCGTCCAGCTGCTTTTCGCGCTCGGCCAGCGCTTCGGCCATGCGGGCCTTTTCGGCCTCAAGGGCGCGCACCCTGTCTTCGTAGCGCGCAGCGAAATTCTTTTCCAGGTCGGCTTTGCGCGCCTCGTAATCGGCCCGCACCACGGCGTTGCGGTCCTCGGCCTTAGCTTCGGCCTTGGCGGACAGGTCGGCCAGCTCGCTGCGGAAATTCTCTTTCTCCATGGCCGCGGCGCGGGCGGCGTCCTCCAGCCTGATGGCCAGATTCTTTATAGTTTCATTATAGGACCTCTTTTCCTCCTCGAAAGTTTCCAGCCTGGCGCGGAAAGAGGCCTCGCCGGCCTGGACCCGTTCCACCAGTTCGGCGCGGTGACGTTCTGCGACGGCTTCCAGTTCCTGCTCCTTGGCGGAAAGCGCGCTTGCCAGCGAAGAAACCCGCTCGTTCATGACGGATTCTATACCGGCCAGCTTCAGGCCGAACTCGGCCTCCAGCGCGGCGCGCTCGGCGGCCCAGCCGGTGGACTTCTGCTCCAGCCTCACGATAAGTTCTTTGACGGTGGCTTCTTTCTGCGCCTTTTCCTTTTCCAGTTCCGCAACCTGCGCCCTGAAAGCGTTCTCCTTCTCGGTAATGACCTTCAGCAGTTCGGAGTGGTGCATCTCCTGCTGCGCGGCCAGGCGGTTCTCCACTTCGGCCAGGCGGGTCTGCGCCGAGGCGAACTGGTCTTCGCGCACGCGCTGCTCTTCCAGCAGGCGGTTGCGCTCGGTCTGCCAGGAAGCTTCCAGCGAGCGCACCTGCGCCATGTGGTCGGAATCCATGGCACGAAGTTTGTCGTCGAAATTGGCTTCGAGGGAAGCCTTTACCTTGCGGTAATTCTCCTCTATCTCGCGCTGCTTGAGCAGGTATTCGGATTCCAGGGCTTTGCGGCGGGCTTCCACCTTGTCTTCGGCGTTCTTCACGCTGCCTTCCAGCGCCTCTATCCGGGAGCCCAGCTCTTTTTCGCGGCTCTTGAACGAGGTCTGCAGGGACGTCATCCGGGCCTGGTACTCGGTCTCCAGCTCGGAGCGGAGCGAATCGTATTTTTTCTGGGCGTCCGTCAGGCGGCCGGCATACTGGCTCTCCACTTCCAGCAGGCGGGCGTTCCAGCGCTCTATCACGGAGCGCTGGTTGCGGTCCAGGTCGTCGAATTTTTCCTGGTATTCGTTCTCCAGGTTCTTGCGCAGGGAATCCAGCTTGGCCTCTTTCTTGAGCAGCTGCTGGATGTCCAGCTTCCCCTCGCCCAACAGCGACATGGTAGCCTCGAGCTTGGTGTAGAAATCCTCTTTTTCCTCGAGCGTCTTGGAGCGGGCGGTGTAGGCGTCCTGCAGCGAGGAATCCTTGAGCTGCAGTTTCTTGGAAGTTTCCTCGGCAAGGGCCAGGTTCTTCTTGAGGTCGGCCTTCTCTTTTTCTATCGTGTTGAGCCGTTCCAGGGCCCAGCGCAGCGTCATGCGCGCCGTGTCCAGGCTGGTCACGTCGTTTACAAGCTGTTCGAGTTCGCCGTATTCGTTCGCCATAGTTAGTCCTTTTACCGCTCTATATCAAGTCTAATATACGGGCCCGTATAAGGCAATAAAAGGAATGTTAAATGATTATTAACAGAATGTGTCATAGGCGGGCGCCCGGCCGTTTTGGCCGGGAACGGGAACTTTTATAGAATTATGGAATGCTAAGGAAACTGCTGGTACTGGCCGCGCTCGCCGCCGCGCTGTTCACGGGCTGGAAGTTCGCCTACCCGGCTACCCTGAAGTACCTGTTCCGCGCCTCGGGCACGGTAAGTATCCGGCCGGACCTGCTTACGGCCCTGCCGGGGTCCAACAGCATGCTCTTCGTGGTGGTACGCAACGACGGCGGCGTCCCCGTGGCCGTGAAGAAGATCATCAACCCGGTATTCCCGGCGCGGTTCGATATCGGCCCCTCCAGCCTCATCATGCCGGACCTGCTTACGCGCCGCGTCTACCTTGAAGCGGCCCTCAACACGCACGGCCAGCTTGGCGCCATAAAGCGCGGCGACCTGCGCGGCCAAATGAATAACGGCGTGTGGATCATCAGCAAAGGTTCCGAGATCACCCTGGACGGCCTGGCCAAATAAGAACGCCGGCGGCTCCCCGTGGGGCCCGCGCCGGCGTCTTTCTTTTATCCGTCAGGTGCCGCTGTTCTTGGCCGGCGGCCGCCCGCCGTTGGACATAGCGAAGAGCCACACCAGTTTATCCGTGGACTTCACGAGGTTGTCCCAGTTCTTGGCCAGCTTCGGGGCCTTCTTCTCGGGCCTCGCCAGCTTGGTATCCTGCTCGTATTTTTTACCTATTTCTTCCCAGGTCATATTCCCCCCACCACCGAATGTTCCGGCCCCCCCGGGCCGCCGAAATCTCACGCTATAGTGTAGCCTCACCGCGCGCCAAAGCCAAGGGCCTAAAGGCCTACTTGCCCAGCGCCCTGCTGGCACCCATGTAGACCAGCACCCCGCCCAAGAGCAGCAGCAGGAAGCCCCAGTTCCTGCGGTGCAGCGCCACGTAGGAGTCGTTGAGGAACGTCTCTTTTATAAGCCGGTTCACCCGCTCTATGGCGTCGGGCCTGTAGATGTAGCCCAGCCCCAGCAGGATGAACAGCAGGCCGAAGAATACCTTAATGTACGGGTTTATCGTTGTCATGGTTAAAGCGGTTCATGGCCGTCACTACGCCATCGCGCAGCACCGACGCCAGCGCGTCGCAGGCCAGGCCCAGGAACTCGGGCAGCCGCCCCCCCTCTTCCTTGGAGAATTTGGAAAGCACGAAATCCTTGCCCTCTATGTGGGCCGGGCGCGGGCCAATGCCCATGCGCAGCCGCGGGCACGCCGGCCCCACGGCCGAAATGACCGAGGCCATGCCGTTGTGCGAACCGGCGGAGCCGTCCTTGCGCAGGCGCAGCTTGCCGAAGGGCAGGGCCAGGTCGTCGTAGCCCGTAAGGATGGCCGACGGCGGCACCTTGTAGAAACCGCCCAGGCTCTGCACCGCCTGGCCGGAGAGGTTCATGTAGGTCTGGGGTTTGAGGATGAACCGGCGCAGGCCGGCCAGTTCGAACTCGACGTAAAGGCCGAGGCCTTTCCAGTCGCGCCAGCTTTTGCCGGGCGCAAGGCGGGAAGCCGCAAGGTCGGCCAGCATAAAGCCGATATTGTGGCGGGTCTTTTCGTAACCCGGCCCCGGGTTGCCCAGCAGGGCCGCTAACTGTACCTGGTCGTTCAAGCGAATCCCCCAGTAAAAACGACGGAGAGCGGAAGCCGAACGTTAAAAGTCCAACTTCCGCTCCCCGTATCAGGCGGTCTCCCGTTACTTCTTGGGAGCGTCCGCTTTCTTGTCCCCGGCGGGAGCGGCACCGGCGGCGGGCTTGGCGCCCGCTGCAGGTTTGGCTCCGGCGGCAGGAGCGGCGCCCTCGGCGCCCTCTTCCTTCTTGCCCTTGGCGGCCACGACTTCCGGTTCCGCGGCTCCGGCCACTGGCTCTTCCACCTTCTCTTCCTTCGGAGCGGTCACGCTGACCACTATCTGCTCCGGAGCGTCCAGCAGGTCGAACTTGCCGGGCTTTATATCTTTTACGCGCAGCGAGTGGTTGATGTGAAGGTCGGTAATGTCCAGCGTGATCTCGTGCGGGATCTCCGTCGGCAGACAGGAGACGTTGACTTCGCGCATGGTGTGCTCCACCAGGCCGGCCTGCGTTTTCACGCCATAGCACTCGCCTATGAGCTTCACGTGCACCTTAACCTTGATCTTCTCGGTCAGCGAGATGCGCTGGAAGTCGAAATGGGTGTACTTGTCGGTAACGGGGTGGCGCTGGATGGCCTTTATGATGACCACGTCCTCGCCGCCCTGGTAGCTGATGGTGATGATGGCGTTGGCGTCCTTGCGGATGATGAGCGAGATGGCCTTCTCATCCACGGTCACGCTCACGGGCTTCTTGTCCAGGCCGTAAACCACGGCGGGTATGCGGCCGGCGGCGCGATGGGCGCTGAGCGTCCCGCGCTGACCGGAATTGTTTCTCATCTCGGCTGCGATTTTAGTCTGTTGCATGGTACTTTTTTCTCCTTGTCACACCCCCCGCGCCGCTGCGCGGTCCGCTTTGGCGGACGGCCTTCTCCGGCCGGGTGCTTTCATGGGAACTCTTGGTCCCCTGTTTTTCGATCTATCCTCGGCAAATCACTTAAAAAGTTCGCTTATGGACTCGCCCATGTGATTGCGCTTAATGGCCTCCGCCAGGATGGGGGCCACCGATACTATCTTTATTTTAGCACTTTTTGAGGCATTTACGGGAATGGTATCCGTTAAAATGAGCTCTTCTATGGGGGATCTGTCTATCCTGTCGATGGCGTCCCGGGAGAGCACGCCGTGGGAGGCCGCGGCTATTATCTTGGCCGCGCCATGCTCTTTTATGCTGTTGGCCACCTGCACCAGCGTGCCGGCCGTGTCCACCAGGTCGTCGAAGATAAAGCAGGTCTTGCCCTTCACGTCGCCGATGATGTTGTACACCACGGCCTCGTTGGGGCGCGGGCGGCGCTTGTCGATGATGACCAGGCCCATGTCCAGGCGCTTGGCGAAGGACCGGGCGCGCTCCACGCTGCCCACGTCGGGCGACACCACAACGGTGTTCTCGAAATTGCGGCCCTTGATATACTCCAGCACCGCCGGCCGGCCGTAGAGGTGGTCCAGCGGGATGTCGAAGAAGCCCTGGATCTGCGCGGCGTGCAGGTCCAGCGTGATCACGCGCGTGGCGCCGGCTTCGGTTATCAGGTTGGCCACCAGCTTGGCGGTAATGGCCACGCGCGGGGCCGGCTTGCGGTCGGCGCGGGCGTAGCCGTAATAGGGGATAACGGCCGTGATGCGGCCGGCGGAGGCCCGCCTGAGGGCGTCCATGAAGATCAGCAGCTCCATCAGGTTGTCGTTGACGGGGTTGCAGGTGGGCTGCACCACGTAGCAGTCCTCGCCGCGCACGCTTTCGAGGATCTGCACGTCTATTTCGCCGTCGGCAAAACGGCCCACCTTCACCTCGGAGAGCGGCACGCCCAGTTTGTCGCAGATCTTGCGGGCCAGGTCCGGGTTGGCGCTGCCGCTGAATATCTTGAACGAACCCCGCTTCTTCAGTTCGGGAGTCATTTAGTCCTTTTTTTTAGCCTCTTAACCACCTGCCGGGCGCGCGCTATGCCTAGCGTACCGCCCGGGACGTCCTCGGTTATCGTGGAACCGGCGGCCGTGTAGGCGCCGGGCCCGATGTTGACCGGGGCCACCAAATTGGTGTTGGAGCCTATAAAAGCGCCGGCCCCCAGCACGGTCCTGTTCTTGTTCACCCCGTCGTAATTGCAGGTTATGGTGCCGGCGCCGATGTTGACCTTCTCCCCCATCTCGGTGTCGCCCACGTAGCTGTGATGGTGCATCTTGGAGCCGCGCCCTATGCGCGACTTTTTGACTTCCGCGAAATTGCCTATCTCGGCCGCCGGGCCAATGTCGGACAGCGGGCGCAGGCGGGCGAAAGGCCCCACTATGGCGCCCTGGCGCACGCGGCTTTTTTCCAGCGCGCAGGAATACTTTATGCTCGCGCCGTCATCTATAACGCAGTCCTCTATAACGCCGGCCGGGCCTATTTTACAATTGCGGCCTATCACCGTGGCGCCCTTTATGAACACGCCGGGGAAGATAACGGTATCGCGCCCCACGCGCACGCTTTCCTCTATATAGGTATTGGCCGGGTCCACCACGGTAACGCCGTCGGCCATCAGTTCGTCCGCCTTGCGGCGGCACAGCTTGGCGTAGGCGGCCGCGAGGTCGGCGCGGGAATTGATGCCGCTCATCTCGTCGGCGTCGGAGAGCTTGAAAGCCTCCACCCTGCCGCCCGCGGCTATGATGTTCTCCAGCGCGTCGGTGAGGTAGTATTCGCCCTTGGAGCCTTTCTTTTTAAGGCCGCCCACGGCGCGGGCCAGGGCTTTCACGTTGAAGAAATAGGTGCCGGAATTCACTTCCTTTATCTCGCGCTCCCACTCGTCTGCGTCGGCCGCCTCCACCACGGCGGCTACGCCGCCCGCGTGGTCGCGGCGGATGCGCCCGTAGGAGCCGGGCTCGGCCAGGTCGGCGGTCATCACCAGGCAGCCGGGGCCGTTGCGGAAATAGAGGTCGCGCATGCGCTTGGTGGTGGAGACGCGCATCAGCGGGGCGTCGCCGCACAGCACCAGCACGTGCGCGTGGCGGCGGATCTCGACCAGGGCTTCCTGCACGGCGCGGCCGCTGCCTTTCAGGAGTTTCTGCCGGACGAAAACGAGTATGCCGCCGAGGTGGGCCAGCTTTTTCTTCAGCTCGGCCTCCACCAGTTCGGCCTTATGGCCGGTCACGACTATGATCTTTTCCGGGCCCAGTTCGGCTACCTTGCGGATGGCGCGTTCGGCCAGCGACATATCGCCCAGATAATGGAGCACCTTCGGCAGGTCGGACTTCATCCTGGTGCCGAGGCCGGCCGCCAGCACCACCGCCGCGAAATTCTTGTTCTTTGGCATAGTTACCGTAAAAAAACCGAGAAATAAGGATCGGAAGGACTACGTATAAATTCTACTAAAAAGGCGGGCGCGCTTGGAATTAGCGCTATTTCTTTATCAGGTAAAGGCGGCCGTCGGCTATGCCGTAGAACATGGGCAGCACTTTCACCTTGGGGTATTTGAAGTTGAGGCGCCGGGCCTCGGCCACCACGAAATCTATCTCGTTGCCTATTTCGAAGAGCGGGGCGTAGGCCACGAAATAATCCATGGCCTTTTTGCGGGTCCAGCCGGCGTTCTTTATGAGGCCCTTCACGAACGCCTCCCGCTTGGAGAACAGGTTGGACATGCCGCAGTTGTCGTGGGCTATCATGGCCACGTAGCGCACGCCGCCTATGCCGATGGCGTAGGAGACCTTGAATTCGCTGTGGCGGATGTTGCCGCCGCCGGTGCGCAGGATGTAGGCGAAATTGTCGGGCAGCCGCAGCTGCTTGCGGTTGTCCATGCACATGCAGGCCACCAGCCTGGCGTTGTCGTGCTTTTTAAAGGGTTTGCCCAGGTTGTGGTAGAGCAGGAGGTCGGCTATGGGGGTGCCGCGCAGGGACGCCGGGATGTCGGCGGCGGAATTTACGGCTTTGAGGCGCGACTTGTTCATGCTGCTCTCCTCCTGCCGGAAATAATATCATTTTTGCCCTGGCGGGGCAGTTTCTTGAGCGCCGCCTCCAGCACGGAGGCCGCCGAGCGGTCCTTCTTCCTTTTCTTCCACACCAGTTCCACCGGCCCGAAGGCCGCCGTATACTTGGCCCCGCGCCCGGCGTTATGGGCCGCTATGCGCCCCGCCAAATTATTGGTAATGCCGGTATACAAGGAGCCGTTCGCGCACCTCACAATATACACCGTCCAGTTCCTGTTCTTTAATGTTGCGGCGGGCATGGTTAAAACTGGCTCCCGGGCATGGATTTGAACCATGTCTAACCGAGTCAAAGTCGGTTGTGCTACCGTTACACCACCCGGGAATAAAACTTTACAGCGCAAAATCCCTTCCCGCGAGTACGGGAAGGGTCAGCCTTTGCCGTCTCGGGGCTTAGAAGCCTTCGGTTTGGGTCGGCGCCGCCATCGGCCCGGCCTTAGCCATCTCATTCTCGTACTCTTTCAGAATGAGCTGTTCCAGTTTGCTGCGGAAGTCGTTGTGAATAGGGTGCGCAATGTCCTTGTACGTCCCGTCCTTTATCTTGCGGGACGGCATGCAGACTATAAGGCCGTTATTGCCGTTCACGACCTTCATGTTGTGCACCACGAACGCATTGTCAAAGGTCACAGTGGCGAAAGCCTTAAGCCGGGCCTCGTTCCTGAGATGTATCCTCACTTCGGTGATTTCCATACTCCCCCCTGATTACCGCCCCCCCTACAGAAACCCGTTGCATACTCCTGCAAGGCAGCGTTACAAATGTACTACTGCTGAAATTCTACCAAAAATTCGTCAAAAAAACCCTGTAACCCCTGATACGCCCCGCCCCGGCCGCCACGCGGGCCGCCGCGGCCCTGTTCCAGCACAGCGCGAACACCGTGGCCCCTGAGCCGGACATCATCACCGCGTCCGCGCCCAAAGCGGCCAGCCGCTCTTTGGCCTGGCGCACCGCTTTATGGCGCGGCAGCACAGGGCCTTCCAGCCGGTTGAACAGCAGGCCGGCGTCCGCCTTGCCGAATTTACCGGCCCGGAGCAGCCGGCACAGCCGCCCGAAATCCTTTACGCGGGCCTTTATCTCCGCCGTGGAACCGAGTTGCAGGTTCCCGTAAACTTCTTTTGTGTAGACCGGAACTCCGGGATAGGCCAGCACTACATAAGGAAGGCGGCCCCTCGGTTTAAAAGGCCTCAACCGCTCGCCGCGGCCGCGACCCTCCGCCGCCATGGCTTCCAGCATAAAGAACGGCACGTCCGAACCCACCGCCGCCGCTATCTTCATCAGTTTAGCCGCGCCGGAGCGGCCAATTTTATAAAGTTTCGCCAGGCCCAGCAGCGCCGTAGCCGCGTCGGAAGAGCCGCCGCCAAGGCCCGCGCCCACCGGGATCACCTTTTCGAGAGTAATTTCCACCGCCGGGTCCAGGTTAAAAGTCGCGAAGAATTTAACCGCCGCCTTGTGGATTATGTTGTCCTCCGGCCGGCCCAGTTCCCTGGGGCCGCCTTTCACGGACAATTTTATCCCCGCCGCCGCCTTGCGGCTAAATGAAAGCGTGTCGCAGACCCCGGTGCGGGCGAACAGCGTGGCCAGGTCATGGTAGCCGTCCGGCCGGCGCCGCACCGTTTCCAGGAAGAGGTTTATTTTGGCAGGGGCCTTCAGTTTAAGCATGTCAGTCGGGCAGGCTCAGTTTGTTGACGCCGTTAAAGTTCATCTGCGCGGCGTCCAGCGTCAGCTTAAGCGAGACGCGCGGCAGTTCGAATTCCATGACGTAGGGGAACAGGTACAGGTTGCGCATGAAATAGCGCGACGTCAGAAAATGGAGCTTGCGCTCGGAGTCGGGACGCACCTCGGCGGGGGTGCCGTCGTCGTCCAGGCACACCTCCTTGCCGCCGCCGGAGAAACAGTTGGCGCCCCAGCCTCCGTCCAGCCGGCCGCCGGCCAGCGTCCTGCCGGAGAACCAGTCGCGCAGTTCGCCGGTTATCAGCGCGGCCCAGTAATTGAAGGCGCCGGGATCTATCTCCTTGAGTTCCATGGAGTCCATCTCCAGGCCGCCGCCGCTGAACCGGGCGCGCCAGAGCGGGGCCATCAGCGGGCCCATCACCGTCAGGCTGAAATCCTGGGGCGGCGAAAAATGCAGGATCGCGTCGAACTTTACGGTGCGGCCGCGCAGCCGGGCCTCCACCTTGGCGAACGAGGAGAATTCCTGGCCCGCCGGGAGGAAGGACCCCAGGTAGGCGCGCTGCAGGCCGTCGGCCTCGGCGGCCGGGATCTTTTTCTGCAGGGCTTTCAAATGGGAGTCGGCAGCCGCGCGCTTGGCCGGCTTGTCCAGCAGGCGTGAATTTTTCCAGGCCAGCCAGGCGGTCCTGTAGTCGCCGCCGGCCTCGTAGATCTCCCCGGCGTGGGCCCAGATCACGGGGTCGTCGTAAACTATCCCCACGGCCTTCTTTATGCCGGCGCGGGCGGCCGCCAGGTCGCCGCGGCGGAATTTCACCCAGGCCATGGAATCCATGTAGGCGCCGTTCAACGGCTCCTTCGCCACGGCGCTGGAGATCAGCGCCTCGGCCTCTTCCAGCTTCAGGCCGCGGTCGGCCAGCGAATAGCCCAGGTAGTTGAGCACATTGGCGTTGCCGGGGTCTTTGGCAAGCAGCCGGCGGAAACTTTCCTCCGCGGCCGGCATATCCCCTTCCCGCTCGCTGATAACGGCGTACTGCATGCGCGCCTCGGCATGGTCGGGATCTTTGGCCAGCAGGGCCCGCAGCGCGGCCCGGGCCTTTTCCGTCTTGCCGGTATCGTCGTAACCGAGCGCCAGGAAATACGCTATCTCGCTGTTGTCCGGCCAGCGCTTGGCGGAAGTTTCCAGCATGGCTATGGCCTTGTCGTAGCACCCGCTCTGGGTATAGTAATAGGCCAGCCGCAGGGTCAGGCCGGCGTCGTCCTTAAGCCCGGAGGAGCCTTCCAGGTAGGCGGCGGCCCCGGGGAAGTCGCGGCGCTGTTCGCTGATCACGGAAAGCCAGAAGCAGGCCACGGGGTCGGATTTGGCCAGCTCCCAGGCCTTCAGGAAATACTTTTCCGCTTCGTCCAACCTGGAGACCGCGGGGCTGGCATAAAGCTCTCCCACGTGGTCGTACAGTTCCACGTTGCCGCTCTCCAGTTCCAGCAGCTCCGAATACTCCCCCAGCGCGGCGGCGGTGTCGTTCTTGGTCTCGTAATAGTTGGCCAGCATGTAGCGCGGCTGCAGGTAATAGGCGTCGGCCTCCTTGGACTTCAGCAGGCTGCGCTTCATTTCCTCGTACCGCCCCTTCATGTTGTGCAGCACGGCTATCTGGTAGTTTATCTCGGCCGCGTCGTCGGGCTTGAGCTCCAGGTATTTCTTAAGGTAGCCCACGGACCGGTCGGGGTCGCGCGAGCTCCACAGGCTGGCCAGCTGGTAAAAGGCCTCGTGGTTGTTCTCATCCAGAGCGGCCGCGCGTTCGTAGGCGGCGCCGGCGCCCGGCATATCCCCGGAGGCCCAGCGCACGTTGCCGTACAGCACCCAGTTGTCCGCCGTGGAGGAATCCGATTTAACCACAAAGTCGGCCCAGCGGGAGGCATCCTCCACTTTCCCCACGCGCAGCGCCAGGTTCAGCGCCTGCTTGTAAACAAAGACCGACTGGGGGTCCAGCAGCAGCGTGCGCTTGTATTCCTGCAGCGCGGAATCGTAGTTGCCCTGCCGCTCCAGCACCATACCGTTCATGAAGTGCAGGTAGGCCTCCTTGTCGGCGGCGGCGGAAACGCCCGCGGCGAACAGGCATACGGCTAAAGCGGTTAGGATGGTTCTTTTCATATCAGTCCTTGGCCGGCAGCGTCCTGCGCATCAGCAGGGCCGCGTCGGTGTTATTATAGAATTTAGGCCTGCGCCCCACCACCTCGAAGCCG
Source organism: Elusimicrobiota bacterium (assembly GCA_016234365.1). Lineage (GTDB taxonomy): Bacteria > Elusimicrobiota > Elusimicrobia > Elusimicrobiales > UBA9959 > UBA9959. The sequence continues at coordinate 97,338 of JACRER010000079.1, read as the reverse complement.
AGCGCGGCGTAGAGGGCTATGGCCCCGGAGTTGCGCTCGTTAACTTCCAGGTCTATCTCGCGGCAGAGGTTTTTGGCCGCGTACTCGCAAAGCTTCCCTACCAGCGCCCGGGCCGCGCCGCGCCGGGCGTGCGCCCGGGCCACCGCCAGCGTGTTAAGCTGCACCTGCGGGCGGAGGATCCAGAAATTAATGAAGCCGGCCACCTCGCCTTCCGCCTCGGCCGCCAGCGTGACGGAGTTGCGGTTGCCCTCCTCCGTTTCGAAGCCGCCGGGGCCCCACGCCGGGAAACCGGGATACTGCGCCTCTATGGCGGCGAAGGCGGCGTAATCCTCTTTGCGGGCCCGGCGTATCAGCATCTTATTTCCCGAGGCCGTAGCTCACGTTGTTCTCCAGCTCGTACTTGGCCGGTTTCAGGTAAAGCGGTTTCAGCGTCCTGTTCTTGCGGGCGAGCGCGGAACTTATTACGGCGGCCGGCCGCACCCTGGAGACGGCCCTGGGGGCGGCCGCGGCGCCAGGGGGCAGCAGGCCGTAGATCTCCGGGGCTTCCTCGGCGTCCCCTACGGCAAAAAGTTTTCCGGCGCCGGCGAGCAGTTCTTTAAGCTGTTCCGCCTTCAGCCACACGGGTTCGCCGTCGGCCGCGGGGGCCTTGCCGCCCGTACGGAAGAACTGGCAGAAATATTCGTCTTTGAACGCGTGCAGCAGCGCCGCCAGCCGGCCGCCGGGGTTGCTCGCTTTCCAGGCGCAAAACTGCGGCGTGGCCCAGGCCTGGTCCGCGAGCACCTCGAAAAGCGTCACGGTATAGACCGCGGCCCCGCCCAGCGCCTTCAGCGCGCCGGCCAGCGTGAGCGAAATGCGGATGCCCGTAAAGCGGCCCGGCCCGCGCACGGCGCAGACCGTTCCCACGGAGCGCAGCCCCGAGCCCGCCCGCGCCAGCACGCTCTCGGCCAGCGGGAACAGGAACAGCTCCTGGTTGAAGACCTTTTTCTGCGCCTCAAAGGCCTTCCCGCCCGCGGCCGCGGCCAGCTTCAGCCGCGAACCCGAGGTGCAGATCCCTAACGTCGCTTTTTCAGCCATCCGGCTTCTATCCTTTCCAGAATTTCCCCTCCGGGCGCGCGGACCTTTATCAGCCTGCGGTCCCCGCCGGCCAGCGCGAATTCCAGCCGCAGCGGCTCCGTCCCCGAGTAAAGTTCCCCGCCGGTCCCGGGCCATTCCACCGCGGTTATCCCGTCGGGGCGGCCCAGGTATTCGTCCAAACCTATATTTTCCATATCCGCCTCTCCGGCGCGGAACAGGTCGAAGTGATAAAGCTTCAGGCGGCCGCGGTAGGCGCGCATCAGGTTAAAGCTGGCGCTCACCGGCAGCTTTTTAGCGCCCAGGGCCTTGGCCAGCTCCCGCACAAAAAAGGTCTTGCCGGAGCCTATCGGCCCCTCCAGAAAGAGCGCGGCGCCGCCGGCCAGCTCCCCGGCAAAGACGCGCGCCAGCCGCGCGGTGTCTTCCGGGCAGCCGCTCTTAAAAATGCTCGAAGCTTTTGACCTTGCCATTAAAATTCTCTATTACCGCCCCGCGTCCTTTCTCCACGCGGCCCACCACCAGCGCCGCCGGCAGCAGTTTTTTTATCGCCGCCAGGCGCGCCGCCGGCGCCGTGAACACCAGGCCGTAATCCTCGCCGCCGCCTATGGCGTAATACCGCCACGGCCGGCCGGAGGCGGCGCAGTACACGCGCAGGTCCGGCGCGCAGGCGCCTTCCCCTGGGCTTACTATCACCCGGCAGCGGGAAAGCTCGGAAATTATCGCGGCGCTGCGGGCCAGGCCGTCGGAATTGTCGAGCATGGCGGAGGCCAGGCCGCGCCGGCCCAGCAGGGAGCCGGCGGCCAGCATAGGCTCGGGCCGCCAGAAGGCGCGCACCAGCCCCGGAAATTTTTTCTTCAGGGCCGCGCGTCCACCCATCAGTATCTCCAGCCCGGCCGCGGACCGCCCCAGCGGCCCCACGTTGAACAGCAGGTCGCCAGGTTTGGCGCCGTAGCGCGTCACCAGCCGGCCGCGCCCGGTCTCGCCCCAGACGGTCATATAAAAGTGGTTCTCCCGCGCGCCGGCCAGGTTGCCGCCGGCTATGGAGATGCCGAAGCGCAGCGCTTCCCTCTTCAGTTCTTTCATGAAACGGCGCGTAAAATCCGGCGGCGTCGCTTTCTTCAGGCCGGAGCCTACCACGCAGGAAACGGGCCGCACGTCGCCCATGGAAGCGAGGTCGCTCAGATTTATGCGCATCAGCTTGCGGGCCAGGTCCTCGGGCGTGGCAAAGCGCGCCAGGTAGTGCGTACCTTCCACTATTTCGTCGGTGGTGATCACCAGGTCGCGGCCGGCGCCGTGCCGCAGCACCGCGCAGTCGTCGCCGGGCCCCAGCAGCAGGCGGCGGTCGCCGGGGAAGCGGAAAGTCTTCTCTATGTGCTCTATCAGCCGGGCTTCGGCCCCTTTCTTCTTCATCTTTCAAGGCTCCTGAACGCGGCCGGCAGGAAGTCCAGCAGTTCCCCGGCCAGCACGCAGCGGGAAGTGAATTTTTTAGCGGCCAAACCGCCGCAGCGGCCGTGCAGGTGCGCGGCCAGCCTTGCCGCGCCCAACGCGGTCTCCGGAGTAAAACCCCGCGCCGTGCCCATCTGCGCCAGGAGGCCGGCGCAAAGCCCGGCCAGCACGTCGCCAGAACCGCCCTTGGCCAGTTCGGGGCCGCCGGTGTAATTTTTGAATATTTTTCCGCCCAGGCAGACCAGCGTGCCAGCGCCTTTTAAAATTACGGCGCCGCCGGTCAGTTTGGCCAGGGCCAGCGCGGCGCAACGCCTGTCGGTTATCTTTTTGCCCAGCAGGCGCGCGGCCTCGCCGGGATGCGGCGTAAAAACTGCGGGAGAAACTTTCAGCTTCAGCGGGCGCGGCCCCGCGGCCAGCGCGTTAAGCGCGTCCGCGTCCACCACCGCCGGACCCGGCAGCGCGGCCAGCAGTTTTCGGGCGAACGCCCGCGCCCCGGGGCTTTCACCCAGGCCCGGGCCGATAAGGACCACGCCTATCTCCTTGCGGCGCGCAAAAGCGGCTATCTTTGCCGCCGCGGCGGGCGTAAAAGCCCCGCCGGCGCAGGCGGCGCCGAAGGTCATGGCTTCGGGCAGCGCGCAGGCTATGGTGCGCCGCTCGGTTTCCGGGCAGGCCACGGTAACCAGCCCCGCGCCGGCCTTAAGCGCCGCGCGGGCGGCCAGCACGGCGGCGCCGGCCATACCGCGGGACCCCGCCACCACGAGCACGCGGCCGAAATCCCCTTTGTGGGACTCCTTGCGGCGCGCGGGCAGCAGCGCCCGCAGCTGGGCTTTGTTGGCGGTCTTCATTCGAAAGCTATGACGGCGGCGCAGGCGTAAGCCGCGGTGTGCGAGATGGAAACCAGCAGGCGCGCGCCACGGCGGCCTTTCACGCTGACCTGCGGGCGGCCGCTGTCCGTGTTCTCCACCTCTATGCCGTTGAGCGGCAGGTCGGTGGCGTCCAGCGCCTTTATCACGGCCTCTTTCACGGCGAAGCGCGCGGCCAGCCGCTCGTAGCGGTTGCGGCTCTTCGCCGCGTAGGCCAGCTCGCCGGGAGTGAAAACTTTTTTCAGAAAGCGCGGGTTGGCCGCGAGGCGCCGGATCCTGGCCACTTCCGCCAGGTCCACACCGAGGCCCGCCACCGCGGGAGCGGCTTTGCGCGGCATACTCAGCGCACCGTCACGCTCTTGGCCAGGTTGCGCGGCTTGTCGATGTCGCACTTCTTGGCCAGGGCCACGTAGTAGGCGAAGATCTGCAGCGGGATCACCGTCAGCATGGGCGTGAACAGTTCCGGGGTTTTTGGCAGGGTGATGTAGCGGGAAGCCTTCACGGTTTTGCGGGAAGCTTCGTCCACTATGGCCACCACGTCGGCGCCGCGGGCCTTGGCCTCTTCTATGTTGCCGGCCATCAGTTCCAGCGCGCGGCCCGACGGGGCCACCGCCAGCAGCGGCATGCCCTTGTAAATGATGGCTATGGGGCCGTGCTTCATTTCGCCTGCGGCGTAGCCTTCGGCGTGCACGTACGAGATCTCCTTGATCTTGAGCGCGCCTTCCAGCGCTATGGGGTAATTCACGTGCCGGGAGATGAAGAGGAAATGCTCGCTATGAGAGAAACTTTCCGCCACTTTGGCTATTTCCTTTTCCAGCTCGAGCGTCTCCTCTATCAGGCGGGGCATCTTGAGCAGGTCCTCGGCGTAGCGCCGCGCGTCCGTGGAGGACAGGGCCCCGCGGGCCGCCGCGAAATGGCCGGCCACCAGGTAGATGGCCGCGAGCTGCCCGAGGAAGGCCTTGGTGGAGGCCACGCCTATCTCCGGGCCGCAGTGCGTCTGCAGCACATAGTCGGACTCGCGCGTAAGCGTGGAGCCCACGGTGTTGGTGATGGCCAGCACCTTGGCGCCGGCGGCGCGGGCCTCGCGCACGGCGAACAGCGTATCCGCCGTCTCGCCGGACTGGGAAATGGCTATTACCAGCGTGTCCTTGGCCATCAGTTTGGCGCGGTCGGTGAACTCGCTGGCGATATCGGCGGAGGCGCGCAGGCCGAAATTCTCGAACAGCCCGCGCCCCACGAGCCCGGCGTGGTAGGCCGTGCCGCAGGCTATGAACTGCACGTTGGAAAAGCCCTTCATCGCCGCGGCGGTAAGGCCGGTCTCCTTCTTGAGCACGTCCCCGCCCAGCGGTAGCAGGCGCCCGCGCAGCGTGTTCTCCACGGCCTCGGCCTGCTCGTGGATCTCCTTGAGCATGAAGTGCTTGTAGCCGCCCTTCTCCGCCATGGTGGAATCCCACTGTATGGTCACGGCCTCTTTGGCGGTCTTCTTGCCGGCGAAAGTGTAGTAATCCACGCCGTCCTTACGCACGGCGGCCATCTCCCCGTCGTTAAGGAAGACGACGCGCTTGGTGTATTTCAGGAAGGCGGACACGTCGGACGCTATAAAATTTTCGCCCTTGCCCAGGCCCACCACCAGCGGGCTGTGCATGCGCGCGGCCAGCACCAGGCCAGGGCAGCTGGCCCACACCGCGGACAGCGCGAAAGACCCTCTCAGGTCCGCCACGGTGCGGCGGAAGGCCTCGAAGAACACCGGCTCCAGCATGTCGGAGCGCACGGCCTTCTCCTGCACGTGCAGGCTCTTAAGCTTCTCCTCCATCAAATGGGCGATGACCTCGGTGTCGGTCTCGGATTTGAACTTGTGGCCGGCGGCCAGCAGTTTTTCCTTCAGGTCCAGGTAATTCTCTATGATGCCGTTGTGAACCACCACCACGCGGCCGGAGCAGTCGGTGTGCGGGTGGGCGTTGTCCTCGGAAGGGGCGCCGTGGGTGGCCCAGCGGGTATGTCCCACTCCGGTGTGCGCGCCTTTGGCGGGGTCCTCGGCCACCAGCTTGTCCAGGGCGTCCACGCGGCCGCTCACGCGGCGCAGGTAAAGTTCGTTCCGGGCGTCCACCACGGCAATGCCGCAGGAGTCGTAGCCCCTGTACTCCAGGCGCTTAAGGCCGTCTATCAGCACCTCGGTGGTCTTATTGTCCCCGATATAACCGGTTATTCCGCACATAATCCCTCGCGTCCCTTTATGCCGCGGACGGCTGAGACGGCCCTTAAAGCCGCATCACGCCGCCCGCGCTCAGAGTAGAAAGTTACTGTATCAGCCGTTTCATCTCGGAAACGGCGGTTTTAAGGCCCACGAACATGGCCCTGGAAATTATGGAGTAGCCGATGTTGAGGCAGTCCATGCCCTCGATGCGGGCCACCGGCGCCACGTTGTAATAATCCAGGCCGTGCCCGGCGTGAAGTTCCATCTTGAGCTCTTTCACCAGGAAGCCGGCCAGCTGCAGCTTCTCCAGCTCCTTGGCCTGCAGCTTCTTTCCCCAGGCCTCGGAATACTTGCTGGTGCACAGCTCTATGCTGTCGGCGCCCAGGTTGTGGGCGGCGCGGATGGCGCCGGGTTCCGGGTCGGTGAACAGGCTCACGGACAGGCCGGCGTTGGACAGGTTCTTGATGATCTTGGCCAGCTCGGTCTGCTTGCCTTCCAGCTTCAGGCCGCCCTGGGTGGTAACTTCCTTCGGGCCCTCGGGCACGAGGCAGACGGAATCGGGCCGCAGACGCAGCGCTATCTTCTCCATTTCGGGCACGGCGGCCATTTCCAGGTGGATGAGGCCCTTCACCTCGTTGCGCACCCTTTCGATATCGGAATCCTGTATGTGCCTGCGGTCCTGGCGCAGGTGCATCACCACCAGGTCGCCGCCGGAGCTGTACACCACGCGCGCGGCCTCTACGGTGTCCGGGTTCTTTTCCCTGCGCGCCTGGCGCAGCGTGGCCACGTGGTCTATGTTTACCCCGAGTTTAATGTGTCTCATGATTTTCTCCTTGATCTGGGGACACAGCGCAAATTTTTTGGGACAAAATTTGTGCTATGTCCCCGGTCCCTAAATTGCGAGCGCGCCGGAATGCTTCTTATAATGCGCCAGCAGGTCGTCGGCGATGGCCTTGATCTCGGCCTTGCTCTCGCCCTCCACCAGCAGGCGCAGCAGCGGCTCGGTGCCGGAATAACGGATAAAGATGCGGCCGTTGCCCTTAAGGCCGCTCTCGAGCCTGGAAAGCTTGTCGGCAAAGCCGGGCACCGCCTTGAAAGCGGGCTTGCTGGCCACCTTCACCTTCTCCACCACCTGCGGGTAGCGGCTCCAGTGCCGGCGGAACCAGCTGAAAGGTTTGCCCATGTCCAGCACGGCCGCCAGCGTCTGCAGCGCCGTCAGCACGCCGTCGCCCGTGGGGGCGAACTCGCGGAAAATGATGTGGCCGCTGGTCTCGCCGCCCAGCTTCAGGTCGCCATTCACCATGGCGTCGGTGACGTTCTTGTCCCCCACCGGCACCTGGGCCACGCTTATGCCCTGGCTCTTGAGGTACTTGAGCAGGCCGTAGTTGGACATAAAGGTGAGCGACACGCCGCTGTTGGTGAGGCGGCCGCGCTGCTTCATGTAGGGGGCGGCCATGGCTATCACGTCGTCGCCGTCCAGCTGGAAACCTTTTTCGTCGGCGAACATGCAGCGGTCGGCGTCGCCGTCGAAGCTGATGCCGCAGAAAGCGCCCCATTTAGCGGCGGCCGCGGCCATCTTCTCCGTGTGGAGCGCGCCGCAGCCCATGTTGATGTTCTTGCCGTTGGGTTTGTCGCCTATGACCTTTACTTTCGCGCCCAGGTCGCGGAAAATGCGGGGAGCTATCTTGTAGGCGGCGCCGTTGGCGCAGTCCAGCAGGATCTTCAGGCCTTTGAGCGTGAAGCCGGGCGGCAGGGTGCACTTGAGGAAATCCTCGTAGTCGCGCGTGAAATCTTTCTTGTGGAGGCCGGGGTGCGACGGACGGAAGGCGAGCGGCTTTTTGCCGAGCAGCAGCGCTTCTATCTTACCCTCTATGGCGTCGTTGAGCTTGAGGCCTTCGCTGGAAAAGAACTTTATGCCGTTGAATTCGGGCGGGTTGTGGCTGGCGGAGATGACTATGCCGAAGTCGGCGTTCTCGCGTTTCACCAGGTAGGAGACGGCCGGGGTAGGGATGATGCCCAGGTCCACCACTTTGAACCGGCTCGCGCCAAGGCCTTCCACCAGGTACTTCTTTATGAGCCGGCCGGAGGCGCGCGAATCCATGCCTATGAGCACCACCGGCTTGCCGGTGTGGCCCTTCTTCTTATACTTGGGCAGCACCAGCGAGGCCGCGTAGCCTATCCGGCGGATGAAATCCGGGGTAAAGGGATAGTCCCAGGTAATGCCGCGTATGCCGTCCGTGCCGAACAATTTTCCCATGCGCTACCTTCCCGCTTTTAATAACGAACTATAATTTTATATTATATCATTCTGTTCACGGCGCTGTAAGGCCCGGCAGGGAAGGATGGCCGAGCGGTTTAAGGCGCCGGTCTTGAAAACCGGTGTACGCTTAATGCGTACCGTGGGTTCGAATCCCACTCCTTCCGCCAGTTCTTTGTAAAGTTTTTCATCTTCGGGTGGTTCAGCGCGGCGACCAAGCGCGGCGCAGGGAGCAAGCGACGATGAAATGGAGGGCAGAGCCCTCCTTGTGGAGCGCCGGCCGTCACTTCTAAAGGCGGGCCGCATTCGGCCCCGAGCGCAAGCGAGGGGCGCGACAGGTGGAGAGGTGTGTGAGCGGTTGAAACAGCAGGTCTCGAAAACCTGTAAGGGTCAAACCTTCGAGGGTTCGAATCCCTCCCTCTCCGCCAAATTTTCTCGGAAAATTTGGCGGTCCTTTCAGGATGAAATTCGCGACTACTTTGCGCAACATCCTGAGGTTGACTTATAAATACCGGCGATCAGCCGTGAAATCTGCGGTAGGCGGATCTTATCCGCGAGATGTCGTCGCAGGCGTGGCCACGAAGCGCGGCCCAGCACTGCTCCTTGCCGCGAGAAGGAGGGTCCGCAGGCTCGCCCACACGCCGGCCCATCAGAGGGCCGGCTGCGGGCTCGCTCTACTCCACCATAAGGTGCCCCGCTCTTATTACAGAACAGAAAATTATTCCCCGCGCGCATCAACTCCGGGCTTTTATAAGGCGCAGAACACCTTTCGTGCGGGATCCTATGGAGTAAACTAAGGGCGGACGGCCTTCCTGTGGGCTGGGGTAGGGGTTGGGATGAAAAGCCGCCCGCCGCTATCTATAAGCGCCACCCTCCAGAGTCAGGACTCCCTGGGCTCCGAAACAGCGGACGCCAAAATATCTTTTATGGCCACACATAACCCGGCCATAACCCCCGCGCCTTTATGAAGGAATCCGTTGGCCCGGCAGGAAGAATACGCCGCTATCTCCGCCGCGGGGTCGGAACTGAATATCAGTATGGGCGTCCTGCCGATAGCCCTGTTATCGCGTATAGCCGTGCAGACGCTCACCGCGTCGCCGTCCTGCAAGTGAAAATCCAGCACTATGCAGTCGGGGCGCACCTCACCGGCAAGTCGGATACCGTCCGCGCAGGAGGCGGCGGCGTAAACCAGATACCCCAACGGGCAAAGAAGCTTCTCCAACAGCCTGTGCCAGACCACCTCATCATCAATAACTAATATTTTCTTCTGGGGCATAATCACCATATCCCAACACCGCTAAAGGCCGCTTACCGCACAAAAGCGCTGCTATTTACGGCAAAACCATCAACCCGGTCGCAAAAGCGACCGCGCTCCAATAGTCCTTAACATGATGCCTTAAAGTCCCCCAACCACTACCATATTTTATATAGGTTTATAAACCCTGTCAACAGGGCCTATAATATCTTCCGGCGGCGGCAAAAATGTCTTTCAATTGTATCTATGGACAGTTTCTATTCGGAAATAGGCGGACGCATGAAATCCGTCAGGAAAGCAATGCGGATGACCCAGGCCCAGGTTGCGGAAAAGGCCGGGATAGATATGTCATTTTACGGACAGATCGAGCGCGGGGCCAATGTCCCGAGCCTCAAGACTTTCGCCGCCATCGCCAAAGCGCTCAAAACCAGCCCGGGGGACCTGTTCCAGACATCCCCTCACGGGAAAGAACGCCTTTACGAGACTGCCGTGGAAAACCTCATCAGCGGGTTGGACACAAAGCGCAAAGCCCTGGTCCTTGGCCTGGTAAAAGATATCGTCTCTCATTACAAAAAGTAAAACCGGGCTTGCCTGCCAAGCCCGGTCCGCGATTCCACAAATCCGATAATTTTGTTTTCAGGCCTGCTTCCCCCCGGCGGCAACCATCTTTCTTCCCGACAGAACCGGAAGAACGTCGTTTATAAATCCGATGAAGTCCGCATTTTCGCTCTCTTCGCGCATAGCCACAAGCGTTTCCAGCGCGCGGCCTACACGCAGTTCCTGCACCTTCAGAATTGCAGTGAACCTCTCATTATAAGTCCCGTTCCGGAGCCGGTCCAGGAACAGATCTATCTTCGCCTTTGTGAGCGGCAGTTTCACATACGCAAGGCACATCTGGCGCACATGGGAACTTGGGTGCGCCACGGCCTCCCTTATCAGGAACTTCTGCGCGGCGCTGGACTTGCACTTCCCGAGCGCCCCGGCCATATCTGCGCCCCACCTTGAACCCCAAAGCCACATCAGCGCCCGGGCCGCACCTCCGGTACCTATGTCGCCCAGGTTTTTGTATATCCGCAACGGCGGGGGATCATCCGCTTCCGAGGCGCGGCGTTCGTAGAGTTCGAGTACGCGGCCCACAGCGCACGGATGCAGGAGCAACGCCATTATGTCCCCGGCTAATTCACGAACTTCCGAGGGTGGATCGTAACGAACAATTGCCGTTAGCTGGTCAAAGAGCGGGCGGCCGACAACCCCGCGGAATTCCCGCCATGGTTTGTCACCCGGGACTACCCCATAATCGTCAGAAGGAGCATCGGCTTTGGCGCGGCTCTGCTCTGCCAGCGCGAAGAGCTCCCGAAGCGCCGCAAGCTTTTCTTCCTGGCTGCCGCTACTGAGGGGTTGCGGCACATGGGCTAATTTTATTTCAGCCATATGCGCCCTCAAAATTTCTTCTTCAGCGTTATGCGCTGCGTGCCACCCAGGCTTCCCTGCGGCGTCATGGAGTAGTCCAGGTCGGCGTTCATGAATTTTATGCCCGCTCCCGCGCTGAACGCGCCCGCCGCACCCTGCTCCGGCTGGCCGTTAACTCCGCCGCGCAGGCTTACCCCATAGGCGCTGCTGTTGCCACCGAACAAGACATACTCCGTGCCAAGGCTGTAGGTCGTGTACTTGTCGTAAACATAGCGCTTGGCATCAAAGTTAAGCATTACGCCCGATATGGGCATAAACACCACTCCGGCGCTTACACTCAACGGCAGTTGGTCGCGCTGTGAAATATACTTGATGCCAGGGCCAATGTTCTGCACCGCCACGCCTATGCTGACCGGCACCGCCTTAAACCCGCGCTTCAACCCCAGGTCCACAGCATAGCCAGTGCCCTTGGTCCCGGCTATTGAACTTTCTATATACTTCACCGCACCTCCGGCGCTATAGGCCCCGAACTGCTTTGCCACCGCCAACCCAGCCGCCTGGTCATAGGCACTATAGCCACCGCTTTTACCACGGTCGGCCGTGCGGCCCTCCATGTCGCCGGCCGAAAGCCGTGTGAAGCCGAGGCCTAACTTCCAGCCTTTGGCCATGCCGAACCCCGCGCCCACAAAGTCATGCATACTGCCCAGATACCAGGCACTGTGGCTTAATGCCGCCTCGCCCCTGCTCATAGAGACAAGCCCCGCCGGGTTATAACTTATGGCGCTTATACCCATGGCCGAGGCCGTTCCGCCAGAAGACATGGCCCCCGCCCGCGCGTCCGTGTCTATACGCAGGAATTCGGCGCCACTTTCCAGCGCTTGGGTTATCATCGCCGAAGGCAGTAGTACGAACATCAATAACAAAGCCAGGACCCACGGCCGCGACAAAGCATAGAACACGCGGTTGACCACATCATGTTGAGGGATATGTTTGTTTTCCATATTTCCCCCTCGCTAGCGGACCACCCCAAATTTCCCGGTCTTCTTTAATTTCTGTCCTGCGTGCCGCGCCTCTATGGAATACAGGTAAATTCCGCTCGGAATATGCCCGCGCCAGGAATATTCATAAGCATAGCTCAAGCCGTTACCATCGTCCAACGCAACCGGCAGCCCCGTTAAAGTCACCTCATGCGCCTGCCGTCCGCTTATGGCATAAATGCTAATGGTCACGCTATCCGCTATGCCGCATTCAATGTGGAACACCGGGATCTCGGAACGCCTGGCCGGGTCCGGATACACATACACTTCTCCGAGACGGAATTCCGGGGACGGACCGGCCAACACCCCATAGCTTTGTACACCGAAAGCGGAGGTCTTCGTTTTCCCGCCTCCGGATTCGGGAGCGACTTCAGGCAAAACTTCCCCCGCCTGCACTATATTGCCGTTGCCGCTTACCAGCGCCGACCGCACAAAGAAATGTCCACCCAGCAAAGCATTCCCCGCCAGTTTCATCTGTGTTTTCGGGGCATAGACCATTGCCACAAGGTTACCGCCGCCGGTAAAGGTCATCGTGGAAGGGACGTTGATAAGAATGTTTAAATTCGAGGCCGGCCCTGCCGCATTGAACGAACTGCCGCCGCTGACAAGCACGTCGCCTGACACCAGCATATCCACTTTCCCATCCACAACTATCTCGCTGCCGCCGGAAAGTTCTACCCCGCTGAAGTAGTATGTCCCGGTCGACAGGACAAGCCTGGCCTGCGAACTCACAACAAGCCTGCCGTCCACCACATAGCCGGCAGGAACCGTGCTGGGCTGGACCTCGGGAATGGCTCCAAGATGCAGCGGTTCCGGAGCCAGCGGTTGCGCGCCGGTTATGCGCTGGCCTGTTATCTGGGCCTTTCCGGAAACAGTAATTGTGCTGGCCGTAACGTCGCCAAGTATGCGCGCGCTGCCGCTCACGGAAACTAGCGCGTTGGACCTGACGGCTCCGGAAATATCCGCGCTCCCGGACATATCCAGGCCGTCCACGGCCTGCAGCGAATCTTTCTGGAAGGCCGCCACTCCAAAGCGGATTTGTTTATAGGTCTCCACATTACCGAGATTATCGGTCGACCAATAGCGCAAGTCATAGGTCCCCTGCGGCAAAGTGAAAGGTCCGGTATAACTATTGACGGAGGACGCGCCTGTGGCGGCATTCCTGGCCTCATAGACTATCTGCTTCACCCCTGAAGCCACACCCGCGGACACGGCGTCCGCGGCGCTTAAACTGATAACAGCTTCCGGCGCGAGGACCGGCAAGCCGAGCATCTCGAACTTGGGTTCTCCAAGAGCCACCGTTGTGGCCGGAGGGGTGTTATCGACGCTTATTTCCGCCGTCCTCATCTGCTCCGCGTTCATCAGATTGTCAAAGCTATAGTATTCCAGCTTGTGCAGCCCCTCGGTGAGCACGGTAAAGCTGCCTGAGTATATCCGCCACTCTCCCTCGTCCAGACGATACTTTGTAAGCGACACCCCGGCGGCGACCCCGCCGAAAACAGGGTCCAGCACAGAAAAGTTTAGCGGCGTGCCCGCCGAAACATAGTCCATGCCGGCGCCGGCATAATGCGGAGCGCCAAAGCGGTGCGTGCTTTCCGGCGCGGTATTATCCAGGGAAACAGTGCTTACCCTTACGCTCTCGATATTTCCAAGTATATCCTCGGCGTTATAGCGCAGCGGATATGCGCCGTCCGGCTCCCCGATGAGCGTGAACGTAGACACAAAGACTCCACCCTGCGCCGGCCACGGATCCTCAAAGACGACGCCCCTCACCGTCGCGCCACCTGTTGCCACGCCAAGATTCTGCCGCCTCACACCAAGCCCCGCGCCGTCTCCGCTCTCCACCAGGTCGTCAATACTGGCCAGTTTCAACTCTGTCTTCCCGGTTATATATACCAACCCGCCGGTTTCATACAGAGGACCGCCGGAAACCGTCTGCGTACTCCTGGGAGGCCGCACATCATGTATCACCTCAAAAGTCACGCCTTCCAGATACGTTGTATTGCCGGCGGCATCCATGGCGCTCACCGCCAGTTTCCACAACCCGTCGTCTATATCCAGCGGTTCTATCTCCTGGCCGCTAATTACCGCGACCCTGTCCGGCCTGTCACCGCGCTGGCTGCCGCTGTCCTCCGTCTGCACAAGCTCCGCTCTTGTCTCCGGCGCGGCGTCAAGCGCGTCGAATACGGAGAACAGGGCGATGATTTTCCTTTTAGTGGCAATAAAAACACCGGACGTAGGGGAGGAGATACCTACCACCGGCGCTGTTTTGTCTATTTTCAATGCCACTTCCATCAGCGAACGGTTGCCGGCGCGGTCCTCGCAGCCCCCGGAAACCCGCACAGCGGGCCCTTCTTCCGTCACCATCTTCGGAGCGTCGCAGCCGGCCAGGCCGGATACGGCGTCAGTCCCCGAGAAAACAACGTTCACATCCGTATTGTTCCAACCCGCCGCATTGGCAGTCGGAGTGCTAACCGCCGAGATCTGCGGCCCGTAAAGATCTATTTTTATCTCCGTCGCTTTTTCCTCTTCCCTGTTGCCGACATTATCCACGGCATAATAGCGCAGGGCATGTATCCCTTCGGAACTGAACTCAAGAGGGGAAACATATTTCCGGGTGTCGGTCGACGCCCCGCTCAGCCAGTACAACCCCTTCACCCCGCTGAGGCCGTCGACGGCCGACAGGGCCACAGTAGCGGCTGAAACATACCAACCCTCCTGCCCAGTGGTTCCGGAAATGAGCGCGCTCGTCTGCGGCGCGGAGGCGTCCACATAAACCTCCGTGGCCCCGGCAACCTCAAAGTTCCCGGCATGGTCCCGGCTGCGGAACTCTATCAGGCGCAAGCCTTCGGACAAGTTGAATGGCGCAGAGTAGACTGCAAAGGCGGGTGAAGTGCCGGGGTCGATTCGGTATTCGGTAAAGGCCACGCCGGTGGAAGTGCCGTAGACCACCGGGTCATAAGCCGACAGGGTAACGCTGGAGCCGCCGGCAAGGAATATTTTGCCGTCGGCGCGATGATCAGGCCCGAGATAGGAGATCCCCGTCACCGGCGCGGCGCGGTCCTTGACAATGCCGAACACGCCGAAAAGCGACGCCACGCGGGATACCGGGACCGTAATTTTATGTGCCGTCGTGTCCAGCGCCTGCCCCGGCAGCTTAACCCATCCTTCGCCCGCAAAATGCTCGTATATGGCTATATCCGTTTCCCATAAGCCCAGCGCCGCCAGCGTTGCCGTGGAGTAAGTGAACGTCAGCACGGCCGGCGGATCAAAAGTGGTTTCCGGGCCTATCTCATACATATTGCCCGCCAGCGTCAACCCGCCTGCAGCGGCGGACGCTATGGCCACGGTCCCCGTCGCGGAAACCGTGCTGACGAGCGCTACGCTTGGCGGCACGGGCGCCAGGAAAGTTACTTCGGGGACCCCGTTCACCGTGACCGTGGCGGCTTTCACGAAACCCTTAAAAATGGCGACCTCGTTGGAAAGGCCGGCGCGGTTGCCGAGTTCGTCCTCGGCCCGTATCGAGAAATAATACGTCGTGAGCAGGTTCAGGCCTGAAACCCTGGTTTCCTGGCCGCTGCCGGAAACCGCAGGGAACGGGACCTCCGCGGCCTTCGCCGCGAGCAGGAAGTTAGCCGCGGTTATCGGCATGGTCGCCCAGCGGATATCATATTTCATGGCCGTGCCGGCATGCGCGTCGTCGCCGGGCGCTGTCCAGGATAACAAAACCTGGTCCTTATCCGAGCCGGCGGCCGCGGCAAGGTCGGCAATACTGCCCGGGACTGCTGGGTCTATGGCGGCATAGTAGCCGGGGAACACTTTACTGTTGATGCCGGACAGTTCACTGGACAGAGGCTGCCCCACAGCCCCCAGCGCGGCATAGCCGCCCTGTGCGGCGTCCATTCCCCCGTCCACCACTGCGAACCGGGCAAGATATACCGTCCGGGTGGCGGTATCCACTATAAAACTGGTCGAATAAACGAAGCCGTCCAGATTCAAAGACAAGCTGGCCTGCCCCTGGCCGGGATTCACATAAATCTGCAACGGAATATTCGTACTCACGACCTGCGTCACGGTCTGCCCATTAAGCGTGTAAGTTATAGAGAACACATAAGGATTGGTCACCTCTATCACTATGGGCTGGCCGGTATTAAGCACCCCCTGGTCGTCTATATTGGTGGTCATCTTGGGCGGCACATAGAACGCCCCGTCAGTGTATACGGCGCCGAGTCCGGTTTTATTGGCCGCCGTTATCTTGAAAGTATAGTTTGCCGGGTAGACCAGCCCGCTAAGTTGCAGACTCTGGCTGGTATTAAAAGCCGGCGCATAGGCCTTGTAGGTCCCGCCGCCGGGCAGGGTGTATTCCAGGACCGCCGACGCGGCGTCATCCGTGTCCCAGGAAACGCGCGCGCTGTCATAGGCTATCTCCGTCACGCGCACGTTTGAGATTACCGGCGCCGTTACATCAATATAGGACCCGGCCTTAGCGGAGGTTGTTGAAACCGGGACAGACTCGCAGTTGCCGGCATTGTCGCAGGCTCGCGTATAGAATTCCCAGTTACCCTGCACACCATGCGCATCAAAACTGAACGTCCCGCTGCTGCCGGCCAAGACATAAGCGCCGGAGGACCAGTCCGCGCCGGCCTGCCGCCACCAAAGAGTGGTACTGGCAATGCCGCTCACGGCGTCATTTGCGCCGAAAGACACAGACACTACTCCTGTTCCGGAATAGGCCGGCGCCGATGCCGTAGAGACCGGAACGCCTCCGTCATAGCGCAGTTCCACGCTGGCGGCCATCGCCGGATCCGCGTTGCCCACGTTATCCTCGAGCCACAACCAGACAGCATTAACGCCGCTTACTATTTCTGTGGAGGAATACACCAGCGAACCGGCCGCGGGATAAAAAGCCCCCTCCTCGTTAGCCCCCGGCGCCACATCGCCGAATTTTATCCTGGCGCCGGCTACTCCGGAAACCTCGTCCGGGTCTGTCCACGAAATATTAAAGGCGCCGGTATTGCTCCAGCCACCTGGGCTGGCGTCATCAACGTTAATATCCGCCAGCGGCCCCGGCGCCGTGCCGTCTACATGAATTGTTTTGGTTTTAATGGCCTCCATGTTGCCGAAGTAATCCACCGCGCCGAATTGCAATATATGCGCCCCATCACTCAAAGAGAGCGGTCCGACATACAATTCCGAAAGCTGGTCAACAGAAGAAACCAGGGCAGTATCGGAGCTATAATTAACCACAGAAATTGCGCCAGTATACTCTCCAGAAACCACGGGGTCCGTCGAGGATATAGTCAGATATCCCCAGGAGGAAACAAATATGCGCTCCCCATCAAAAAATGTCTTCCCGGAGAAACTTAATTGCGATTCCGGGGCGGTTACATCGGCCCTCAATACGGTTACTGTTGCGGAAGCGGAATTACCGCCATGGACGATTTCAATTATCGCACTGCCCGGACTTATCCCATACACCTCGCCGAACTCGTTTACTTTTGCAGTGGATTCGTTCAATGAGCGATAGGTTGTGCCTCGATTAAACGTCAAGAGACCAGTAGTTCCATCTGAAAGCGCCGCCAGGACCTCCATCTGTACCGTGCTTCCCGGAATCATCTCGAGGTTTGTTTGTATGTCGTCCAGAGGGATATCCATATCTTCCGCAGGATATTCAACTCCAACGGACTCTTCCAATGCCTCCCAGTTAAACACCGGTGTTAGGCGTGTTATGCTGCGCCCAAGCAGAACTCTCACGCCGATATTGGAGTCGTATGTTCGATAATGGGCAGAAACTTCGGTTTCTCCGGAAGCGACCGGCAATATCAGCCCTTCCGGAGTTACGGTTGCGACCGAGGTATTAGACGAGTCAAAAAGGATATCTTTTGCCGAGGTGACGTCAGGATAAGTGTTGTCGGCTAGCACGGCAATAGCGCGCAGCCGGACGGCATCGTTTTGATCCACAATCAGCGCATTTGCGGGCTGCAGCCGTAATGTCTGTGGCCGCGTATTAAAGTCAAAGTCCGGGAGGAAAGTTTCCCCGCCCGGGACAGGCTCAGCGTTAAATGGAATCGTCACCTCGATTTCCGTGCAATAGGCCTCCGGCGCGGCCAGACCGGCTGCGCACAGAACAGCGCACGCAAGGGCGATTCTGCCCTTAATCCTTACCCGCTTCATTTCGGCTCTCCACACCTACCGACTTCAGCTTTCCCCTGTAAAACTCGAAAATATTATTAGGCTTAAAATGAACCCGGACATACTCATCATTGTCCCTCAAGAAAAACTGCAATTTCCCGTCCCGAACGCCATAGTGGACCTTTTCCTCAAACCCCTCTCCGCCGAAAGTCAACTTGACGGTATCCTGGATATTCCCATTCATATCATAAATTGTTGCCTTCAGTGCGGGGAGATACCGAGCGGGCATTTCCGGGATAAAGACCCCTCCGTAGTACACCACTAATTTGTTCTGCGCAAAGAGCATATACGGTGAGCACGAAGTTCTCCCACAGCCCAAAGAAAACTTTTTCCCTTTACTCAAATATTCACTCGGGATATCGGCTTCCGCTAGTTTAATCAACGGCTTTTCCCATAGCACTTTCCCGTCAACCCCCATTAGTCGCAGTTGTTCTGTTGTTGATATCGCAAGCTTTGCGCTGTCATCCGAGAAAAGATACAGCCCCGCGGGAAGTTCTTTTATACGCTCGAACCCTTTTTCATTCCACTTGCCAAGATAATAGTTGCTTTTCACTTCGTCGGAATCCGTATCCTGTGACTCTTCTACCACAAAATACATGCCGTCCTTAGAGAATGCCTTAAAATTCACATACACCCGCTCCGCCGGGTATTTGGAAAAACCAAAAAGAGGATACCGTCCTATTGGAAAACCGAACATATTGTGCCCAGCCGCATCTGCCGCTGTATCCAGCGGGTTATAATCCAGGACCCATTTAACTTTTCCCTTCCCATCGTAAACAGCCTCATTCCCGATAAAATACCTATTATTAAACACAGGCTCCCCTGCCGCCTCCTTGCGGCTGAACAACATCCTCTTTCCTTCCACAGCAGTAACGGCCCCGCCCTCCCGTGTTGCATAGTCACCGGGCTCCACATAGCCTTCACTGCTTACAATGTACTTGTTGTTTTTTGAAAAATACACCCACCCATAGCCCAAAAGCTGTTTCGAGTAAACCAGCAACTTGCCAGTTTCGCCGTCATAGATATAACCCTCGGTATCAGAAGCAGTAGTCTTCATAACGATATACTTACAGTCGGGGGAGAATGTCGGTCTCAATTGAAAGAATTTCCTCCACATCACGTTCCCACGGTCGTCATACCGCGTCACAGTGTCGTCTATCACGCCCGTGAAATCCTCAAGATACATCCCTTTAAAGTCATCGCAGAAAAACAGATCATTGCCTTTCCAGGGCCGGCCTAATTTATGATCTCTCAGGCTGAGCGTCAAGAACAACTCCTCCCCCGGATTATACGGCTCGGCAAAAACCGCTCCGGCCATCGGAAGAACTAAAATGAGAAAAATTATTTTAAGCATATTATTTTTTCTTTTGTGTGCATTTCCCATAGTACTTACACCCCAACTCACAATCGGAATTAATGTCACTCTTTAGAGCATTTTTAGGATCGGTCCTTTTAAGGCATTCTCCTTTTTTATTCCATTTCACACAGGTGTTTAAAAACACGTTGGAACTTATGAATTTATTTGAGGTGTCCTTCCCGGAATTAAAATCTCTGCCCTTTCCCGGCATTAATTCCGTATTGTTGATAGTCTTAATCTCCAAAGAAGAGCGCCGCATCTCTATATGCACATGCGGCGGACAACCGACCTTACTTGCATTGCCTGTGGCCCCCATCAACCCTATAGGATCGCCGGCATTTACTATGTCTCCGGGCCTTGTCGGAACTTTCACAAGAGGATCTTCTTCTGGGGTCGGCGCCTGTAAATGCGCGTACATAATATACTCAAACCTATTACCGACCTTGGTCTTTGTAATCACTATCCAGCCAAAACTCTCTTTTCTCAATGCATCACCTTTTTTAAATTCCCCCACATGAATTACCGTTCCCGCCTTGACCGCCCTTACCACAAAACCTTCAGCGCCATGAATATCCACCCCGTAGTGTTTTTTCCTTTTCTTCTTATAGCCCGCCGGTGGGTCCGCGTTTCTATGCGCGCCATTTCCGCAGCCGGGATAGCCGGGATCCCCCAGAAACGCGTTTCCTTCAGGGCAGAGCACATCCACCTGGCAGGCGCCGGCACTTAGAAAATCCTCATAATCTACTTTAGTAACGCCATTTTCCTCCTTCGCAATAAGCTTCACATCATCTATCACGAACGTCCCATCCGCATTAACCGGGATGGCCCGCTCTCCGAAAGTCAGGCTCCCGCATTGGCCATTTTTAATCTTCCCATTTATTCTTGTCTTATCCGAAATAGCCTTAGCGGAAAAGCGAACCTCACTGGGACAACAGTCCCCGCAGGTCGCTTTTATTGAATAGGTTCCGGAGGCAGTTCCGAGTTTAAATCCGGTTTCAGCGGTTCCATTTATGGTGGCGAGAGTTGCCGGCTGACCCGCGTTCCCGCTATCGAAAGACCAATCCGCGCTTGGCGCGCTGTCCACAGAAAACCCGACCTGAACGCCGCTTGGGCCAGTTCCATCCGGGCTGGTAACTTTTACCTTAAGTTTTTCAGGGAGAAGGCCGCCGACAAGGAATGTCTGGCTGGCAAGGCCGCCCGCCTCAAACTTTGGCATTTGTGCCGTCCAGGGGTTTTGGGCAGGCGGAGGATTGGTGTCCCCCTGAACGTCCCCGGCGGAAAGCTGGATGCCGTTCTCAATCTCGCTCAGCACTGTGTCAAGCTCGGCCAGATCCACGTTTCCTGCGGCAGGCAGCAGGTTGGAATTACAGGCGGCCTGGTACGCCCGATAAGCCTGAAGTTTATCTTTTAATACCGCCGTTGCAGACAGAGTTGCACAGGAAACAGGTTCAGGAACATAAGATGTCTTCAACCCGGAGGCCGCCAGACATTTATCATCCGGCAGCATCGTGTACGAGGTGATTGTCCCTAAAAATCCCTCGCCCACCTGGCAATATGCGTAGTTGTTGTTAAGGAACTTATAGCCTACTCTTCTTGCACCGATTATGCACGAGGCCCGCGTAGCCGAAACGACCGTCCTGCCAAGACAAAGCCCAAAACCATAACTCCCCACCAGGCACTGCTCCTGAGGACCATACGTGTCGAACTTGAAAAAATTATAGCCCAACGGGTTATATGCGCCGTGATCCGCCGCGGAAAACTCCACATACCGCGGATCTCCGGGACAACCCCATGGAAGCGACGCCCCCGCTGGAAGCGTCGCCCCGGCTGAACAGCCGGGGGCTGCCGTCATGTTCAGATTTGAATAATTTGCAACGATCTTCCCGCTCGTTGAAAACCCGGAAGCATCCTTGGCATAGACATACACCGTTTTCTCCCCCGAGGCATTGTTGGCGGACATGTTTTTCAACGCAGTCGCATAGATGCGGGCGACTTTTTGCGCCCAATCGTTTAATTTTGTCTGCCCGCTGGGAGTCAATGTCTTTGTCGCGGCAAAAGAATTCCCCACAATGCCCAAAAGCATCGCAATCAGAAGGATTCTGCCGGTTATCTTCATACACTTACCATAAATCCCGTCTTCCACGGGCACACCTGCTTCAGATTTTTTTCGTCCCCGTCTACCGCCATCGAGATCCCACACGGAAATCCACACCACACTGCGCTAGTTACCAGGCGAATGAAATCGAGCCGCAATAAATGGTCGGGCGTATTTTTACAGGTTCCGGCTCAATATTCAGCTTGGGGCCGTGAAAATACCGTGCCTCAAGATTAAGATGGAACTGTGCGCCCGAGAACTGCGTGCCAATTACAAAATAAGGCATAAGTCTTATCGTTGATAACTGGGACTCCCCCTCTGCGGCGGGATATCCAGTATAAGTATGTGTGAGATCCACCTTTAGATAACTGCCGCCCAAGCCGACAAAGGGAGAAACCCAAAATGGATAGTAAAAATATTTTCTTACTCCCAGCGCCAGGGGAATACGGAATCTTCCATCCTGCCATTCCCCGTCGAATCTCTTTTCCCAAATCCGTTCAAAATTAGTCCCGAGGAAATCGACCCCCCAACCGTTGCGAAGATTATATTCCCAGATCATTCCTAATCCCGAATACTTTCTACTTCCCCCAATCCCATCAAATCCATATATCAATCCCAGCTCCAGCAATTTACGTTGTCCGCGAAACCTAACTGCATCACCAGGCTCTATTTTCTTTTCCCGTTCATAACTAACGGCGATAGAGGTAGCATCCGCAATCGCCTCCACCTCCAGTTTGGCTTTATATCGATCGCTGGAGTCATATACCACGTACACATCCCGCTCACGTATCTTATGCACCGAGCCCTTGTCTATTTCCACCAGATCCCCCTGCACCCGTCTCACCACCCCCTGTTTTTTGCCTTTTTTCAGCGTCTTGTTCAATTCGCTAAGCAAATGCTTCAGGTATGCGTCCTGGTCCTCCGGTTCTTTTATAACGGTTTCCTGCTTATAATAAATTTCGACATCCTTATCCCGTTTTTGCTCTTTTAGTTCCTTATAGAGATTCCTCAAATCACCTTGCCCAATACGGTCCACCCCCTGCCCAGTAGCCGGCTCTACCGCAAAGCAGCGGGGCGCGAACAGCAAGCACCAGACAAGCGCTCCTAGTTTTCGCATAACAAACCTTTCCGCCTTTTCATCTCCCGGCATTGTGTAATACCGCCATTGGTTAGGCCGCGCATCGTCACGGATAAACTTGCTTCAGGTTCTTCCCGTCCCCGTCGGCCCAGAAAAGCCTGATATTATACGCATTGGCGCCAGTGCCTTCCGTTTTCGCATAGATCGCAAACGTAAAGCTTGTCCCTGCACCATCCCAGGAGAAGTAGTTACAAAACCCGGAGGCAAGCGCACTTGTCGTCTTTGTGTCAAGCTTCACCATCCACAAGCCCGTGGCTGTGGAGTAAACCAGTTTCTTTCCGTCTGGTGACATGTACACGTTCAAGACCTGGCCTTTCGCGGTTATCTCGCCGTAAGCGGCACCTTTTCGATCAAAGATTTCCATCTTATCCGGGGAGATAAGCAAAATCCCCTTGTCCACATTCGCATCCCAAAAAATTGATGGGATAAAAGAGCCAGAGACTTCCTGGGCCATGGCTTTTGCTCCCAGAAGCATTGAAACTACCACAAGAACCGACAGTTTTAACGAAGACATAAATTTACCTCCCAGTCTCATATGCCACTTGCCGCTGAACACTAAAATTTTATGCACGGCGTCATGGAATAGTTCAAGGGTCGAGTTTCCGCCGCGCCAGGCGGGTTTTGGCTGTTTGTTGGGACATTTCCCGGGGCATAATCATTCAGGCCATATCTGCCTGGCCCATAATCCCGATAGTAGCCCAGTGACGGCGTGGTGTGCGTATGAGAGATAATAGCATCCGCTTGTTTTGCGCCGACAGGCGCGGCGTTTCCGCCGGTGGCACGGATAAAAGAGCCATCGGTCATGTTTGGAAGCAGAAAACTGGCTCCGCTTCCGCCATAGAGATACCCGATTTGGGTGAAAAGCCCCGGGTATTCGGACGCCTGCAGCGCGGCACCGTTAAGCTGAAGCCATCCCGCTGGGCATGCGGCCCCGGCAAAGAACATAACCGCACCGACCAAGTTGCCGGCGGAGAGGTTGCCCGTTATGGCCGCATCGCCCGAGACCACAAGCTTTTTATCCGGGGCATTGTTCCCTACACCGACATTGCCGTTATTAAGGATGGTGAGGCGGTCAGCGCTGCCAGTGCGCAGAGTTATGAGTCCGGAGCCGGAACTCTGGCTGTCGCTTTGCACCAGCACGTCTGTTTTGGAAACAATCTTATCCGACGAGGCGAATGGAGAGCGCAATAGCGGCTGCCGCGGCACCAGCGGAGCCTCTGTGCCCACTTTTATCTCCACATAGGCGGCCTCCAGGTCCTTTACAGCCGTTTCGAGTTGCACTGAATTATCTCCCTGCCCCTGGAGTATAACCTGGAAATTGCCGTTCTTGACCACAACAGAGGTAAAGTTCTTTTCCCAGACTGGAGATCCTCCTATATCCCCTGGGTAAACCGAGAATTTTATCTGTAAGGTCCCATCCTTATTAACCCCGTTGGCGTCCGTAAGCCGTCCCTGGATGTTGAAGCCTGCAGGAATGGCCCAGACGTATGCCCCGGCAAAGACCATAATGCCAAGAAACAAGGCGTATTTGAGATCTTTCATAGCTTCCCCTCTACCGATGCCAGCATAAAATCAAATTCCCGGCAATAGTATATGGGGTGCCAGTGTGATTGTCAATAACGCTAGCGTTATTATTTAGCGGGTTTTACCAATGAGAATAAAATGGCGAATCGGGTCCCAAAAAGACCCCGAAAACGGGTTACAACACTGCTTTTTCAGGGAGCCTGAACTTAGCGACTGGCAGTTTCATCGGATGACTTTGGCGGCGCCTCGCCCCGGACCCTGGGCTGCACATAAGCCCAACCGAGACGCTTCCGGCTCTTTATCCGCTTTCCGAGCCGTAGTCCAAGGCGGCTCCGCAGCCGGTAAACAAGCATATTTATAGCTTCCCGTTTGTCCCCGCAATCAGAGTTGAGAACGGCGGAGCAAATCTCATCTTCGGAAACAAATCCTGGACTTCTCTGAAAAAGCAGCAAGAAGAGCTTAAACTGCTCCGCGGAGAGCAGTATCTCCGAATAGCCTTCTCTTGTAATGCTCAGGCGCTCCTCAGAAACCACAATATCCGAAGATTTTACAGAAGGCGGCACCGCCATGCGGCGCAACTGTCGTTTGACCGCCGCCCCCACTTCGGTAAAAGGCTTACCCTTTTCAAGGAACAGGTCGGCGTTGCAGTTGTTATAGCACTCTTCCGCCTTTTCATGCGCGCCGCTCAGGACAATAATTGGCGCGCTCCTGAGCTGGGAGTGTGAACGGATAAAAAGACAGGCCGGTGCGACGGTCTCATCGCCGAGGTTATAGTCCAGCAGAAAACAGTCTGGGAGATGTTCGGAAGCGAGGCGGATAGTGTCCTTAGAATTTGTAGCGGCATGGACGGTAAAGCCCAATAGCGTGAAATACTGAGAAAGCGACCTGAGATAAGACTTCTCGTCTTCGGTAATTAATATCGAGTTGCCCATAGCCTAACCATGGCCTATTCTATAACAATTGTCCTTACAAAATCACGCAGACGGCCCACAAGTTGGGGAATAGGCCGGGCCAGGGCGGGGGCGGCGGCCATCCCGCGGCAAGCCGCGACCGCCCTGGTCCCACCTTATTTTTTGTTGGGCTCTGCCTCTGCCGGTGGCTACAAATAATTGACAAAAAAGACCGCCGCGGCGGCCGCAGCAGCGGGCGCCGGGGCGGTGTTTTATTATTCCGGGGCCACCGGCATTAATGCTCCTCAACGTTAACAGGAACAAGCCCGCGCCGCGAGTGGCGCAGCCACTGGCTAGCGCGGGCAGAGTCTGCAAGGTAAACATTTATAAACTCTTTGCAGTGCGCGCGGGGAATAATTTTCTGTATCTGCAATAAGAGCGGGGCACCTTATGGTGGAGCAGAGCGAGCCCGCAGCCGGCCCTCTGATGGGCCGGCGTGTGGGCCCCTACCGCAGATTTCACGGCTGATCAGCGGTATTTATAAGTTAACCTCGGGATGTGACGCAAAGTAGTGTCGAACTTTCACCCTGAAGCTCCGTTCCAATTTTAAAGCCCCGCAAGGGGCTTTTTGCTTTTCCCGCCCCGGGCCGGCTATTTTTTATACAATTGGCTTACCATGACGGCAAAAGCGAACATCCTTATAGTCGACGACGAAGCCCAGATAGCCGAGATGATCCTGGCCACGCTGGAGGCCAACGGCTACACGGCGGCGGTGGCCTACAACGGCAGCCAGGGGCTCAAGCGCGTATCGCAGGAAAGATTCGACCTGGCCATCATGGACATCCAGATGCCGGAGATGGACGGCATCACCGCCCTGGGCGAGATGAAGAAAATAGACCCGGAGCTGGAAGTGATCATCGCCACCGGCCACGGCACCATGAGCACCGCCATCCAGAGCTTACGCAAAGGCGCTTTCGACTACCTGCACAAGCCGTTCGAACTGAAGGAACTGCTGAAGGTGGTGGAGCGCGCGCTGGAGAAGCGCAAGTTCAACGACATCGCCAAGGTGATCTTTTCCACCATAAAGCCGGAAGACCAGCTGCGCGTCATCATAGACGCCGTCACGCGCATCCTCAAGGCCGACGAGTCGCTGCTGGTGCTGCCCGACCGCGACGGCAAGCCTCGCGTGGCGGTTTCCGGAGGGCTGGAAACCGAGGAGGCGCTGTCCTCGCGCCTGGAAATGTGCGCGCGCGTAATGGCCCAGCCGGCCGAAGCCGCCAAGGCCCTGCAACTGGTGGAGGCCCCGGGGCTGGAAAAAAGATTCTCCGACATCAAGAACCTCGAGAAGATAAAATTTTCCCTCTTCCTGCCGCTGGTGGAGGACAACAAGCCCGCCGGCCTCATCTGCATCAACCGCGACGAGGAGGAAGCCTATTTCACCGAGGACGACATGCAGCGCGCGCGCATTTTCGGGTCGCTGGTGAACCTGGCGCTGCGCAACTCCAGCCTCTACCGGCAGCTGCAGGAAACGCAGGGGCAGCTGATCCAGGCGGAAAAAATGTCCGCGCTGGGCCAGCTGGCCGGCGGCCTCGCCCACGAGATAAACAACCCCCTGTCCGGCATCCTGGGCCTGGCGCAGCTGGTGCTGGAGAATCTGGAGAAGGGCAGCCAGAACTACGCCGACATCAAGGAAATAGAGAAGGCCGTGTTCCGCTGCAAAAAGATCATCGTCTCGCTGCTGTCTTTCTCGCGGCAGGAAAAGGCCACTATAGAGCAGGTCAACATCAACGAGGTCATAGAGGAAACGCTGACGCTCTGCGCGCGGCAGATGGAGCTCAAACACATAAAGATAACCCGCCAGCTGGCGCCGGCCCTGCCCATGGTAAGCGCGGATTTCCAGCAGCTGATGCAGGTGTTCCTGAACCTGTTCACCAACGCGCGCGACGCCATGCCCGACGGAGGCGAACTGACCGTGGCGACCAGCCTGCTAAAAACCCCGGGCGGCGCCGAACTGCTGATGACCTCCATCACCGATACCGGCGCGGGCATCCCGCCCGATATCATAAATAAGATCTTCGACCCGTTCTTCACCACCAAGCCGGTGGGCAAGGGCACGGGCCTGGGGCTCTCCGTCTGCCTGGGGATAATCCATAAACATAACGGCGCCATAAAGGCACACAGCGCCCCGGGCCAGGGGTCCACGTTCACCATCAGCCTGCCGGTCTGACCCTATGGGGAAAAAGATCCTGATAATAGACGACGAGGCGCTGGTGCGCAACTACGTGCGGCGCGCGCTGGCCAGCCGCGGCTGGGCCGTTACCGAGATGGCCGACGGCGCGTCAGCCCTGGACCTGCTGGGCCGCGAAGCTTTCGACGTGGTGATCTGCGACCTGAAGATGCCGGACATGCGCGGCGAGGAAGTGATCAAGCGCATCAGGCAGGGCTGGCCGGCGGTAAAGATCATCGTCATCACCGGTTCCGTCTCCAACATCACCAGTCCCATCGTCCCCGGAGTAGAAGTGGACGGCTTCCTGATAAAGCCTTTCGGTATAGACGAGATCCGCGCCCTCGCGGACAAAGCCATCGGCGCCTAGCCGGCCGCCGGCAGCAACAACCTGAACACCGCGCCGCGCCCGCGGCCTCAATGAAGCCCGCACTCGTCCGAGATCCGCCCTTCCTCCGCCGCCAGCGCGGTGATGGAGGAGAATTCCTCCGGGCTCAGGGCCGGCGCGGCGCCATCCCTGTGGTAGGCGTTGAGCAGGCCGTAGAACTTCTGCCTGGCGGCTTCGTCCATTATCTCGCCGCCGGGGTTGCGGCGCAGGGCTCCGGAATTGAAGGCCGGGTCGCGCATCTGCAGCGCCCAGTAGCGGGCCTTGACGTCGAGAGCGGCCAGCTGCTTGGCCATCAGGGCCTGCTTGCGCGAGTTGCACATCTCCGTGTTCAGGCTGACCGGCGCGTCGCGGAAATCCACGAAGGCCGGCTGAATGTCGTCCTCCCCGAACATCGCCGCTATCTCTTTCAGGTCGGGCACGTCGAAGGAGAACTCGGGGCGCTCGGGCAGGATCTCCCACTGGCGCTCGGTATTGGCCTCCACGGTGTGCAGCACGGCGCCGGTAAGCGGGTCTATCATCTTGGCGATGATCATGAGCTGGTCCTTGGTGCCGAAGATAGTCCCTACTATTATGGCGTCCGAAGGGTTCATCTTCTTAGGGGAGCCGTCCGGAGCCTCTTCCGCCACCCCGGCCGCGGACAGGCGGCGCTCTTCCAGCACCTTATCCAGCTGGGAGCGTTCCAGCAGGTTCACCTTGCCTGAGGCCACCAGGCAGCTGAGCAGTTTTTCGGAAACGTACTCGGTCTCCTCGCGGGAGGTCTTGGCCTTGCGGGAAAACCCGATCACGGCCACGTTCTTGACTTTGTTGCTGGTGGAGTACTTGGCGAAGTTGTTCGCCATTTTCTTGTAGACGTCTTCGGCGGCGAAAGCGTTGCCGGACACGAGGAGCAGAGCCGCGGCGGCTAAGCTGAGGAAGATTTTAATGGTCCTTTTCATAACCCCTCCTGGTCCTGACTATAGTCTAGTCGGCAGGGGGTCCTGTAAAGGACAAAAAAACGTCAAATTTCAGTCAAATTTGTAACCGTGCCCGGTAACGCTGGTAATATGGGCGCCTATGTCGGCCCCCAGCTTCTTGCGCAGGGAAGAAACGTGCACGCCAACGGTATGCGGGTCGTTGTAGCTGGCCGGGTCGTAACCCCAGACGGTCTCCAGCAGGTACGGCACGGCCAGCAGGCGGCCTTCCTCGGTGATCAGCGCCATCAGCAGGTCGAATTCCTTGCGCGTCAGGTTTATGATGGAGCCTTTTATGGAAACGGTGCGCCCGGCCGGGTCTATGAGCATGCCGAGCTTCTTTATCTTCTCGGTCTTGGCGGCCACGCCCTCGTAGCGCTTCATCACGGCTTTCATCTTGGCCAGCAGCACCGGGAAAGAGAACGGCTTTATAACGTAGTCGTCGGCGCCTTTATTGTAGCCGGCCAGGATATCGTCCTCGCTGACCTTGCGCCCGGAGACTATGATCACGGGGATGCCGGAGAAACCCTCCGTCTCCTTGAGCGCCTTGCACAGCGCAAAGCCATCCAGCCCCTTCATCTCCACGTCGGTCACCACCAGGTCGGGGGTGAAATCGCTGGCCAGCGCCACCGCCTCGGCGCCGTTGTCGGCCGCCGCCACGTTAAAGCCCTGGCCCTCCAGGTAGCGTTTGGTGGAATTCAGCACCAGTTTATCGTCGTCCACTAGAAGTATTTTCTTGAACATAGCCGTCCTTAGGGTCTGTTAGGGAATTAATGAAACATTTGCCAGGGCAATTTTGGAGCGAGACAAGGAGCGAAGAGCGTGGCATAGCAGCGCTATGTAAGCGAATTCGCGACGCAGTCGCAGCCCAAAATTGCCTTGGCCCCCAAGGGGGAGGCGCATCTTTGGCCATCTACTTCGTTGCTCCTCATTCACACTACTAAAGCAGTGTTCAATCGTCGCGCCTCGCATATGTCTCAAATCTGCGCCTCCAAATGTGTCATTAATTCCCTAACAGACCCTTAGATGTACCTGGCCGCCATTTCCACGTCGTTGGTCCAGACCGCCTTCACGCCCAGGGCGCGCAGCCGGCGCACGTCGCGCGGGTGGTCCGCCGGGCCGGCCGAAATTTCCACGCCCGCGGCGGCGGCCTCTTCGCACTGCGCCCGCAGGCCGAAGGCGGAAGCGGAAGCGTAAAACAGGGTTTTGGAGAACGGGCAGCTCCAGCCGGCGCAGGCGCGGGCGGCCCCGGCCTTCCACGCGGCGCCCACAAGGTCGTAAACGGTGCGCGGCGTCACCGCCAGGCCAATGGCCGGCACGGCGCCGGCGGCGGCCGCCAGCAGGGCGCGCCCGCAGGGCCTCGCGGTCATAAAGACACGGTCCTGCACTCCGGCGCGCGCCACCTGCAGGGCCAGGTCGGCGGCATCCCTTTCGCCAAGGCCGGCCGGCCGCAGGAAAAATTCCGCTCCGGGCCGTAATATAAGGATGTTAAGGATATCGTCCAGGTGCGCTATGGGTTCGCGGCCCGCCACACGCAGGCTCTTGAGGTGGGCCCACTCGGTGGCGGCTATCTTCCACCCGCGGCCGCAAAGCCTCCCCGCGGAAGCGTCGCGAAACGCCACGAACTGCCCGTCTGCCGTGCGGCGGATATCGCAGCCGCAGGCGTCGGCCCCGGCCGCGAAGGCCTCGCGGAACGCCGCCGCGGTGTTCTCAGGCCCGCCGCAACCGCGGACGGAATAGATCCTGGTCTCTCCCATAAATTTACCCGCTCCCCTGGCCATCCCGCGGACTGCGCGGCCGGCGGTTTCCCCTCTCTTGCGGAGTAATACTACAATTTTGGCCGCACCCCGTAAACCCTGCCCATTTTTAGTATACTTTTTAATCGCATGAACGCCGGCAGCACTATTTTCAGGAATTTCCTGTCGCTCACCTTCTCAAACGCCGTCTCAAAGGCCTTCGGCCTGATGACGGTGGTGTACCTGGCGCGCGTGCTGGGCCCGGAGGATTTCGGGGCCATGAACTTCGCGCTGGCGCTGGTCAGCTATTTCGCCATCCTGGCGCACCTGGGCCTGGGCACCGTAGGCATCCGCGAATTGGCCCAGCGGCAGGCCGGCCAGGGAGACTACATCAACGCCAACATCAGCCTGAAGCTGGTGCTGGGCCTGGCCTCGTTCACGCTGCTGGCGGCTTTCGCCTTTTTCATGCCGCAGGGCCGGGAACTGAAACTGCTCACCGCGGCTTACGGCCTGACCATGTTCACGGCCAACGTGCTTACCTTCGACTGGGTCTTCCAGGGCATAGAGCGGATGGAATTCCTGGGCGCCGCCGCGGTCCTGCAGGGGCTGGTCTACCTGGGCGCCGTGCTGCTGTTCGTGGGCGGCAGCGCCGACCTGCCGCGCATCCCGCTGCTGCTGCTGGCCGCGCAGGCCGCCGCCGTCCTCTTCATGTTCCTGGCCTACCGCCGCCTCGATCCCGGCTACGCTTTCCGCTTCGTCCCGGAATTCTCCAAAGAGGTTTTCAGGCAGACGCTGCCGGTGGCCGTCTGGGGCGTGATGACCATAATAGTCCTCAACTCCGGGGTGACCATCCTGGGCTTCACGCGCGGTACGCAGGAAGTGGGCTATTTCTCCGCCGCCTACAAGATCATCTGGATCCTCGTCGAGGCCCTGGTCGCCTATGCCGCGGCGGTGTTCCCCGCCATCTCCAAGCATTACCTGCACAACCCCGAAACCTTCAAAAAAATAATGGACGTGACGCTGAAATGGATGGCCATAGTCAGCTACCCCGCCATAACGGGGCTCTTCATGCTGGCGGACCCCATCATCCACCTGATCTACGGCGACAAATTCCTGGAGGCCGGGCTGCTCCTGAAGGTCCTGGCGGTGCTGCCGTACCTGATCTTCCTGAACAATATTTTTTCCTTCTCGCTGCTGGCCGCGCATAAGCAGAACAAGAACCTCTGGATCAGCTTCACGCAGGCGCTGCTGTCGGTGGCCCTGGGCCTGCTGCTGATCCCGGTTTACGGCTCCGTCGGGCTGGCGGCCTCCTTCGTGGCCTCCTACGGCGTCACCAACGCCGTCTATTATTTCCAGACCCGCGCGGTCTACACGGTGCCGCTCAGGCAGTCCCTGAAGCCGCTGGCGGCCTCGGCGCTGATGGCGCTGCTGCTGGCGGCCCTGGGCGGCCGCAACGTTTTTCTCCTTATCGGGGCGGGCGCCGCTGCCTACGCCGCCGCGCTGCTGCTGCTGAAAGGCGTTACCAGAGAAGACCTGGCCCTGCTGGCGCGCACCGCCGGCTTCGGCCGGGACGGAGGGGCGGCGTGAAATTTTCGGTCATCATAGGCACCTACAACTACGGCCGCTACATAGAGGAAGCGGTGGACAGCGTACTCGCGCAGGACTTCCCGCGCGGGGAATTTGAGCTGATAGTGGTGGACGACGGTTCCACCGACGACACCGCGCTGCGCCTGGCCAGGTACGGCCGAGGCGTAAAATATTTTTACCAGGAGAACTCGGGGCAGGCCTCGGCCTTCAACACCGGGCTCAGGGAAGCCTCCGGGGAGTTCGTCTGCCTGCTGGACGCCGACGACGCGTGGAAACCGGACAAGCTCAAGGCCGCGGCCGCGGCCTTCGCCGAAGCCGCGGATATCGGCATGGTGCAGCATTTCATGATGGACGTGGACCCGGCCGGCAACCCGCTGAGCCAGCAGTTCGACCGGCGGCCGGACCATTACGAACTCAAGGACCTGCTGGAAGGCCGGGCGAGTTTCACCGGCACCAGCGGGCTGGCTTTCCGCCGTTCCTTCCTCGACAGGGTCCTGCCCGTGCCCGCCGGCCTCTTCTACTGCGCCGACGAGTACCTTTACCTTTGCATCCTTATCCACTCCCGCGTCCGGTCCATAAATTCGGTGCTCGGCTTCAAGAAGATCCACGGCGCCAACTGGTTCGCCGGCACCATGGCGGACACGCGCCGCCTGGGCAACTACATCAAGGTCAAGGCGGTGATCCTTAAGGAACTGGCCGCCAGGCTTAAGGCGGCCGGCGTGGATATAAAGAAGACGAACGTGCCGCTGCCCATGGAACTTGCCAAAGCCCGCGTCCTCTACTATTCCCGCCGCGGCGAACGCCGGGCCGCGCTGGGGACCATCATAAAAGAGGTCCTCCGCAGCTCCTCCCCGCGCCGTTTTTTCACCGCGGCGACGCTGGTCTTTTCCGTCCTGAGCCCCTCCCTTTATCTGCGCCTGCACTCCTTCTACGCCAGGCTGCGCTCTCCGCGCTCCGGGAGCGCCGCGTGAACTGCCCCGTCTGCGGCTCCGTCTCCGCGCACACGCGCCTGGAAACCTGGCTGGACCCGGTGGACAAGGCCTCCTACGCCGTGTTGCGCTGCGCCGGCTGCGGCGTGGAATTCGCGGACCCCTTTAAAAACCCGGGGGCCGGCTGGTACGCCAGGTTCTCCAGCGCCGCCGGCTACGAGGAAACCCCCAAGCCCCATTTTAAAGAGGTACTGCGCGGCCAAGACGGACGCGGCCGGCTGGCGCTGGACATAGGCTGCGGCACCGGCGTCTTCCTGGCGATGGCGCAGGCGGCCGGTTTCGAGGCTTACGGCATAGACATCAACCCCGAGGCCATAGCGGCGGCGCGCGCAAAAGGCCTCGCCAACCTCTTCATGGGCGACCTTAACGCCTTCCGCGAAAAATTCCCCGGCCTGAAGTTCGACCTCATCACCTATTTCGACTGCATCGAACACCTCGACGATCCCAACGCCGAACTGGACCGGATCTCCTCGCTGCTCAAAGACGGCGGGCAGCTGGCCCTGACCACGCCCAATACCGACCGGCCGCTGCCGTTCGGGCGCGATTATTTCGACATGCCGCCCCACCACCTGACCCGCTGGACGCGCGGCGCGCTTACGGCCTTCCTGGCCAGCCACGGGCTGGAGATAGTTCGGCTGGATTCTTCCTACCTGCCGGTCTGGGAATTTTCGCGGCGCTTCATCAGCGCGCTGCGGGAACTGGCCATGAAGGCGGCGCGGGCCGTGCTGCTGCCCAAAGGCACCCCCGACTCGGTCACCTTCACCGCGGCGGCCGCCGCCGGCGCCGGCACGCCCGGCTTCCTGCGCTCGGCCAGGACGCGCCAGCGGCTGGTAAAGGCTTTTTACGACGTCCTGCACGTGTTCACCTTCCCGGTCTTCTTCTGGATGATGCTCTACTACAGGCTGACGCGGCCCGGGCGCGGCACCCAGCTGTTCGCCATAGCCGCCCGCCGCGGCTGACCCCGGCCGCCGTTTGAACGGCCTTTAATTATTAATATAATATTGGTTTCCGGCGCGGCCGGGCCTATGATCATAACCAAGACTCCGCACAGGATCTCATTTTTCGGCGGCGGGACCGACTACCCGTCCTGGTATCTCAAGCACGGCGGCAAGGTGCTGGGCGCCGCCATAGACAAATACTGCTACCTCATAGTCCGCGAACTCCCCCCCTTCTTCGAACACAAGCACCGCATCGTCTATTCCCGCATGGAGAACGTAAAGGAGATAGACGAGATCGCCCACCCGGCGGTCAAGGCCGTGCTCAAACGCCTCAAGTACGCCAAAGGCATTTCCATACACCACGACGGGGACATCCCGGCCCGCTCCGGCATGGGCTCCAGCTCCGCCTTCACGGTGGGGCTGCTCAACGCCATGCACGCCATGGACGGCAAGGCCATCTCCAAGGGCGACCTCGGCGAGCTCGCCATCGACATAGAGCAGAACGATATAGCCGAGAACGTGGGCTCGCAGGACCAGGTGTTCGCGGCGCACGGCGGCTTTAACCGCATCGAATTCCTTCCCAACCGGGAGATAGTGGTTTCCCCGGTGATCATGACCACGGAGAACGTGGCGGCCCTGGAGAACCGGCTGATGCTGGTCTTTACCGGCCTGTCGCGCAACGCTTCCGACATAGCGCACGAACAGATAGCCAACGTCGGGCGCAACGGGCGCGAGCTCGAGCGCATGGCCGCCCTGGTGGACGAGGCCTGCGGGCTCGTCACCGCGCACAAGCCGGACCTGCCGGCTTTCGGACGCCTGCTCAACGAGACCTGGAAGATGAAGCGCTCCCTGTCGGGCAAGATCAGCAACTCCCACATCGACCAGATCCACGAGACCGCGCTGCGCTGCGGCGCCGAAGGCGGCAAGTTGCTGGGCGCCGGCGGCGGCGGGTTCATGCTCTTTTACGCCGAGCCGGAAAAGCAGGCGAAGATAAAGGAAGCGCTGAAGGACCTGCTGTTCATTCCCTTTAAGTTCGAGTACTTCGGCAGCCAGATAATTTATTATTCGCACGGGACCGACTGGAAATGACCGGCCCGGAAGCGGTCATCCTCTGCGGCGGCCTCGGACGGCGCCTGCGGGCGGCGGTTAAAGGCCGCCCCAAGCCTATGGCCGAGGTGGCCGGCAAGCCTTTTCTGGACCTGCTGCTGGCGGGCCTGCGCCGGCGCGGAGTGCGCAGGTTCGTGCTGTGCGCCGGCTACAGGGCCGGGGTCATAAAGCGGCATTACGCCGCGGCGGCCGACGTAGCCGTCTCCGTGGAAGCCAAACCCCTGGGCACGGCCGGCGCGGTAAAGAACGCGCGGCGGCTCATAAAGGGGACCAGCTTCCTGGTACTCAACGGGGATTCTTTCTGCGCGGTGGACCTGAAACGTTTCGCGGCCTTCCACCGGCGCAAGCGGGCCTTGGCCTCGGTGGCGCTGGCCAAACCCTCGGGCCGCGGCGACGTGGGCACGGTGCGGCTGGCGGCCGGAGGCCGGATAACCGCCTTCCTTGAAAAGACGGGGCGCAAGGCCGGCGGCCTGGTGAACGCGGGAGTCTACCTGCTGGACAGGTCGCTGCTTGCGGAAATACCCGCCGGCAAAAAATACTCTTTCGAATACGACCTGTTCCCCCGGCTCGGCAGGCTTTACGGGTTCAGGACCGCGGCGCCGCTGCTCGATATTGGCACCCCGGAAAGATACGCAACGGCGGAAGCCGTACTCAGGAAAGCAGGGCATCTGGTATGAAAAAACTCCGCTACCCCTTCGGCACGATAACGATAACCGACAAGACCAAACAGCTGGTGAACGGCGCGCTGGACTCCGGCCGCATCTCCGGCGGCAAACTGGTGCGCGAATTCGAGCGCGGCTTCGCCAAGCTGGTCGGCACCAAGGAAGCCGTGGCCATGTCCTCGGGCACCGACGCCGACGCGCTGGCGCTGGCCGTGCTCTACGACCTCGGCGCCAAACGCGGCGACGAGGTCATCGTCCCGTCGCTCTCGTTCGTGGCCACCGGCAACGCCGTGCTGCAGGCCGGCTTTATCCCCAAATTCGTGGACATAGAACGGACCACCCTCAACATCGATCCTAAAAAGATAGAGGCCGCCGTCGGCCCGCGCACCAGGGCCATCATGCCCGTGCACCTGATGGGCAAACCGGCCGACATGGAGGCCGTTAACCGCGTCGCCAAGAAGCACAAACTGCTGGTGGTGGAGGACGCGGCCGAAGCGCAGAGCGGCACCTACCGCGGCAAGGAGATAGGCACGCTGGGCGACATGGCGGCCTTCAGCCTCTACATCGCGCACGTCATCTCCACCGGCGAGGGCGGCATAGTGGCCACCAACAACCCGGAATACGCCAACACCCTGCGCTCGCTGCGCGCGCACGGCCGCGCCTGCAAATGCGAAACCTGCATGATGAGCGTCAGCGGCGGCCATTGCGACAAGCGCTTCAAGCGCGGCACCGACATCCGCTTCATCTTCGAGCGCGTGGGCTTCTCCGCCAAGATGAACGAACTGGAGGCCGCCATCGGCCTGGGCTACCTGGACATCTACCCCAAGATCTTCGCGGCGCGCCTGCGCAATTTCAAGTATATCCACAAGCAGTTCGCCGCCCTCAAACCGCACCTGCTGACCATAGACCCAGTGGCCGGCGAGGAGATGGCGCCCTACGCTTTCCCCGTGCTGGTGCCCCCCGGCGCCAAGTTCACCCGGGACCAGCTCATGACGTACCTTGAAGACAACGGCGTGGACACCCGCAGCCTGTTCCTCTCCATGCCTACGCAGTGCCCGGGCTTCTCTTTCCTGGGGCACAAGCTCGGCGAATTCCCCGAGGCGGAATACTGCGCCGACAACGGCCTGCACATCGGCCTGCACCAGGACATCAACGAGGAACACATAGACTATTTCATAGAACTGACGAAACGGTTCTTAACTGGAAAGATATAGCGGCCCGCGAGGGCCGCGACGGAGATAAAAATGGGACAGGACATACTCGTAACCGGCGGGGCCGGTTACCTTGGGTCGGTGCTGGTACCGCAGCTGCTTTCGCTGGGCCACCGGGTCACCGTGCTGGATAATTTCATGTACGGCCAGAATTCCCTGGCCGACTGCTGCCGCAACAAAGCCTTCAACGTGGTGCGCGGCGACGCGCGCGACCCGCGCAAGGTTAAACCTCTGCTGAAAAAGGCGGACGTGGTCATCCCGCTGGCGGCGCTGGTAGGCGCCCCGCTCTGCGACAACGACGTCACCGCCGCCAAAACCGTCAACTTCGAGGCGGTGCGCTGGATAGCCAGGAACGCCGCCAGGGAGCAGCGCATAGTTTACCCCACCACCAACAGCGGCTACGGCATAGGCGCCAAAGACAAGTACTGCACCGAAAAGACACCCCTGAACCCCATTTCCCTCTACGGCCGCGTAAAAGTGGACGCGGAGAAAGCCGTACTGGCCCGCGAAAATTCGGTCAGCTTGCGCCTGGCCACGGTGTTCGGCATGTCGCCGCGCATGCGCCTGGACCTGCTGGTGAACGACTTCGTCTACCGGGCCGTCACCGACCGCTTCGTCATCATCTTCGAAGGCCACTTCCGCCGCAACTACATACACATCATGGACGTGGCCAAGGCCTTCTCCCACGTGCTCAACAAGTTCGGCAAGATGCGCGGCGGGGCTTATAACGTGGGCCTGAGCCAGGCCAATCTCTCCAAACTGCAGCTCTGCGCCAAGATCAAGGAGCACCTGCCCAAGTTCGTCTACCTGGAGTCCCCGGTAGGCGAGGACGTGGACAAGCGCGACTACATAGTTTCCAACGAAAAGATAGAGAAGACGGGCTTCCGCCCCGGCTACTCCCTGGACGACGGCATCGACGAGCTCATAAAAGGCTACGCGATCCTGCGCAATTCCAGGTACGGGAACGTCTGATGAAGAACAGGAAATTCAAGCGGGTCATAATCACCGGCATCACCGGCTCCGGCGGCAGCTACCTGGCGGACTATATAGCGGACAACCACCCCGGCACGGCCGTCCACGGCATCTCGCGCTGGCACAGCACTTCCTCGGGCAAGAACCTCGCCCTGTGCCGCGGCCGCGTGACCCTGCACGAATGCGACCTGCTGGATTTCAAGTCCGTGCTGGACACGGTGCGCGCGGTGCGCCCCGACGGCATCTTCCATATCGCCTCCCACGCCAACGTGCGCGCCTCCTTCGCCACGCCGCTGGCGGTGCTCAACAACAACGTCATGGGCACGGCCAACCTGTTCGAAGCGGTCCGCGCTTCCGGCGCCAACCCGGTAATACAGCTGTGCAGCACCTCCGAGGTCTACGGCCAGGTGGAAAAGAAGGACGTGCCGATCTCCGAGGAATGCCGCTTCCGCCCGGCCAGCCCGTACGCCGTCTCCAAGGCGGCGCAGGACCTGCTGGGCTACACCTACTTCGCCAACTACGGCATGAAGGTTATCCGCACCCGCATGTTCGCCTACCTCAACCCGCGCCGCGCGGACCTGTTCGCCACGTCGTTCGCCATGCAGGTGGCCCGCATCGAGGCCGGCCTGCAGAAGACGCTGCTGCACGGCAACCTGGACTCCACGCGCACGCTCATAGACGTGCGCGACGCCATGGCGTCCTACTGGGCGGCCATGAACCGCTGTGAGTTCGGCCAGGCCTACAACATCGGCGGCACTACCGTCATAAAAGTGGGCGAGTTCCTGGCGCTGCTCAAGAAACTGGCCAAGTGCCCCGTCCCCTCCAAGCCCGACCCGAAACTTTTCAGGCCCACCGACGTGACCCTCCAGATCCCGGACGTGCGCAAGTTCGCGCGGCAGACCGGCTGGAAGCCGCGCTACTCCTTCAAGGACAGCGTGGCCTTCCTGCTGGAGCACTGCCGGGCGGAAGTCGCCCGGGAGGCCGGCAGATGAAAACCTCCTACGAGGAAATGTTCCGCCAGGCGCTGCGCATCCGCCTGGCCGAGGAAAAGATCGCCGAGATCTACCCCAGCGACAAGATCCAGAGCCCCGTGCACCTGTCCATAGGCCAGGAGCCGCACACGGCGGCGCTCATAGCCGCGCTGGCGGATACCGACCAGCTCTACACCACTTACCGCAGCCACGCCGCCTACCTGGCCAAGGGCGGCGACATGCCGCGCATGTTCGCCGAACTTTACGGCAAGGCGGCCGGAGTCTCCAAGGGCAAGGCCGGCTCCATGCATCTTTGCTGGCCGGAGACGGGCCTGATGGGCTCCTCGGCCATCGTAGCGGCCACGCTCTCCCACGCGCTCGGCGCCGCCTACGCCTTCCAGCTGCGCGGCCGCAGCGAGATAGTGGTGTCGCTGACGGGCGACGACTCCACCGAGGAAGGCGTATTCCACGAATGCCTCAACTTCGCGGCGCTCAAAAAACTGCCGCTCCTGTTCGTGATAGAGAACAACGGCCTCGCCATCCACTCCCACCTGGCGACGCGGCAGGCTTTCTCGCTGGAAAAGCTAGCCGGGGCGTACGGCATACCCTACACTCTTTCCAAAGACGGGCTGGACATGCCCGCCGTGGCCGGGGCCGCGGGCCGCATAGCCGCCCGCGTGCGCGCCGGCGGCGGCCCCGAGGTCTACGAGATCCGCGCCTACCGCTACATGCAGCACGTCGGAGTGGCGCAGGATTTCGACAAAGGCTACCGCGACAGGGCCGAGTACGAGGCCTGGCGGGCCCGCGACCCGCTGGCCACCGACAAAACGCTGATAGCTAAATTCAAGTCGGAGCTGGACAGGGAAATAGCGGCCGCCGTGGACTTTGCCGAGCGCTCGCCCTTCCCCTCCTGCGACGAAGTGCTCAAGGACGTGTGCTGATGAAGACCATGACCTACAGGGAGGCGCTGGCGCAGGCCATGCGCGGCGCGCTGGAGAAGAACCCGTCGGCGGTGGTCTACGGCCTGGGCGTCACGGATTTCACCGGCATCTTCGGCACCACGCTGGGTCTCGAGAAGGATTTCGGGCCGGGCCGCGTGTTCGACACGCCGC
Organism: Elusimicrobiota bacterium; assembly: GCA_016234365.1. Lineage (GTDB taxonomy): Bacteria > Elusimicrobiota > Elusimicrobia > Elusimicrobiales > UBA9959 > UBA9959. The sequence goes on along the minus strand of JACRER010000079.1, from coordinate 57,762 downwards.
TCTCCGAGGACGCCATGACCGGTTTCGCCGTGGGCGCGGCCCTCAACGGCATCTACCCCGTCCATATCCATATCCGCGCGGATTTCATGCTGCTGGCCATGAACCAGCTGGTGAACTCCATCGCCAAGTACAAATACATGTACGGCGGGCTGTTCGAACTGCCGCTCCTGATCCGGGCCGTGATAGGCCGCAGCTGGGGCCAGGGCGCCCAGCATTCCCAGAGCCTGCAGGCCCTGCTGTCGCACGTGCCGGGCCTCACCGTGGTGATGCCCGCCTCGGCGCAGAGCGTGCTGGATACCTACGAGTACGCCGCCACCAAGGCGCGCTTCCCCGTGGTCTCGTTCGAGCACCGTTCGCTTTACGACTATTCCTTCAACATGGACGGCCTTAAGCCCCAGCCCGACCCTTTCACCTCGCGCCTGGTCAGGGAAGGCCGAGACGTGACCGTGGCTGCCACCTCCGTGATGGTGGCCGACGCCGTTAACGCCGCCAAGTTCCTCAGCGAACGCGCCGGCATAGAGGCGGAAGTCATAGACCTGCACTGCCTGACGCGGCTGGATTCCAAAATGCTGCTCGCCAGCCTGCGCAAGACCGGCCGCCTGGTGGTGGCCGACGCGGGCTGGGCGCCGTTCGGCGTCTGCGCGGAAGTTTCGCGCCTGGTAGCCACGTCCGACCCCGGCCTGCTGAAGGCCCCCATAATTGAAATAGCGCAGGCGCATTCGCCCTGTCCCACGGCCAAGACGCTGGAGAACCACTTCTACCCCGACATGGGCACCGTCGCCGACGCGATCTGCCGCCTGGCGAAAGGCAGGAAGGACCACGGCGTGGAACTGCCGTCCGCCGAGTACAAAAAACGCCTCTACAAGGAATTCAAGGGCCCGTTCTGAGGCCCGGGAGACACCGCTAAGATGAAAATAGTACTGGTCGAACCGCCCAATTTCCAGCGCTCCGGCAAATGGGAGCAGCAGAAGGTTTTCCGCACCCCCACCAACCTGGCGATACTGGCCGCCTACGTGCGCCCGCACGGCCACGAAGTCAGCATCATAGATTTCGACATACACGGCGGCACCCCCGCGGAGCTGGCCGCGAAAATACTGGACAGCAAGCCCGACCTGGTGGGCTTTACCTGCCTGACGCCGCGCTACCCGGCGGCGCTGAAAATAGCGGCCGAATGCAAGAAAGCCTCGCCGCGGACCACGGTGGTCTTCGGCGGTCCGCACGTGAGCGGCGACCCGAAGCGCGCCCTGGACGAGGCCTGCGTGGACTACGCGGTGGCGGGAGAGGGCGAGGAGCCGTTCCTGGAGCTGCTCAACGCCCTGCAGGCCGGCAAATCCCCCGACGCCATCCTGAACCTGATCTACCGGGCCGGCGGCCGCACCGTGGTGAACCCGCTGCGCCCGCTCCTGAAGGACCTTGGCGCCCTGCCCCTGCCCGCCTGGGACCTGCTGGAGCTGGACGCCTACCGCGACCCCTCCACCTTCAAGGGCGCGCACGCCGGGCTGATCCTGGGCCGCGGCTGCCCGTTCGACTGCATCTTCTGCGCCTCGAAGGTGATCTGGGGCCGCAAGACGCGCCTGCGCCCGCCGGCGGATATCATCGCCGAGATAGAACTGCTCGTCAACAAGTTCGGCATCAGCGAGTTCATGTTCTACGACGACACTTTCACCATAGACAAGCGCCGCGCCACCGAGATCTGCGAGACGCTCATTAAGAAGGGCCTCAAGATCCGTTTCTACGTCCAGTCGCGCGCCGACACGCTGGACGCGGAGCTGGCCGCCACGCTCAAGCGCGCCGGCTGTTTCGCGGTGGCCATCGGCGTGGAATCAGGGGACGAGAAGATCCTCAAACTGATCCGCAAGGGCGAGACCAAGGACCAGATCCGCAAGGCCGTGCGCATCCTTAAGGACGCCGGCCTGCCGTGCGTGACCAGCTATATCGTAGGGCTGCCCGGCGACACCCATGAGTCCATCAAAGCCACGCTGGACTTCGCCAACGAGCTGGACTCCGAAGTGGCCAAGTTCATGATCTCCACCCCGTACCCTGGCACCCGCCTGCACGAGATGGCCGTGGAGCGCGGCCTGCTGACCGGCCACGACCCCGACGACTACTGCGATTACACCTATTACCAGCGCGTGGCGGCCAACCTGTCCGAGGTTTCGGACGAAGATCTGATGAAGTACCAGCAGAAAGCTTACGACGACTACGACAAACGCAAGCGGCCGCTGCTCTGAGGCCCGATGACGCAAGGCAAGAACATCCTCATCCTCTACCCCACGGACCTCAACGGGTTCGTGCGGCGTTTCGACCCGTTCCTGCCCCATTTCGGCGAGGTGAAACTGGTAAATTACGCCGACCTGGTCTACGGCCTCGGCGCCGCCGCGGCCGAAGAGGCCATAACCCGGGCGGTGCGGCTCGACCGCCCGGACATCCTGATCTGCTGCCCCTTCTCCACCGACTTCCAGTTATCGCCTGAATTCTTCGCGGCGCTGCGCAGTTCCGTAAAAGTGGTCTTCTGGTTCGCCGACGATTCCACCTATTTCGATTCCTACTGCAAATACTACGCCCAGGCCGGCGACGCGGTGATAACCGCGGACCACCTGGCCGTTCACGCCTACCGGCGGCTGGGCATCCCGGCGGTGCTCTGCCAGGAGATAGTGGTCCCTAACGCAATAACTCCTCCGGCCAAGGCCCGCGACATAGACGTCTGCTTCGTAGGCGACATGCGCAAGAAAGGCCGCCGCGGCTATATCGGCCATCTCGAAGCCAACGGCCTGAAGCCGGTGGTCTACGGCGCCGGTTCAGCCAACGGCTACCTCGCCCCCGACAAGATCTACGACGTCCAGTCGCGCAGCAAGGTAGTACTTAATTTTTCGCAGCTGGCCGATCCGGACTGGATAAACGGCGACGAACCCATCCTCAACCGCGTGCGCCAGAACACCGGCAGGCCAAGGGAAATAGCTATCGCGGGTTCTTTCTGCCTTACCGAGCGCTCCCCGGCCATCGGGGAGATGTTCGAAGTGGGCCGCGAAATAGACGTCTTCTCCGGCAAGGAAGAACTGCTGGAGAAGGTGCGCTACTACCTGGCCAACCCGGACAAGCGGGAAGCCATGGCGGCCGCCGCCCACGCCAGGGCCATGAGGGAGTACACTCCGGAGGCCTACGCCAAAACTACCGCGCAAGCCCTGGCCGCCGCCCTGGCGGACAAGGACCTGGCCAACCCGGCGGACCTGCCGGTCTTCCTTAGCGGCGCGTTCAAAGCCAAGGCCGTCAATTGCCTGGCCTTCACCATGTTCTCCCTGCTGCGGCGCGGCAATTTCTCCGGCGCCGCCGGCATGGCGGGGCGCCTGTTCGGCTACGGCCCCGCCGCTTTCCTGCGCGGCTTCGCCGGCGGGGCGCTGCGCGCGCTGGCCCTGCTGGGCGGCAGGCTCGGGAGCCGCTGACAATGCCGCTCTTCACCGCAATAATCCCTTCCTACAACCGCGCGGACCTGCTGCGCCTCACGCTTAAAAGCCTGGCCGCGCAGACTTTCACGGATTACGAGGCCTTCATAATCGACGACGGTTCGAAGGACGCCACCCCGGAGGTGTTCAAAGAGTTCGCGGGAAAGCAGGGCTGGAATTTCATCAGGTTCGAAGAGAACCGCCGTCAGGGCGGCTGCCGCAACTACGCCATGGAGCGCGCAGCCGGGGACTATATCACGTTCCTGGACGCGGACGACCTGTGGCTGCCGCGCCGGCTGGAAAAATTCGCGGACCTGATCGGGCGCAACCCGGCCGCGGGATTTATTTTCTCCAACGGCTACATCCTGCGCGAGGGACGCCTCACCTCCAAATTTTTCGACGAACGCCGAGCCGTTCCTCGCGGCAAGCTGCCGCCCTACATGGCCATCTCCGACAAGTGGCTGCCCTACGTCACCACCAACGTGGCCTTTAAACGCGAGGTCCTGGCAAAAACCGGGCCGTTCCGCCAGGACCTTAGCCACCTGGAGGACATGGAACTTTATGTGAAGATACTGCGGGACTGGGAGGCGGACTTCATAGCCCAACCGCTGTCGGTATACCGCATCCACGGGCTTTCGGCAAATCCTTCGAGCCTTACGCTGAAGTGGGACGACGGCATAGCGGATTTCCGCGCCGCCCTGGAAACGGCCGCGCCGCCCGAGGCTGCCGGACGCGAACTGAAAGACTATGTCTACCTGAAGCAGGCCGAGGTATACCTGAAGAACCTCCAGCCCGGAAAGGCCCGGGAGTATCTTTTCCTCGCCGCTTCGCGCGGACCGGTTTTCCTTAAGCTGCTCTCCGCCAGTTTCCTGCCGCGCCCGGCCCTGGCCCTGCTGCGGGTCCTCTACGGGCTCAAAAGAAAAGCGGCGCCCTCGTCGGACGCCGCCATGGCCGAGGCCGAAGCCTGGGTCAAAGAACTGGAAAATTCCCGCTAATTATTCCCCTCTGTAAGCCTTCACTATCCGCTCGGGTGAAACCACCTTGTAGCCGTTCTCGGCCAGCCAACCCACCAGCCGCTTGGAAGCGGTGCGGCTCTGCGCGTGGATGTCGTGCATCAGCACTATGCCTTTGCCGCGCTGCTGTATCATCTTCACGGTATTCTGGAAAAGGGCTTCCGGGTCCTTGGTGGACCAGTCCAGGGTATCTATGGTCCAACCGACGGGGATCAGGCCCAGCTCGGAATCGGCGGCCTTCAGCTGCTCCACGGTGATTATGCCGTAGGGCGGCCTGAAAAGTTTCGGCGCGGCGCCGGTAGTATCCTTTATGGAACCTTTGACGCCGCCCAGCTGCTTCACGGCTTCCTCGGTGGACATGGCCGTGAAAGGCTTGTCGCCGGCCGCTGCGTGGTTATAGCCGTGCACCGCCACCGAGTGGCCGTCGGCCGCCTCGGCCTTTATGCGGGCACGGCCGGTCTCGCCGGTTATGTTGCGGCCCAGCACGAAGAAAACGGAAGGGGCGTTGCCCTCTTTCATGGCCGCGGAGACCTCCTCGGTCAGCGCGCCGGGGCCGTCGTCGAAAGTGAGGATGACCTCGCCCTTATTAAGGAAACCGTCGTACTGGACCAGGAAGGGGGTGTTGTTCTTTACGTAGTTGATCTGGCAGTAGCCGGCCTTGATCGGCACGCCGCGCGACTCGTCCCCGCGGATACCGCCAGGCACGTTGAAACCGAAGACGTCGTTAAGCTCGCTCTGCACGGTCCAGGAAACCGCGGCGCCGCGCCTGTCGCTGATATGGCTGAGGGTTTCCCGGGAAACGCCGGCCTCGCTGGAGAGGCGCGCGCCCGCATTTTCGAGCCTGGAGCGCAGGTACTGCCCGGCGGCGGCGGCTTCCAGGTAAGCGGGGCTGTTCTGGGGAGAGACGAAGGCCACGTTGGAGTAGACCTTGAGGGCGGAGTAATAATCGAAATATTCCTTCATCATCGCGTTCTGGTCCGGCGCGGGGGCCTGCACGGCAGGCACCTCTACGGAAGCGGGATCCCCGGGCAGGCCCAGGCCGGAAGCGTGAGAGAGCGAAAAAGGGAGTATAGAGAAAAGGCAGGCGAGGGACAGGGAAGTTTTTTTCATTGGCGTCTCCTTACTGTACTTATATTATGCCTGTAATTTAAGGAACGCAATAGAACCGAAAGGGCAGGAAAAGGCCGTTTTAAGGCCTAGGCCGGAATGGGCCGGCAGGGCAGCGGGATCAGAGGTTGCTGGTGATGAAGTACCAGATCATCAGGGCGATGATCAGGGAAAGCAGTTTTATCTGCCAGTTGCGGGTAAAAAGTTCCTGGATGTTCATGGGCTGGTCCTAAGCCTGCGGCGGCTGCTGCGACTGGGCCGCGGTAGGCGGGGGAGTCGCCGCGGGCGCAGCCTCCGGCCGCGCCGCCTTGCGCAGCAGCGTCTTCTCGGCCTTGGAGCGGTACAGCTGGTAGAGCATCGCCTCCAGGTCTTTGGGGTCCACGCGCTGCTGCAGCTTGCCGTTGCGCGCTATGGAGAGCGTGCCGGTCTCCTCGGAAACTATAACGATTATGGCGTCCGCAGCCTCGCTCAGGCCCAGCGCCGCGCGGTGGCGCATGCCCAGGATCTTGGAGAGTTCCTGCTGCTCGGTCAGCGGCAGGATGCAGCCGGCGGCCACCAGCCGGTTATTGGCTATCACGGCGGCCCCGTCGTGCAGGATCGTGTTCTCGTGGAAGACGGTCAGCAGCAGTTCCTTGGAGACCGCGCCGTTGATGCTCACGCCGGTCTCCACGATGTCGCGCAGGGCCATGTCCTGTTCGAGGACTATGAGCATGCCCATCTTCTCTTCCATCGCCGAGCGCACCGCTTCCATCATCTCGCCGATAAAACGGTATTCCTGGGACACCATCACGCGGCCCAAGGGGTTGGAGCCGATGTTGGCAAGAGCGAACCGGATCTCCGGCTGGAAAACCACTATCAAAAGCAGGATGCCGGCCAGCCAGAACTGCTGCATGAGCCACACGGTGGCGGCGAGGTGCAGCGCCTGCGCCACGGCGGTAACTAGGGCGAGAATGAACACGCCCCAGATGACCTGCATGGCGCGCGTGCCCTTGAGCAGCAGGATCAGCCTGTAGACTATGTAATAAACGGCCAGTATGTCGGCCAGGTCCCTGACGTATCTGAACAAGTTTCCCCCGTCCTTAAGCCGCCCGCGCCGTCCTGGCGGCCGCTATCAGCGAATCTATCTCTACGGCGTCTATAACCTCGTTCTCTATGAGGCGCCCCGCTATGGCGTCCAGCGCCTTGCGGTTGCCGGTCAGCGCGGCCTTGGCCTTCATGTAGGCGTCGCTGACTATGCGTTTAACTTCCTCGTCCACTATGCGCGCCGTCTCGTTGGAATAGCCGGCCTGCCGCACGATGTCGCGGCCAAGGAACACTTCGGAATCTTCCTTCTTCAGCGACATCTGCCCTATCTTCTCGCTCATGCCGAACTCAAGCACCATCTTCTGCGCGTAGTTGGTAACTTTGGAAAGGTCGTCGTGGGCGCCGGTGGTGATCTCGCCTATGGCTATCTCTTCCGCGGCGCGGCCGCCCAGCAGCACGCACAGGCGGTTGAGGATCTCGGTCTTGGAGGTGAGGTACTTGTCCTCCAGCGGCATCTGCAGCGTGTAGCCGAGCGCGGGACCGCGCGGGATAATGGTCACCTTGTGCACCGGGTCGCAGCCGGGCAGCATCTTGGCCACCAGGGTGTGGCCGGCCTCGTGATAGGCCACCACTTTCTTCTCGTTCTCCGAAATTATGCGGGACTTGCGCTGGGGCCCGGCGATGTTCTTTTCTATGGCCTCTTCCAGGTCCTTCAAGTCCACCGACTTCTGCTCTTTCTTGGCGGCTATGATGGCGGCCTCGTTGACGATATTGGCCAGGTCCGCGCCCGTAAAGCCGGGGGTGTGGCGGGCGATAACGCCAAGGTCGGTGCCTTCGGTCATCTTTATCTTTTTGGCGTGCACGCCCAGGATCTCAAGGCGCCCCTTGATGTCGGGTACCGGCACGTTGATGCGGCGGTCGAAGCGGCCGGGGCGCAGCAGGGCCGTGTCCAGCACGTCCGGGCGGTTGGTGGCGCCTATCAGGATAATGCCTTCCTTGGATTCGAAGCCGTCCAGCTCCACCAGCATCTGGTTGAGCGTCTGCTCGCGCTCGTCGTGGCCGCCGCCTATGCCGGCAAAGCGGGAGCGGCCCACGGCGTCCAGTTCGTCGAGGAAGATAATGGCCGGGGCCGATTTCTTGGCGCGTTCGAACAGGTCGCGCACGCGGCTCGCACCCACGCCCACGAACATTTCCACGAACTCGGAGCCGGAAGAGGTGAAGAACGGTACGCCGGCTTCGCCGGCTACCGCGCGGGCGAGCAAAGTCTTGCCGGTGCCGGGAGGGCCGTACAACAGCACGCCCTTGGGCAGTTCGCCGCCCAGCGTCTGGTACTTCTTGGGATTCTTGAGGTAATCCACGATGTCGCGCAGCTCGTCCTTGGTCTCGTCGCAGCCGGCCACGTCCTTGAACGTCACCTTCTGCTTCTTAAGGTCCTGCTGCTTGGCCTTGGATTTGCCGAAGGACATGGCCTGCTTGCCGCCCATCTGGGCCTGGCGCATGAACAGGAACCACCACAGGAAAATGAACAGCACTATCCAGCCGACGTTGAGTATCAGCGTGGCGATCCAGCCGCGGTCGGCCGCCGCCTCGAAGTCCTTCACGCCGGCGGCTTCCATATCCTCGATCAGTTTGGGGTCGGAGAGCGGGATGGTCTTGAACGCTACGGTCTTGTCGCCGTCCTTCAGTTCGCCGCGGATCAGGTCCTGGCGCACGGAAACCTTGCTCACCAGCTTGTCGCGCAGCTTGGCCTTGAACTCGGAATAGGGGACCTGGCGCTCGGTCTGGACGTTCTTGACGTTCTGATACACGGCCACGAACAGCGTGAACGCCAGGAACCAGAACAGCAGCTGCCTTAAATTTTTCTTGAGAGGCATGTTTATTTCCCTTCGGTCACTTCTTTCCTGAGCACGCCGACGTACGGCAGGTTGCGGTAGATGCCGTTATAATCCAGGCCGTACCCTACCACGAACTTATCCTCTATCGTGAAGCCGGAATACTTTATGGGCACCTGCGCGCGGCGGCGGCTGGGCTTATCGAGCAGCGTGCAGACCTCCAGAGACTTCGGCAGGCGCGTACCGAGGTTCTGCAGCATGTACTTCATCGTCAGCCCGGAATCCACTATATCCTCCACTATCAGCACGTCGGACCCTTCTATGCTTTCCTTGAGGTCCAGGAGGATGCGCACGACCCCGGTAGAATGCATGCCGGAGTAGGAGGACAACATCATGAAATCCAGCCGCACGTCGGTGGTGATGTGCCGGGCCAGGTCCGTCATAAAAAAAACGCTGCCCTTGAGCACCCCGACCAGCGTGAGGCAGCGCCCGGCGTAGTCCGCCGAGATGCGCTCGCCCAGCGACTTCACGCCGGCGGCCAGTTCTTCCTTGGAGATAAGTATCTCCTGGAGGTCCTTGTGCATACTTACATTTTAGATTTTTTAAGCCCGTTTGCCTATGACAAAAGTACAGGAGGCGCGGGGGCATCCTAAAAAGAAGAAGCCGGGGCACCGGCCCCGGCTTCCCTGCCTGTCCGGCCGCTTACCGCTTGAGCGGGGACTGGGAGAGCTGCGCGTAGAAGAAGTTGGACATGATCTGCGACACCAGGCCCGGCTTGGTCTCGAGCTGCTTGGGGTCGGTGATCTTTTTGGCCGCGGCCAGGTCCTGCGCGAAGGCGCTGTCGAGCTGGTAAACGGAGGCCCGGTCCAGCACGTTCACGTTCACTTCGGTGTCTATGCGCTCGCCGCGGGGGTGCAGGTTGTAGGAACCGATGTCCGCGAACTCGCCGTCCACCGTCATGAACTTGGAGTGCAGCGTCTGCAGGGTGCCCTGCTTGAGGTATATATTCACGCCGGCCTGCTGCAGCGGGATGAGGCACTTGGCCATGGCGTCCACTATCGGCTTGCCCTCGGCGTCTATGCTGTCGGCCGAATTGGTGAGGATGTTGACTTCAACGCCGCGGGCGCGGGCGTCGAGCACGGCCTCGGTAACCGCCGGGATAGCCACGAAGTAAGCGTTCTCTATATTGATGCGCTTGGTGGCGCCGTACATGGCCTTCACGATGCTGACCAGGATAGGGGAGCTCTTGGGCGGGTTCTGCAGCACTACCGCCACGCGGGAGGAACCGCCCTGGTAGTCCGCGCTCTCAAGGCCGCGCAGGTCCACGGATTTATAGCCCAGCTTCTTGGCTTCCACCTGCTTGTTCCACACGCCGCCCAGCAGGCGCTTGGCTTCGGCCACGGCGGGCCCGGAGAACATCACGTCGGTATCGCGCCACAGCACGGTGCCGGCCTTGTGCGAGTAGACGTCCCCGAAATTCATGCCGCCGGCGATGGCGTACTTATCGTCGGCTATCATCACCTTCACGTGCCAGATGTCGCCGGAGCGGTCCAGGTCGGCGTGGCGTATCACAGGCACGCCGGCGTCCGTCATCAGCTTCACCACTTTCTTGCCGTGGCTGGAGGACACGATATCGTCGATTATGACCTTAACGTCCACGCCTTCCTTATGCTTGGCTATCAGCATCTGGGCGGCTTCGTACCCGGTCTTGTCGTCGTAGAAGGCCCAGCTGGAGATCAGCAGGCTCTTCTTGGCGTTCTTTATAAGGGCGTCCTTGGCCTCAAAGGAAGCCTCGCCGTTTATAAGGAAGCGGGTATAGTTGCCGGAAGAGAAGCGGGCGCCGGTCACCTGTTCGAACTCGGCCACAAAGCCGGGGTCGGTGAACAGGGAAGGCTGGCCGGCCTGGCGGGCCGGGAACGCGGAAGATTTGGAAGCTTTGATCACGCGCTTGGAGATCTCTTCGAAAGAAGGAGCCCCGGTGCCGGGTATCCAGCCGAGGTCGGCTATCTGCGTACCGAGCGCGTGCCAGAGGGTGACGGCGGTACCGGAATAAGAAACAGGTTCCGGGCCGGCGAATTCCTGTGTGGCGGCCTTCACGGGCGCCACGGCCGGAACGTCAAAAGCATTACCACCGGTTTCGATCCCGGCGGCGACGGTGAGGTCGTCCATGCCGGAGCCGGTCTGCGCGGCGGAGAACTGGGGGATAATGACACAAGAAACCAAGAGAGCAAGTGCGAGTTTTTTGTTCGTCATGGCTATATTATAGGGTGCGGCGGCGTTTTCTTAAAGGGCCGGAAAGGCCCGGAAGGCCCAAAAAAGGGCCCAGAGAAATCTGGGCCCTTGGGGCAATCTAAGCCAACGCTGCTATGTACCCGCGCGCGCGGGAATCATACGCGCCCGCATAATAATATAGATATCTATATTATTAATCCAAATCAAAGGGACTCGGCGGCTTGGAGGTATCCCCTGACTCCTCTATCCGCTTTTTTTCCTTCTCTAACTTCTCCTCCAGCTCTTTCTTCTTCTCCTCCATGGACTTGCCTGCGTTGGAGAAGTAGGCGTCCAGGCGGTTCTTGTCGGCCTGCATTTTTTTCATCGCCTCCTGCATCAGGTCCCCGCCTTCCTTGACCTGCGGCTTATCCCAGTGCTTTAGCACCTTGCCGGTCCTGCGGTCCACCTCTATGCGCGCCTTGCAGCATGGGCACTCCACCAGAAAAGTTCCATCGGACATTATTTTATCCCCCAGAGCGGATGCTGCTGCGGCAGCACCCTTACCCGGCGCAGCTTTTCCGCCGCCAGGCAGCAGGCTTTTTCCACAAAAGCCGCGGAAGGCGGCCGGGCTTTGCCGCGGCGGGCCGTGGCCGGCTGGATGAAGAACGGGATGCCGGGCCTCGCGGCGGCGGCCAGTTCCACGGCTTTCTCCACCTCGGCCAGTTTTGTGCCGGCCGCCACCACCGTTTTAATGAAAGTCTTTTCCGGCGCCACGGCCAGGAATTTCCCGTGCTCCGCCCAGCGCGCGCGCTGCCCCGTGGCCGACGGCAGCTTGATGTCCATCGCTATCACGTCCGCCAGCCTGGCCACTTTCCCGAGCTCCTTGTAGAGCACGCCGTTGGTCTCAAGGTGGACGCGCAGCCCGGCGCGCTTCAGGCGCGGCGCCAGCGCCTTTATGAACCGCCAGCGCAGCAGCGGCTCGCCGCCGGTCAAAGAAACGTCCTTGGCGCGGCGGGCGCGGGCCAGTTTAAGCACCGCGGCCGCGGCCTCTCCCGCGGTCATTTCAGCCGCCCCCGCCTCGTCAAGAGCGGCCGGCTCGTCGCAGTAGCCGCAGCGCAGGTTGCAGCCGGCGAAGCGCAGGAAGACCTGCCGCTGGCCGGCGTAAAGCCCCTCGCCCTGCAGCGAGCCGAAGATCTCGGCGACGGGAGCCGTAGGTCCTTTCATAGGGTCAGAGGGCCGGGTCCTCAAGCCCGGCGTCGGCGAAGCCCTTAGCGCGCAGCTTGCAGGAATCGCAGCCGCCGCAGGGCTTTTTTCCGCCGCTGTAGCAGGACCAGGTGAGTTCGAGCGGGGCTTTAAGCCGGGCGCCAAGCCTGGCGATACCGGCCTTGCTGAGCTTTATCAGCGGCGTCAGGATCTTTATCGGGCGGCCGCCGGCGCCGCGGCGCGTGCCGAATGCCGCCGCTTTTTGCAGCGCGCGGTAGAATTCGGGGCGGCAGTCCGGGTAGCCGGAATAGTCCACCACGTTGGGGCCCAGCACTATGGCTTCGGCGCCCACGGAATCCGCCAGGGAAAAACCTACCGAAGCGAACACCAGGTTGCGGCCCGGCACATAGGTGGAAGGGATGTCCCCCTTCCTGCCTATCTTAGCCAGTTTCACGTCGGGCAGTTTCAGCTTCTTATTCACCAGCGAGCAGGTGTCGAACCAGGGGAAGGCCAGGTTTATCTCGTAGAGTTTAACGCCCAGCCGGCGCGCTATGGCCCGGGCGGCGGCGTTCTCGCGCGCGTGACGCTGCCCGTAGTCGAACGACACCGCCAGGCACTCATAGCCCTTCTTCAAAGCCCAGCACAGGGCGGTAGTGGAATCCAATCCGCCCGAAAAAAGGACTACGGCTTTTTTCCTCATACGGCGTTCTCCACCAGGCCGGCTCCGGCTTTGAATTTTATGCGCGGCACGGCCTTCATCCAGCTTTTCCTGAGCACCAGTTCCATATCCCGCTTGCCGGTCTCGGGACGGAAGGCCATAAAATCCAGCACGCGGCCGCTGCCGTGTATCTCGCCGAGCGCGGCGTCGAAAGAATCGCGTCCCTCCAGTTCGTCCACCAGGGCGCGCGCGCAGATCATGTCCTCCACGTGCCGGGCGTCGTAGAACAGGCACGCCGGCACTATGAGGGTCGGCTTGGGATACTTAAGGCAATAGGCGGTCAGCGCGGCGAAATTGGCGAAGCAGGCCACCAGCGTTTCCGCCGCCAGTATCAGCGAGGCCGCAGCCGGCGAGCCGGAATTAGTTACCGACAGCGCCGTGCGCGCGGGGTCGGAAGCGTGGAGCGCGGTATACGGGGAATTGTCGTAGTGCTCCACGCAGAGGTCCATTTCCGAGAAAAGGTCGGAATCCTTGAGCTGCCGGCGGGCGCTCAGCGCCAACGCAGGCTCGGCGTATACGCGCACGTCCCGGCGGCCGCTCTCCAGGAGGGCGCAGATGGTATTGGAGAACCGGAACAGGTCTATTACAATGCCGCGCCCGCGCCAGGTGAGCGCCTCGGAGCGGTCCAGCGCGATGCGGACCTCATTTCGCGGACGGGGTAGAAGAGGGGACGACATATTTTATAGCCAGCGCGCTGACAAAAACTTCAGGTTCCTGGTAAACGCCCAGCGCCGGGCCGGCGATGGCGGAATCCACGGTCATAATGACGCCGTCGGCGCCCATGGCGGCCGCGGCCTTGCGCGCCTGCAGCTTCTGGCGCTCCTGTTCGCGCTGCCCGGCCTCGGGGTTGAACCGTTCGCCGTGAATAATGGCGATCCCCCCCCACGGGCGGGTGGTTTGGTTGCGGTCCTCGAACACCTCCACCGCGCGCCAGTCCCGCGCCGGGAACCAGGGCCCGACCTGTATTATATCCAGGCGCGACGCGGCGCAGGCGCACAGCGCCGGCAGCAGGAGGAGCGGGAGAAAGGATTTATATGACACTTTTTTCGGCCGTCGGGGCCGGGAGCCGTCAGGGCTGGTCTACGCCGAGGTCCCTGCAGATCTTGCGGACCGTGAAGTCGGCGATCTCGTTATGCCTTGTGACCGGGACTTCCTTGTTGGTGACGGGGTTCATGAAAACGGAATACTTCCCGCCTTCGCGCGACAGCACGCAACCTTTGCCGACAAGATGTCTGACCAAATCTTTGCGTTTCATACACACCTCGCTTGAATATATTTTAGCAGTTTGGCGGGGGTCCGGAAATAAAAACCGGCGCCCTTTTCAGGAGCGCCGGCTTTTCAGCGGGGCGGCCCGTCAATCCATGCTGCGGGGGATCCGGTCCACCAGTTTCCAGGCAACGCCGTTGCGGCCGGCGGTCACCTGCACAAAGGTAATGGTCCCGTCGTCGGGGCTTTCCAGCACCAGCAGGGTGCGGCCGGCCTCGTTCATAACGCCTTTCAACTGGCCATAAGAGGACGGCATCCCTCCCGGCGCGGCCGGGGCTTCTTCCTGTTCGCCCCGGGCCGAGCCCGAGGAGAACCTGCCCGTCTCTTCCTGGTCGCCTTTGGAATCTATCATCACCACGGACTCTTCCGGCTCCTGCTCGGCCGGTTTGGGCGCCGCCGCGGCGGGCCTCTTTACGGGCGCGGGCTGGGCCTGGGGCGCCTGGGCCGCGGGCTGCGCGGCCACGGCCGCAGTTTTTTCGGCCTGCGCTTTGGCGGCTTTGGGGGCGCGCTTCTTCTGCTGCGACTCCGCCTTGGCCTGGTCCGGCTGCGCCGCCTGGCCCTGCGCCTGCGCCAACGCCGGGCAGGCGCAGGCGGCAAGCAGCAACGCTAGTAAAGTTTTTTTCATAAGGCCTCCGTTAAAACCGCTTGACCGAGACTTTTCCCGTCTTTATCCCGAGAAGCTTCATTGCGAGGGCGGAAAATCTTTCGGGCGCGTCGCTTACTATGAACTGCGACCAGCCCAGCCGCCCGGAATTGAGCAGGCCGCGCTCCGCGAGGTCCAGCCTCGCCCTGGCGGCGGCGGCGTGCGCGGAATCCACTATGCGCACGCGCGGCCCCATCACGCGCGCTATTATTTTCTTGAGCAGCGGGTAATGCGTGCAGCCCAGTATCAGCGCGTCCACCTTTTTCTTCCTGAAAGGCAACAGATACTCCCTGGCCACGGCTTCGGCCACCGGCCGGTCGCACCAGCCTTCTTCGACGATGGGCACAAAAAGAGGGCAAGCCTTCTCCAGCACGCGCACCCGCGCCCCGGTGGCGGCCAGCGCCCTGGAATAGGCCCGGCTGTTGACGGTGGCGGACGTGCCGGTGACCAGCACCTTCCCGCCGGCCGGCGCGGCGGCCAGCGCGGCTTCCACTCCGGGCAGGATCACACCCAGCACCGGCACCGGGGAAAGTTCGCGTATCTGGTCCAGCGCCAGCGAGGACGCGGTATTGCAGGCCACCACCAGCAGCTTTACCTTTTTCTTCAGCAGGAAAGCGGTTATCTCCAGGGAGAAGGCCCGCACGGCCTCGGCGGACTTGGTGCCGTACGGCACGCGGGCGGTGTCGCCGAAGTAGACCAGGTTCTCCCCCGGCAGCTGCGCGCGCAGCTCCCGGAAGACGGTCAGCCCGCCCAGTCCGGAATCGAAGACGCCTATGGGGCGCTCAGAAGGCCGGGGACATACATTCCTAACTCCGGCCTTTTTAAATAGTTCGGTTTTTTTTCGCATGGAAGTTAGGAATGTGTGTCCCCAGTCATTTCCACTGCTTGCTCTCCGCGTACTTCCTGATGCCCTTAAAGATGGCGTTCGCCACCTTGGCGCGCACCTTCTTGTCGTTAAGATTCTTCTCGTCGGAAGAGTTGGTCATGAACCCCATCTCCACCAGCACGCCGGGGGCGTAAGTGCCCCGCAGCACGTAGAACGCGGCCTGTTTTACGCCACGGTTAACGAAGGGCGTCTTCTTTTCCATTTCGGCCGTAATGAGGCCCGCCAGCTTGCCGCCCTCGTTGAGGTACTCGTTGCGCGCCATCGAGTGCAGCAGCATGGCCGCGGAATCGTTCTGGCCGCCGCCGTCCTCCAGGCCCACCACGGAGTTTTCGTAATCGGCCACTTCGGCGGCCCAGGGGTCGGAAGCCTTCTCCGACATGAAATAGATCTCGAAGCCTTTTTCCCGCCGGTCGCGCGACGCGTTGGCGTGGATGGAAACGAACAGGTCCGCCTTGGCGTTGTTCGCCATCACGGAGCGGTCGGCCAGCGGCACGAAATCGTCGGTATCGCGCGTCATAGTGACGGCGAACAATTCCTCACCCTTGAGCAGGTCGTAGAGTTCTTTGGCCACCGCCAGGTTCATTTCCTTTTCCTTGAGGCCGAACAACTTGCGCCCGCCGGCGTCCTTGCCGCCGTGCCCGGCGTCCACCACCACCATTTTGCGGCCGGAGCGCTCCACGGTCATCTTGTCCGGGATGTTTACCGGCGATAAGGTGGAAATGGCCGTATCCATGCCGGCCGGCGGCGCCGGCGGGATCACCGCGGCCGCGGCGTCGCCGGTTATGGACTGCGGGATGGAACTCTTGAGCTTGGTTATATCTATGACCACGCGGTCCGGGTCCGTCAGCTTGAAGACGTTGACGCCGCCGAAATTATCGTCGGGGTCTATCACCAGGCGGGCCATCTTGTTCTCCTGGATCAGGTCCACGCCCTTCACCGCCCCGTCGCCGATCTTAAGTTTTTCCTCTCCGGCTATCACGCCGCCCAGGATGGTGACTTTAAAGAGGTTGTTCTCCTTCTGAGTGGTCTGCAGCTCCAGCGGCTCTTCCATGTACACCACTATGCGCGTCTTGTCCTGGTAGGAGAAGAAGTTCACCGACGTTATGTTCACGTCGCGCTGCGCCGAGAGGGCGCCGGTAGCCTTGTTGTAGTCCAGCCTGAAGCCGAAAGCCTCGGCGAAGTATTTGGAAATAAAGAAGTCCAGCGCCAGGAAGGCCTTGCCGCCGCGCACTATCATCGGGTTGGGGAACTCCTGCTTCTCGTCGTTGATAAGCACCGAGTCGGACTTCATGAAGAAGACTACCTTGTTGCCCTTGATCTGCATCATCAGCTTGCCCGAGACCGGGTACCAGTAGATCTTGCCGCCTATGAGCTTGGCCGCCTCCGAAGCGTTAAGGTAGGCCGTGCCGTTAAGGCTGTAGGTCCCTATCTTGCCGGAGTAGACCCCGTTCTTCTGGTACGTGATCTCGTCCACGCGGGCGAGCGCCGGAGCGCAGAGCGCCCCCAGGAGCAACAGTACGGATAAACGTTTTAGCATAGTCCCCATCTCCAATTTATAGCAACTGGCCGCCGGGTAAAGCAACAGGCGGCTACTCCAGGATGATCCGGTAGTCCTCCCACGTCAGCTGCGGGTCGGAGGCTATCTTAACGGCGCGGTGCACGTTCTTCTCTATCATGGTCAGCTTTTTCTTGAGCACCTCGGCGAGTATGGGGTGCGTCACTATGCGCAGGTTGCCGCCGGGGCGCCCCATCGTGATGTTGTGGATCTCGCGCTGGATCTTGATGCGGATGCTCTCGCTGGAGAGCACGCGGCCGGAACCGTGGCACTCCGGGCATTCCTCGGTCAGCAGGCTCACGGTGCTCACGCGCTTGCGTTCGCGCGTCATTTCCACCAGGCCCAGGCGGGTGATGGGCAGAATGCGGATCTTGGCCCGGTCCACCGCGACGGCGTTTTCCAGCGCCTGTACCACCTTGTGGCGGTTGGAGGCCTTCTTCATGTCTATGAAGTCTATGACGATGATGCCGCCTATGTTGCGCAGGCGCAGCTGGCGGGCCACCTCGGCCGCCGCCTCGATGTTGGTGGCGGTGACGGTCTCTTCCTGGGACTTGTTGCCGGTGAAGCGGCCGGTGTTCACGTCGATGGCGCACAGCGACTCCGCCTCCTGGATGATGATGCTGCCGCCGTTGGGAAGCGGCACTTTGACGCGGCGCAGTTCGTCTATCTCTCTCTCGATATTGAAGGCCTTGAAAATCGGCGTCTTACTTTCGTAGAACTTGATCTTCTCCTTCAGGTCCGGGGAGATTTTGGCCGCCAGCTCCTGGACGTTGTGGAAGTCGTCCTTATTGTCGAGCATGTAGATGGTGGTGTCCTCGGAGAGTATGTCCCGCGCCACCTGCATGGTCATATCCATATCCTTGTGCAGCAGCGCCGGGGGGCGGGAGGCGTCATAGCGGGCCTGGATGGAGTCCCACATCTTGAGCAGGTATTCCACTTCCCGTTTGAGCTCGTCTTCGCTGGCCCCTTCCGCCTCGGTGCGCACTATGCAGCCCTTGGTGCCGAGCATCTTGGAATCGGCTATCTTGCGCATGATCTCGGAGAGCCGCTTGCGCTCCGCGTCGTTCTCTATGCTTTTAGACACACCCACAAAATCCTGGAACGGCGTCAGCACCAGGTAGCGGCCGGGCAGCGAGACGTCCATCGTCACTTTCATGCCCTTAGTGCTGATAGCGTCCTTCGTCACCTGGACCATAACTTCCTGGTCCTTCTTTAGGAGCTTGTCTATGGGCTCCTTCTGGTTATCCAGCACATCGGAGATATAGATGTAGGCGTTCTTGTCGAGGCCGATGTTCATGAACGCGCTGGAGATGCCGGGCAGCACGTTCTCCACTATGGCCTTGTAGATGTTGCCCACGATGTTGCCGGAACTGCGGCGCTCCCAGAACAGCTCGCTCAGTTTGCCGCCCTCCAGGATCGCTATGCGCGTCTCCTCGAACGAGGTGTTCGCGAAAATTTCCTTCTTTATCTTGTTTGCCATGTTAAGCTCCTAAACTCAGAATACTTCCAATTTACCGCTAGAATCGAACCAGTACAGCTCTTTGCGCACTATGCGCCTGAAAACGGGCTTGCCGCCGCACATCAGCTCCGCCACCGTCTCCGGCTTGACGTTGCCGCCCGGCACCAGCTTCAGCGTCACCTTCAGGAGGCCCGCCGCCGGGTCCAAGGAGGCGGACAGCACCGGGGCGCGCGCGTCCAGCGTCTTGCGCTCGCCCGAAGGCTTCACTTTCTCGTACGGCAGTTCCTTCAGCGCCATGAACGCGTCCACCGCCGGCTGCGCGAAGGCCGCCGGGAACTCGGCCTCCATGAAATACTCCGCCGCGTTCACCGCCGCCTCTATGGACGGGAAGAACACCGGGATGCGCCGCGCCGACAGCAGGCGGAACTTATCGTCGTCCAGCGGCTGCAGGCGCTCCAGCGCGGCCGCCGCCTGCGCGAATTCCTCGAGGTAAAGGTCCCCGTACTCGCAGAGGCTCTCGTGCCCCACCGAAACCGCCGGTCCGAAAGCCATGCGCGGCACCGAGGCGCCGCCCACCTTGGCCGGCCAGAACTTCAGGCCGCAGCCGGCGGCGCGCGCGCGCAGCGCCTTTATCTGCTCCAGGTGGCTCAGGTCCTTCGCCGCCGCGAGGCGCGCGAACTTGAGCCGTATACGTGACTTAGGGCCTTCCGTCATATCACACCAGCGCGTACCTCCGCGCGTAGACCGACTCGGCTATCCCCACGGCGGCCATAGTGGCCACCAGGTTGGAGCCGCCGTAAGACAGCAGCGGCAGCGGCACCCCCGCCACCGGGGCCAGCCCCAGCAGCATGCCGAAATTTATCAGGAAATAGACCATGAACATGGCGAAAACGCCGCAATTCACCAGGTAGCCGAACCGGTCGCGCGCCAGGCGCGCCCCCTGCATGATGCGGCGCATCACCAGCACGTAAAGACCCATCACCAGCAGCATCCCCCAGAAGCCCATCTCCTCTCCCACCACGGCCAGGATAAAGTCCGTGTGCCGCTCCGGCACGAAGCCCAGGCGCGACTGCGTTCCGGAGAACACGCCGCGGCCCAGGATACCGCCGGAACCGATAGCTATGCGCGCCTGCAGGAGGTTGTAGCCCGCGCCGCGCGGGTCCGATTCCGGAGACAGGAACACTTCCAGGCGCTTCTGCTGGTAATCCTTCATCTGGTTCTTCACCAGCATGCCGGAGAAGAAGCCGAAGATCAGCACCAGCGCTACGCCGGCGAAATAGATCCCGGTCACGTTGGCGTACAGCTTGACCGACAGCCGCCACATCGCCCAGGCCCCGGCAGCCACCACCGCCACAAAGCCCAGCGCGCCCAGCCAGGAGTCGGACAGCCGGAAGAAATAGCTTACCAGCGCGCTGTCCGTAAGTTCCGGGTTCAGCGAAATGATGGTCCACAGCACCGGGAACAGCCCGGAGATGAAAGCGTAACCGACGATGATAGAAAGGTGGAAGAAGCTGGCGCCCGCGGCGAACAGCATGATGAGCGCCACCGGGAAGGTGATGAGGATGGCGGAGAAGTCCGGCTGCTTGATCAGCAGGAAGAAGACCGGCAGGCAGAGCGCGAAGGCGCCCAGCACGGTCTGCAGTTCCTTGATCTTGCCTATGCGTTTGTCGAGGAAATTGGCCAGCGCCAGGATAAGGCCTACGCGCGCGAATTCCGACGGCTGCACCGAGAAGAACGGCAGGCGGTACCAGGAACGCGCGCCCTTGTCCACCACGCCGAACAGGAGCACCCCGGCCAGGAACACCAGCAAAAAACCGTAGACGTATTTCCACTGGTCCTGGTAGATCTGGTAGTTCAGGCTCCACGCTATGGCGAACGCGATGAGCCCGAACGGGATGGCGATGAGCTGCGTGCGGATGATGCGGGCCTGGCTGGGGAGCACGGCCACGGAAGAAAAAACGGCTATCGTGCCTACGGCCAGCAGCGCCAGCACGGCGAGCAAAAGTACCCAGTCCATGCGGCTCTTCTTCAGCCCGGAGGAAGCGCCGGTTATCACAGGGCCCCCTTTACTGCGGGCGGCGCCGCCGGGAGGGCGGCCGGGACTTCCGGAGCCAGCTTTTCGCGCGCGGCGGCCCGCGCTTTTTTAAGGTCTTCGCGCAGCGCGGCCTCCATCACGTCCCTGGCTATGGGCGCCGCGGCCGAAGCCCCGTGTTCGCCGTGCTCCACCAGCACCGCCACGGCTATCTTGGACGGCTCGCCGTTGACGGTGGCGTAGGCCACGAACCACGCGTGGTCCTTGCCCTGCGGATTCTGCGCGGTGCCGGTCTTGCCGTAAATGTCGGCGCCCTCTATCCGTGCTATCTTGCCGGTGCCTTCCTCCACGACGCTATGCAGGCCGGCGCGGATAAGGTCCCAGGTAGCGGGCTTCAGTTCGGCGCGGCTGAGCGTCTCGGACTCGCCCTTAAAGATCGTCTCCCCGTCGCTGCGCACTATGCGGTCCACGTAAAAGGGCCTGTGGAATATTCCGCCGTTGGCCACCGCGGCTATTTCCCCGGCCGCCTGCATAGGCGTCATCAGGGTCTCGCCCTGCCCGATGGACAGGTTGAGGGTGTCGCCTATGAACCAGTAGCTTTTTTTGGCGGCGCGCGAGCTGGGGCCGAAGACGTTACCCGGCTTCTCTTCGGGCAGCGCTATGCCGGAGGTCTGGCCCAGGCGGAACATCCGGGCGTAGCGTTCTATATTGAGCGGCCCCGCGCGCTGGCCATTCACGTAAAAATATACGTCGCAGGAATGGGAAAGGCCTTCGGTGAAGTCCACGCTGCCGTGGCCTTTCTTATCCCAGCACTTGAAGATGCGGTTGCCGGCGTCGTAATAACCCGGGCAGACCACGCGCTCTTCGGGGCGCACGCGGCCGGACTCAAGGATGGCGGCGGCGGTGATTATCTTAAAGATGGAGCCGGGCGGATAAGACCCCTGCAGCGCCACGTTGAATTCCGGCAGGATCTTGCCAGCGGGCAGGCCTTCGCGCTCGGTCCCGGAAAGCACGAAGATGTTGGGATCGTAGTCCGGGGCGGAAGCGAAAGCTATAATGCGGCCGTCGCGCGGGTCCAGGGCCACCACGGCCCCCTTGCCGCTGACGGATTTTTTAAGACCTTCTTCGGCGGCGGCCTGGGCCTTGGAGTCTATGGTCAGGAAGATGTCGGCGCCGGGCACCCATTTGCGGCTTTCCAGCACGCGGTTGAGCTTGCCGCGGGAGTCCACCTCCAGGTAGATGCCGCCGTCCTTGCCCTTCAGCTCCTTCTCATAGGTCTTTTCCAGGCCGGCCTTGCCCAGGCGGGACTCCATGGAATAATTCTTGTCTTTGGAAAGCGCGGCCCAGTCGCGGGAATCCATCTTGCCGATGTAGCCGAGCAGGTGGCTGAGGTACGCCCCGAAAGGATAGTAGCGCCGGGCCTCGACGATGATGTCGATGCCGGGATAGATAGCCTTGAGCTCGGACAGGACCAGCATCACCTTGGGCGGCAGGTTCTCTGCGAGGCGCACCGGCTTCTCGCGCGCCGCGGCCTTGAAAATAACGCCGCGCAGGTCCTCGTAGTCCGCGCCGAGAGGCCGCGTAAGGGCGCGGGCCATGCGCTCCAGCTCCGCGTTGTTCTTTACCTGGCCGGGGAAATAGATGAGGCTGAAGGATGGCTTGCTGGTGGCTATCGCGGTCTCGTCGGAAGAGAAGATGCGGCCGCGGGGGGCGGCCTGGCCTATGATCTGCGTGCGGTTCTTCTCGGCGATCTCGCGGTAGTGCGCGGCGCCTATGATCTGCAGGTTCACAAGGCGCAACAGGAACAGCAGAGCGGCGCAATAGGCCATTACCCAGACCAGTTCCAGGCGTTCCTGCGGTATCTGGCGGTCTATCATAGCAAGCCGGCCCGCCGCTTGAGCCAGTAGAAGACCTGGAACACGACCGGCACAGCCAGCGCGTTCAGGAACGGCTCCGCGAGGAAAATTTTAAGCCCGAGCGGGTTAAGCCTTGAGAAGGCCAGGCTCAGCCCCTGATAGAAGAACATGCAGGCCCACGACAGCGCGAGCGCCGCCACCAGCTGCGAGAACAGGCTGTCCATGTCGAAATGGCGTTTGAGGGTATGCACCGCGTAAGCCATCAGCGTGTACGTCAGCGCGTAGCCGCCGAACATATTGGCCCCCAGCATGTCGGCGTACAGCCCGAGGAAGAAACCCCAGGCCACGCCCTTGACCGGGCCGGCCAGGATGGCGGCGGAAAGCGCGGCGGCGAAGATCAGGTTCGGGGCCAGCCCGAAGACGGCCAGGTTCTGCGTCCACCACCAGTAGGCGGCGCCGGAAGCGAGGTAAAGAAGTATATCGCCTATGAAGCTCATTTCCCCGCCCCCAGCCGCGATCCGGCGAGCTCGCCCGGGATATTGCGGCGCACGACAAAAACCTCTTTGAGCATGTTAACGTCCACCGCCGGCGCTATATCGGCGGTGATGAAATTCATGAAAGACTCGCGCGGGTAGACCTTGGTCACCTGGCCCACGTAGATGCCCGCCGGGAACAGCAGGCCTCCGGGAGAGGTCACCAGTTCCACGCCGGGCTGCAGCGCGGCCTCTTCCGGCACGTAGTTCATCTTAAGGAGCCACGTGCCCTTGCCCTCCACCAGCGCCTCGAGCCCGCCGGGCTCTATGGCGCAGACGGCGGACGCGGCGCTGTTGGTCAGGAGCAGCACTTTCGAGAATTTAGGATAGACTTCGAACACCCGCCCGGCCAGCCCCGCCCGGTCGTCCTGCATACCAAGCACGGTATCGTTAACGCCTATGCCGTCCGCGGAACCCTTGTCTATATAAAAAGAACCGTACCAGTCGGCCGGGGTTTTATTTACGATGCGGGCCCAGGCGCCTGTCCACGGCAACGAGCGCGCCAGGCGCATCTCGCGCGTCAGGCGTTCGTTCTCGGACACGGAGGCCGAGGCGTTGCGCAACTTCACCTCCAGGTCCCGGACCTTCTCTTCGAGGGCCCGGGTCTCCTGGTCGGTTTCGAGCAGTTTGACGAAGTTGGACGGGACGTTGCGGACAAAATGGCCGTACTTGGCCCCGTAATGCAGCGAGGGATAAAGGCTGTAGCTGACGGCTATGCGGGCGGTGTGGGCAAATTTGGCGGCGGGGAACAACAACAGAAGGACCGAAAGGACGGCAAAAAACACTAAGGCGTAATTGGCTGCGTCTCTTTCTCTGCTCATCGCGATCCCTGGTTGGGACCCGCCTGAAAAGCCGACACCCCCTTGCGGGGGTTCAGCTGCGGTACGACTTCAGGAATTCGGGCCTCTGCTGGATCTTATCCAGCTCTTCGAGGTACTTACCGCAGCCCAAGGCGACACAGCTGAGAGGATCGGCGGCCCTGTGGACGGGCAGTTCAGTTTCCTGGCGGATGAGCTCAGGGAAGCCGCGCAGCAGCGAACCCCCGCCCGCCAGCACCATCCCGCGGTCCACGAGGTCCGAGGAAAGTTCCGGAGGCGTCTCTTCCAGCACCTGCTTGATAACGTCCACAATAAGCTGGACAGGCTCCATCAGGGCCTGCCTTATCTCTTCCGAAGTCACGAGAATCGTCTTGGGCAGACCCTTGGCCTGGTCCCGGCCCTTAACTTCTATCGTCTTCTCTTCTTTAAGCGGGAAAACCGATCCTATCTGTATCTTTACCTCTTCAGCGGTAGTTTCACCTATGACTAAATTGTGCTTGCGCCGGAAATACTGCACTATGCAGTCGTCCATCTCGTCGCCGGCCACGTCGAGGGACTTAGCTACGACCATGCCTCCGAGGGAAATAACGGCCACCTCGGTGGTACCGCCGCCTATATCGCAGATCATGCTGGCATGGGGCTCGGAAACGGGCAGATCGGAACCTATGGCGGCGGCCATCGGCTCCTCTATCAGCGCCACCTCGCGGGCACCCGCCTGCTCGGCGGATTCCTGCACGGCGCGCTTCTCAACTTCGGTTATGCCTGACGGGATGCCTATCACTATGCGGGGGTGCAGGAGGCTTCTCCGGTTGTGCACCTTGCGGATGAAATACTTTATCATCTCCTGCGTAACTTCGAAGTCCGCAATAACTCCGTTGCGCAGGGGCCTTACGGCCGTTATGTTGGAAGGGGTGCGGCCCAGCATCAGCTTGGCCTCCGCGCCCACCGCCAGCACCTTCCGCCTGTTCTTGTCTATAGCGACCACCGAGGGTTCGCGCAGCACGATACCCTTGCCTTTAACGTAGACAAGGGTATTCGCGGTGCCGAGGTCAATGCCGATATCGTTTGAGAACAGGCTGAAGAAGTAGTCGAACATTTTTTTAGACGAGCCTCACCAGTGCCGTTTCGGTGGCGTCGCCGCGGCGCATTCCCAGTTTCAGGATGCGCGTGCAGCCGCCAGGGCGCTCTTTGTAGCGCGGGGCGATAACGTCGAACACCTTGTGGTAGACGGCCTTGTCTTTGATGACGCGGCGCACTTCCACATGGCGGCCGTTCTTGGCGTCGGCCACCACGCGCTCCACTACGCGGCGCAGTTCCTTGGCCTTCGGGAGGGTCGTCTCGACCTTCTCGTGCAGCAGGAGGCTCGTGGCCATGTTGGAGAACATCGCGCGGCGGTGAGAGCCGGTCTTGGAAAGTTTCTTTGCTCCGAGGTTTCTTATCATAGGGGTTCCTAAACGGTCTGGTTAGTCGATCTTCATCCCGAGGTCGAGGCCCATTTCCTTGAGCTTTTCCTTGATCTCGTCCAGGGACTTCTGACCGAAATTCTTCACGGCCAGCAGGTCGTCCTCGGACTTGCGGACCAGTTCTCCGATGGTGCGGATGCCGGCGACCTTAAGGCAGTTGGAAGCGCGCGAGGAGAGTTCTATCATCTCCACGCCCTGCTCCAGCTTGGAGGACATCTCGCCGCCGCCTTCCTTCTTGGACTCCTGAGCCTTGGCGGGTTCCTTGGCGGCCTCTTCCGGCGGCAGGAACGGCATGATGGAGCGGCGCAGCAGCGCCGCGGTGTTGCTCACCGCGTCGGAGGGGCTAACGGTGCCGTCGGTCCAGACCTCGAGCACGAGCTTGTCGTAGTCGGTGCGCTGGCCCACGCGGGCGTTGTCCACGATGTAGTGCACTTTCTGCACCGGGGAGAAAATGGCGTCCATCGGAATGAATTCCATGGGCAGGTTCATGCTGCCGCGGATCTCCTCGGAGGTGCGGTAGCCGGAACCCTTGGCGATCTCGAGCTCGGCTTCGAACTCGGCGCCGGACTCCACGTGGGCTATCACGAGGTCCTTATTGATGATCTCTACGTTGGCGTTCTCCTTTATATCGGAGGCCTTCACTTCTTTCTTGCCCTTCAGGGAGATCAGCAGCGTCTCGGGGCCGTCGCCCTTCATACGCACGCGCAGCTTCTTGAGGTTCAGGACGACGTTCACCACGTCTTCCTGCACGCCGTTGATGGCGGCGTACTCGTGCCGGGCGCCCTTGATGCGCACGGCCACCACGGCCGCGCCCTCGAGGGACGACAGCAGGATGCGGCGCAGGGAGTTGCCTATCGTGTGGCCGTAGCCCTTTTCGTAGGGTTCGGCGATGAACTTCGCGTAGTTATCGGTCTTCGTCTTCTCCTCGACTTCGAACTTTTCGGGAATGACGAGCTGCTTTGAGAAAGTTGCCATTAATTATCCTCGCTTACTTGGAATAGAATTCTACAATCAACTGCTCGTTGGCGTTGATGCTGGACTCGGCGCGGTCGGGCCAGCGCACGAGCTTGCCCTTCTTGGAGCCCGCGTCCCAAGCCAGGAAGCTGGGGCGCTGGGTGGTCTTTTCCGCGTGCTCAAGACCCTGCTTCACCAGCACGGTGTCGAGCGTTTTCGCCTTGGCCGGGTTAATGGTGATCTCGTCGCCGGGCTTAAGGATGGCGGACGGTATCGAGAGGCAGCGGCCGTTCACGTTGATGTGGCCGTGATTTACCAGCTGGCGGGCCGCTTTCAGCGACACCGCGAAGCCGAGCCTGCGCACGATGTTATCGAGGCGGACTTCCAGGAAGCGGAACAGCGCGGCGCCGGTCTGGCCCTTGTCCTTGGAGGCTTTCGTGAAGAAGCGCTTGAACTGCGCCTCGGTCACCTGGGCCGTCAGGCGGGCTATCTGCTTCTCGCGCAGGTGCTTGGCGTAGTCCGACATCTTGTTGGGCCTGCCGCCGCCGCCGAAACGCTTTTCTTTTTCGGCTCTCTGCGCCTTGTCCACCTGGCAATTGGTGTGGCACTTGGTTCCCTTAAGGAACAGCTTCTGGCTGACCTTGGTGCATTTCTTACAGCTGGGTCCGGTATATCTCGACATTTTAAAAGTCTCCTTGCTTTCTGACTTACACGCGGCGGGCTTTAGGGGGCCTGCAGCCGTTGTGCGGTATCGGGGTGATGTCCTTTATGGACACCACGTGTATGCCGCTCTGCGCTACCGAGCGGATCGCGGTCTCGCGGCCGGGGCCGGGGCCGCTGACAAAAACCATCGCCTGGCGCACGCCGTACTCGGCGGCCTTGGCGGCGGCCTTGCTGGCGGTGATCTGCGCCGCGAAGGGGGTGCCCTTCTTGGTGCCGCGGAAGCCGTTGCCTCCGGACGTGGACCACGCTATCACGCCGCCCTTCTCGTCGGTGAACGTGATTATCGTGTTGTTGAAGGAGCAGTTCACGTACACGCGGGCGAAAGCCACGGTGCGCACGCGGCGGCGGGGGGCCGCCTTCTGCTCGGGTTTCTTGGCCCCGTCCTGGGGCTGCGGGTTCTTGTTCTCTTCTGCCATGATTTTAAGTCCTCTTCTCAGTTAGTCTCCCCCTCCCTGTCCGGGAAGGGGCGGCCGTCAGGCCTTGGCCGGCGCGGCGGCCGGGGCCTTGGAGGCCGAGCCGACGGTGCGGCGGCGTCCGCGGCGGGTGCGACCATTGGTGCGGGTGCGCTGTCCGCGCACCGGCAGGTTCCGGCGGTGCCGGTAACCGCGGTAGCTGTTGATCTCGATGTAGCGCTTGAGGTTGGCGGTGATCTCCCTGCGGAGCTCGCCCTCTACCTTGTACTCTTTCTGGATCACGGTGTTCAAAAGACCGATCTGATCTTCGGTCAGGTCCTTAACCCTCGTGTCCGGAGGAATCTGGGCGGTCAGGCCGGCCAGGATCTTCTTGGCCATCGGGCGCCCTATGCCAAATACATAAGCCAGCGCGATGCTGATTTTTTTCTCTCTCGGTAAGTCCACACCTGCTATACGTGCCATACGTTCTCCTAGTTCCTGTTCGGAAATTCGCCGCGGGCCTCAGCCCTGACGCTGCTTGTGCCGCGGGTCGCTGCATATCACGCGGACCACGCCCTTGCGCTTGACTATCGTGCACTTCACGCAAATCTTCTTAACGCTCGCTCTGACTTTCATTGAAGCACCTCTGACTTATCGTTGTGCCGTCGGACGGCCCTATTTTTCCCTGTAAACTATACGGCCCTTGCTCAGGTCGTAAGGCGAAAGTTCCAGCTTCACCTTGTCGCCCGGCAGTATCTTTATATGGTGGATGCGCATCTTGCCGGAAATGATGCCCAGGATGGTCTTGCCTGGGGCTATCTCCACCTTGAAAGTAGCGTTGGGGAGGGACTCTTTTACTATGCCCTCGACCTCTATTTTTTCGCTGTTTTCTGACATATTTATATATTATACAAAATATCGCGCCTAGCCGGTAACTCCCGCCTCCGTAAGTATTTCACAACCGTCTTCAGTAACCGCCACCGTATGCTCGTAGTGGGCGGCCAGGCTGCCATCCGCGCTCACCGCGGTCCAGCCGTCGTTCTTCACTATCACGTCCGCGCGGCCCAGGCACAGCATCGGCTCTATCGCCAGCGTCATGCCGGCCTTCAGCACGGGGCCGGAACCTGGCCGACCGAAATTCGGTATCGAGGGCTCCTCGTGGAGCCTGCGGCCTATGCCGTGGCCGGTAAACTCCCGCACCACGGACATCCCGCGCTCGGTCGCGTACTTTTCCACCGCGTGGGAAACGTCCCCGAGCCTCGCCCCGGCCTTAACGGCCGCCAACGCCCTGTTCAGGGACTCGCTCGTAACGTCCATCAACCGGCGCGCCTCCGGGGAGATCTTCCCCGCCGCCACGGTAAGCGCGGCGTCGCCGTAAAAACCGTCCATCACCGCGCCCATGTCCAGGCTGACTATATCGCCTTCCTTCACGAAGCGCTTCGGGCTGGGGATCCCGTGCACGATCTCCTCGTTTATGGAAACGCAGAGTGTGGCGGGGTAGCCGCGGTAGCCCAGGAAAGCGGGAACGGCGCCAAGCTCGCGCACGCGCCTCTCGGCGAACTGGTCCAGCTCCGCCGTGCTTACGCCCGGCTTCACCAGCGGTTTAAGTTGTAAAAGAACCTCGGCCACCACGCGGGCGGCCTTACGCATGCTGCCTATCTCGCCCGCCGTCTTTATCTCTATCACGGTTTTACGCGCAGCAGGCCCAGTACATCCCGCGTAACGGCGTCCGGCGTTTTGCCGCCGTCGGCCTCCAGGAAATTGGCTGAGGCCCTGTAGTACGCCAGCAGGGGCTCGGTCTGGTCCTTGTAAACCTGTATGCGCCGGGTTATCACCTCGACCTTGTCGTCCTCGCGCGTCGCGAGCGGCTTGCCGCAGACGTCGCAGACTCCCTCTTTCGCCGGCGGGTTGGAGACCACGTTGTAGATCTTGCCGCAGCCGGTGCAGGTGCGCCGCGATCCCAGCCTGGCCATCACCACGGATTCCGCCACGTTCAGGAACACTACCGCGTCTATCTCCTGCCCGCGGGAAGCGAACCAGGCATCCAACGCCTCGGCCTGCGCTACCGTCCTGGGAAAACCGTCGAAGAGCAGCCCCCGGGACTCGGTCCCGAGGCGGGCCTTCA
Organism: Elusimicrobiota bacterium; assembly: GCA_016234365.1. Classification (GTDB taxonomy): domain Bacteria; phylum Elusimicrobiota; class Elusimicrobia; order Elusimicrobiales; family UBA9959; genus UBA9959. The sequence continues at coordinate 28,510 of JACRER010000079.1, read as the reverse complement.
GCATATCCATCACCAGGCGGTCCGGTACCAGCCGGCCGCCGGCCATGTAGGACGTGGCCTCCGTACCGAGAGGGGTCTTCTTCGCCATCTCGTCGCGCAGGATGTCCCCCGTGGAGACGTGCACCATGTCCAGCGTTTTAGAAAGATCTTTAGCCAGGGTTCCCTTTCCGGAACCCGGATAACCTAAGAGAATAATATTCATGGTCACCCGCGGGCGGCGTCCTGCGGGGAATGTGCCCCGCGGCGGACGGCCCGCGCCTCACGTCCCGCGCCTGGCGCGGTCAGCTGCCGACGTTGAACCAGCGGCCCTTGACCCTGGAATTCTTGTAAAAACCTTCGTAGTTGCGCATCACCAGGTGGGCTTCGGTCTGCGCGATAGTGTCGAGGGCCACGCCCACGACTATCAGCAGAGACGTACCGCCGAAATAGAACGGCACGTTGAACTTGGCCCGCAGGTAGTCGGGCAGCACGGCTATCAGCGACACGAACAGCGCGCCGCCGAGCGTGATGCGGTTAAGCACCCACTCTATGTGCGACGCCGTCGGTTCGCCCGGGCGTATGCCGGGAATGAAGCCGCCCCATTTCTTCATGTTCTCAGCCAGGTCCTTGGGGTTGATGCTGACCGAGTTGTAAAAGTAACAGAAGAAGATGATCAGGGCCACGTAGAACAGCTGGTAGAGGATGCTGGAGTGGTTCATCAGGCCCATCAGCTTCTGCGCCCACGGCGCGCCGGGGTTAAAGGAGCCGATGGTATACGGCACGCTCAACAGCGACACCGCGAAGATGACGGCGATGACGCCGCTCTGGTCCACCTTCAGGGGCAGGAACGTGGAGGCGCCGCCGTACATCTTGCGGCCCACCATGCGCTGCGCGTACTGCACCGGGATCTTGCGCTGGGCGGTCTCCACCCAGATCACGAAGCCGATGATGGCCAGCACCATAGCCACGATGAGCAGGCCGGTAAGGATGCTCATTTCATCTATCTGGATGAGCTTTATCATATCCATCACGGCCGCCGGGAGGCGGTCCACGATGCCGGCGAAGATGATGAGCGAGATGCCGTTGCCGATACCGCGCTCGGTGATCTGCTCGCCGAGCCACATCACGAACATCGTGCCGGTCACCAGCGTGGTGACGGTTACGAAATAGAAGCCGAACGTCGGGTTCAGCACTATGGAGGGGCCGCCGCCGGCCTGCATCTTGGTCAGCGCCAGCGTAAGGCCCAGCGACTGGAAGGCGGCCAGGAGCAGCGTAAAGACGCGCGTGAACTGCACTATCTTGCGGCGGCCGGTCTCGCCCTCTTTCTGGAGGCGGTCCAGGATGGGGAAGACGTGGGCGCCCTGCACCAGGCTCATGATGATGGACGCGTTGATGTAAGGCATCACGCCCATCGAGAAGATCGAGAAACGCCCGAGGGCGCCGCCCGAGAAGATGTCCAGGAAGCCCAGCAGCGAACCCTTCTGCGCTTCGAAAATAGCCTGAAGCGCGGAAGTGTTGATGCCCGGTATCGGGATCGTGGCGCCGAGCCGGTACACGGCCAGCGCCCCGAGCACGAAGAATATCCGCTTCTTAAGATCCTGTATCTTGAAGATATCGGTTATCTGCTGCATTATTTCTTATCCGTTTTCGCGTTCTTCTTGACCGGCTTCGCGGGGACTTCCGCGGGTTTGGAGGTTTCGATCAGGGACGTCTTGCCGCCGGCCTTCTCGATCTTTTCCTTGGCGCCGGCCGAGAAAGCGTGCGCTTTCACGGTCAGGGCCTTCTTGATCTCGCCGTCGCCGAGCACCTTTATCAGCTCGACGTGCTTGACCAGGCGGGCCTTCACCATGGCTTCGGGGGTCACTTCTTCCCCGGCCTTGAAGTTCTTCTCGAGCGAAGAAATGTTCACCCACTGGTAAATGACGCGGAAGCGGTTGTTGCTGAAGCCGCTCTTGGGGATGCGGCGCAACAGCGGGATCTGGCCGCCCTCGAACCCGTCCGGCTTGGCGCCGCCCGAGGTGGAGTTCTGGCCTTTCTGGCCGCGGGTGGAGGTCTGGCCGTGGCCAGAGCCCTGACCGGTGCCGAGGCGCTTCTTCTTGTGCACGGAACCCCACTTAGGTTTGAGATTGTTCAGTCCGACCATAGCGTTTCTCCTGTATCTTCCTGGTAGTTAAAACAGCCGCGCCTTACTCGAGGCCGCGGATCTTCTGCACTTCTTCGCGGCTCTTGAGGCGCTTCAGCGCGTCGAGCGTCGCGTACACCGTGTTGAAAGCGTTGCGGGTGCCGAGGTTCTTCGTCAGGATGTTCTTTACGCCGCTGGCTTCGAGGACCGCGCGGACGCCGCCGCCGGCGATGAGGCCGGTGCCGTCTACCGCGGGTTTCATCCAGACCTTGCCGGCGCCGAACTTACCCTCGACCTCGTGCGGGATCGTGGAGTTGAGCAGTGGGAACTGGAACATTTCCTTGCGGGCGCTGGCGGTGCCTTTCTGTATGGCGCCCTGCACCTCGTTGGATTTACCGAGGCCCACGCCTACCTTGCCGTTGTTGTCGCCAACCACGACGAGCGCGTTGAAGGAGAAGCGCTTGCCGCCCTTGACCACCTTCGTGACGCGGTTGATCACCACGGTAACTACCTTCTCTTCCCTGGCGTCGGTCAGGTCGAGCTCCATCGCCTCTCCGGGCTTGCCCTGGGCGCTGAGTTCTTTGCTGGTCTTGAGCTGTTTCTGGTTTCTGAGCATTTTGGCTTTCTCCCTTAGAATTTCAGGCCGGCTTCGCGAGCGGCGTCGGCGAGGGCTTTGATGCGGCCGTGGTAGATCCTGCCGCCGCGGTCGAAGCAGACTTCCGTCACGCCTTTAGCTACGGCGCGCTTGCCGAGCAGGGCCCCAACCACTTTGGCGGAAGCTATGCTCTTGCCGGACTTGAGCTTGCCCTTCAGCTCTTTGTCGTTGCTGGAAGCGGCCACGAGGGTCGCTCCCTTAATGTCGTCCACCACCTGCGCGTAGATGTTCTTCGCGCCGCGGTAGACGCTGAGGCGGGGCCTCTTAATACCGTTCTCGAACAGCCTGTTGCGGGAGCGGACCTTGCGGAATTCGTAGCGTTCCTGTTTGCTTATCATAGTGTTTTCAGTTCTCCTGGATTGTGCCTGCGCACTCCGTTATTTCTTGGCTGCGCCGCCAGCCGCGCCGCCGGCGCCTGCGCCCGCTGCCGTCTTACCCGCCTTGCGGATGATATGCTCGCCCTGGTACTTTATGCCGGTGCCCTTATAAGGCTCGGGGCGCTTGATCCTCTTGATCTGGGCGGCCAGGTTGCCAACGACTTCCCGGTCTATGCCCTTTATCGTCAGGACGACCTGCTTGGGGTCGAAAGACATTTTGATGCCGGCGGGGATATCCACCAGCACGGGGTGGGAGAAGCCGAGCGTCAGCGACACGCGGTTGCCTTCAACGGAGCCCTTGAAACCGACGCCGCTGATCTCCAGCACCTTCTCGAATTCCTTGGTCACGCCGGCCACCATGTTATTGACGCGGGCGCGGCACGTACCGAACAGCGCGCCCTTGTCCATGGCGCCCTGCGCTACGCTGATATTGATGACGTTGCCGGCGATGGCGGCGTTGATGCCGTCCGGCAGCGAATAATTAAGCTTGCCCAGCGGGCCCTCCACGTGGACGGTGCGGCCGTCGACGCGGGCCTTCACCTTGTCGGGCATAGTTATCGGCATTTTTCCAATTCGGCTCATGTTTTTACCTCTTAATAACGTTTCTTTACCACACCTGGCACAGCACTTCGCCGCCGAGTTTCTGCTTCTTGGCTTCGGCGTCGGTCAGCAGGCCCTTGGAGGTGGAGACTATGGTCACGCCGAAGGCGGCGCGAACGCGGGGCATCTCTTCGTGCCCGCGGTAGACGCGCAGGCCCGGCTTGGACACGCGGCGCAGGCCGTTGATGACCGGCTGCTTGTCCATGGTGTACTTCAGCGTGATGCGGATCACGCCGCGCCGGTCGATGGTCTTGTCCAGCTTGGGGTCGAGCACCTTGAAGTTCGAGACAAAGCCCTCGTCCTTGAGCAGCTTCACCAGCCCGGCCTTAATGCCGGAGAAGGGCACGTCCACGCGCTCTTTCTTTTTGGATGTGGCGTTCTTTATCGCCGACAGCATGTTAGATATGGGATCCATTAGTTTCTCTCCTTCCTTAAATTAGCCGTTACCAGCTGGACTTGCGCAGGCCGGGGATCAGGCCTTCGTGCGCCATTTTGCGCAGGCAGATCCTGCAGAGACCGAAGTCCCGGTAGTAGCCGCGCGGCCTGCCGCAGATCTGGCAGCGGTTGCGGAAGCGCGTAGAGAACTTCTGGGGTTTGCGCATCTTCGCCATCCAAGCGTATGTAGCCATTTCTTTCTCCTGTTTCCTTTAAGATCTTACTTTACGGCAGCCTTCTTCACTTCGGGCTTCTTGAACGGCATGCCCAGGTATTCCAGCAGGGCCTTGCCTTTCTTGTCGTCGCCGGCGGTGGTCACGAACGTGATGTTCATGCCGCGCGCCTTCGGGGACTTCTCCATGTTGACTTCGGGGAAGATGTGGTGTTCTTTCAGGCCGATGTTCAGGTTGCCGCGGCCGTCGAAGAAGCGGGGGTCTACGCCCTGGAAGTCGCGGATACGCGGCACGGACAGGGACACGAAGCGGTCCATGAACTCGTACATGCGGATCCCGCGCAGCGTCACGCGCACGCCTATGGGCATGCCTTCGCGAAGCTTGAAGTTGGAGATCGACTTCTTGGCGCGGCGCACCTGCGGCGCCTGGCCGCTGATCATGGTCAGATCTTCCTTGGCCAGGTCGAGGGCCTGGATGTTCTCCTTGGCCTCGCTGACGCCGATGTTGATGACGATCTTCACCATTTTGGGCGTCGCCATCCGCGAGCTCAGGTTAAAATCCTTCATGAGGGCGGGCTGCACCGTGGAGGTGTAAGCGTCCGCGAGCCGCGGCCTGTAACCCTTCGGCAGCGGGGCTACCGCGCCTTTAGGGGCCTCGGTCACCTGCACCTTCTGGTGCTGCTCCTTCTTATGGGCCTTCTGCTGCTCCTTGGAGCCTTCCTTCGGGGGAGTGTCTTTCGCCATGATAAATTACCTCGTTAAACTATAGCTTCGCCGCATTTCTTGCAGGCGCGCATTTTTTCGCCGCCCTGCACGGTCACCTTCACGCGGGCCGGCTTGCCGCACTTGGGGCAGACCAGCTGCACGTTGGAGATGTCCATGGGCGCTTCCACCTTGTGGATGCCGCCGGGCTTTTCCTTGGTGGTCTTCTTGTGCTTGGAGACTATGTTGATCCCCATCACCACGACCTTGCGGTCGACGGGCATGATCTCTTTGATCTCGCCTTTTTTGCCTTTGTCCTTGCCGGCGAGCACTACGACCGTATCTTTCTTCTTGAGTTTCAGCATATTTACCACCTTATTAGGCCTATGGCCATGCCGTATCAGGCGCTATGCGCCTCAGACGGCTAAATTACTTCCGGGGCGAGCGAGACGATCTTGAGGAAGTTCTTCCCGCGCAGCTCTCTGGCCACGGGGCCGAACACGCGGGTCCCCTTGGGTTCGCCGTTGTCGTCGATCACGCAGACGGCGTTGTCGTCGAAGCGGATGTACGAGCCGTCGGCGCGGCGCGTTTCCTTGGTCACGCGCACCACCACGGCTTTCACCACGTCGCCCTTCTTAATGGCGCCGTGCGGGATGGCGTCCTTCACAGAGGCGACGATGGTGTCGCCGAGGAAAGCGTACTTGCGGTAGCTGCCGCCGTTCACGTGGAAGCACATGAGTTTGCGGGCGCCGGAGTTATCGGCGACGTTGAGCATGGTTCTTAACTGTATCATGTTATATCTCCGTTGATCGGCGGGCCTACTTGGAGGCCTTCTCCACTATGCGGGTGACGCGCCAGCGCTTCAGGGCGGACAGCGGGCGCGTGCTGACTATCTCGACCAGGTCGCCGGCCTTGGACTCATTGGCCTCGTCGTGGGCGTAGAACTTGCGGTTGCGCCGGAGGGTCTTGGAGTAGACGCTGTGGCTGATCACGTGGTCCACGCTGATCACGCGGGTCTTCGTCATCCTGTCGGAGACTACTACGCCGCGCAGGGTCTTGCGCTTATTCCTGTTTTCGGTATTTTCGGTCATTTTTTAACCTCGGCGGTCTTGGATTTGGCCAGTTCGCGCTGCCGCAGCCAGGTATTCATCATGGCTATCTTGCGGCGGGCGGTGCGCAGCACCAGCGGGTTCTCCACCGGGGCGGTCGTGCGCTTGAAGTTGATCTGGAAGATCTGCTTCTTAAGGTCGGCGATCTGCGCCTTCAGTTCGGCGTCGCCCATGTTCTTAAGGGTCTCTTTGTCTTTTCTTTTCATAATTCGGATCGCTCTCCTTTAATTCTCGCGGCTCACGAAGCGCGTCTTAATGGGCAGCTTGTGGCCGGCGCGGGTGAAAGCTTCCTTCGCGCTGGTGAGGTCCAGGCCTTCCACCTCGAAGAGGATGCGGCCGGGGCGCACGACGGCGACCCAGTGATCGGGGGCGCCCTTACCTTTACCCATGCGGGTTTCGGCGGGGTGCTTGGTCACGGCCTTGTCGGGGAAGATGCGGACCCAGATCTTGCCTTTCTTGCGCAGGTAGCGCACGATGGTCACGCGGCAGGCTTCTATCTGGCGGGCGGTGATCCAGCGGGGCTCGAGGGCCTTCAGGCCGTACTCGCCGAAGGACAGCGTGAAGCCGCGCTTCGCGACGCCCTTTATGCGGGGCGCGGAGTGCGTCTTGCGGTATTTTACTCTCTTAGGCATCAACATAATTATTGCTCCTTAAAGAAGTCTCAGGCGCTGGGATTGGCTTCCCTGCGGGCGGCGGCGGACTCGTCGAGCACCGGCGTCTCGCTCGGATTCTCGGCTTCCATCTTCAGCAGCTGCTCGCGCAGCTCGCGGGGGGTCTTCGCGAAGAACAGTTTCTTGAAGATCCACACCTTGATGCCGATCTTGCCCATCGAGGTATGCGCCTCGGTAAGGCCGTAATCGATGTCGGCGGAAATGGTCTGCAGCGGCACGCGGCCCTTGCGGAACCACTCGCGGCGGGCGATCTCGGCGCCGCCGAGGCGGCCGGAGGCCATGATCTTTATGCCGAGGGCGCCGGAACCCATGGTGCGTTCCATGGAGCGCTTGATGGCGCGCTTGAAGGAGATGCGCTTCTCAAGCTGCTGCGCCACGGACTGCCCCACCAGGCGGGCGTCCATTTCGGGGATCTTGATCTCGGAAACGTTGATGAACACCTTGCGCTTCGTGAGGCGCTCGACGTCCTTCTTGAGGTTCTCGATGTCCGCGCCCTTGCGGCCGATGACTACGCCGGGGCGGGCGGTGTGGATGGTCACCTTCAGGTAGGCGCCGGCGCGTTCGATGTCCACCCAGCTGACGGAGGCCATCGCGAACCGCTCGGTAACCATGTGCCTGATCTCGAAATCTTCGCGGATCAGTTCCGGCATCTTCTTGGGGGAGAACCAGCGGGACTGCCAGTCCTGGATGTAGCCGAGCCTTAAACCCCGGGGATGTATTTTCTGACCCATATTATTTCCGCTCCTTGGTATCGGACACAGCCACGTGGATGTGGCACATCTTGCGTTTGAACGGCATCGCGCGGCCCTGCGGGCCGGGCTGCACGCGGCGAAGGAACTTCATCGGGCCCTGGTCGGCGAAGCACTCGGTGACGTAGACCTGCTTGAGGTCCAGTTTCTTACCGAGCTTCACGCTCAGGTTGGCGCCCGCGGACTTTATGGCCTTACCGACGACGTCGGTGGCTATGCGGGGCAGGGAGGCCAGTATGTACTGCGCCTCGTACAGGGACTTGCCCCGTACCGCGTCGAGCAGCTGGGCGACCTTGCGGCGGCCGTAGCGCTGGTATCTGAGATGGCATTTAGCTTCCATGATTTTCTCCGTTTATTGTCACGCGCCCTTAGGTCAGGTCCGTGGCTTCCTTGGTATGCGACTGGCCGTGGCCCTTGAACAGCCGCGGGAAAGAGAACTCGCCGAGCTTATGGCCGACCATGCGCTCGGTGACGTACACCGGCAGGAACTTGCGGCCGTTGTGCACCATCAGGGTCTGCCCGACGAACTCGGGGGTTATGGTGCAGGCGCGCGCCCAGGTCTTGATCTGGCGCTTGTCGCCGGCCTGTACCGACGCCTGGACTTTTGCCAGGAGTTTCTGGTCTACGTAAGGGCCTTTTTTAGATGATCTGCTCATTTATATTTCCTCCGTTAAGCGCCGACCTGCGCCTTGCGCCGGTCCTGCACTATCATCCAGCCCCAGATCTTGGATTTGGTCCTGGTCTTGAAGCCCTTGGAGGGCTGGTTCCACGGCGAGCGGGGCACGTTATTGCCCTTCGAGTGGCCGCGGCCGCCGCCGAGCGGGTGGTCCACGGCGTTCATCGCCGCGCCGCGCACGGTGGGCTTCACGCCTATGTGGCGCTGCCTGCCGGCCTTGCCGAGGGTGATCGTGTTGTGCTCGATATTGCCGACCTGGCCGATGGTGGCCATGCAGGCTTTGAGCACTTTGCGGATCTCGCCGGACGGCATCTTGACGAGGGCGTAGTCGCCCTCTTTAGCCATCAGCTGAGCCTGGGTGCCGGCCGCGCGCACGAACTGCGCGCCCTTGCCCGGGATCATCTCGATAGCGTGGATGAAGGTACCGTCGGGGATGTTAGCCATGGGCAGCGCGTTGCCGAGGCGTATCTCGGATTTGGGGCCGCTCATGACGCTGGCGCCCACGCCCAGGCCCAGCGGGGCCGGGATGTAGCGCTTGTCGCCGTCCGCGTAAACGAGGAGGGCGATGCGGGCGTTCCGGTTAGGATCGTATTCTATGGCGGAAACCTTGGCGGGCACGCCGTATTTCTCGCGCTTGAAATCTATCACGCGGTAGCGCCGGCGGTGGCCGCCGCCGTGGTGGCGGACCATGACCATGCCGGTGTTGTTGCGGCCGCCGTTCTTGCGCATGCCGGTGGTGAGACGCTTTTCGGGATCCGTTTTAGTGATCTCCGAGAAGTCCGCCATCTGCAGCGTGCGCCGCGAGGGGGTGTAGGGTCTGTATGATTTGATGGGCATATTCTTTTCCTGTTCTCCGCCTTACTTCGGCAGGTCGGTCATGTCTATCTTCTGGCCGGCTTTCACCGTAACCACCGCTTTCTTCCAGTCTGAGCGGTAACCTTCATGGCGGCCCACTTTGTGGAGCTTGCCAGGGAGGTTCGCGGTGCGGACCGCGGTAACTTTAACCTTGAAGAGGGTCTCTACGGACTTCTTGATCTCGCTCTTGTTGGCCTTGGGGTTCACGCGGAAGGTGTAGCGGTTCTGCGTGTCCTTCGTTATTACACTTTTCTCGCTGAGTATCGGGGATATGAGGACTTCAGTGAAGTTCATTTGACCTCCTTGACGCTGTCGGCCAGGGCCTTAAGGGCGGCCGAGGTGAAAACGAGCTTGGTGCTGCGCATCGCCTCGTAGGCGTTCAGGTTCTGCGCCAGGCACCAGCCGAAGTCGGAGATGTTCTTGGACGCGGTCTTGAAGTTCTTGTCCATCTTGTCGGTGACGAACAGGACGCTCTTAGCGTCGAGACCTTTGCGCAGGTCGTTGAGGGAGCTGGTCTTGGCGGCCTCGAGGGCCAGGTTCTCTATCACCAGCACGGCGCCGTCGGCGGCGCGGGCGGAGAGGGCCTCTATCAGGGCCTGGCGGAGCTTCTGCTGCGGCAGGTACTGGCGGAACGAGCGCGGCTTGGGGCCGAACGCGACGCCGCCCTTGCGCCAGATCGGCGAGCGGGTGGAGCCGTGGCGGGCGCGGCCGGTACCCTTCTGCTTCCAGGGCTTTTTGCCGCCGCCGGACACTTCCGAGCGGGTCTTGGTGCAGGCGGTGCCGCGGTGCTTATTGGCGAGGTAATGCTTTACCACCTCGTGAATGAAGGCCGCGTCGGGCTTTACGGAGAAAAGGATCTCCGGCAGGGCCACTTTGCCCACTTCCTTGCCTTTCAGGTTTAAAAGTTTAGTTTCCATGTTTTATCCTCTTCTCACCTTACTTCTTGGGGGCGGGCTTGGCCTTGGGCGCTTCCTTCTTGCCCTTGGCTTTCGCGTGGGCGGCAGGCGGCTTGGGCAGCTTCTTGTTGGTGCGGGTGATGTAGACCATGCTGCCGGCGGCGCCGGGGATGCCGCTGTTCACGAGTATCAGGTTCTGCTCGGGGATCACTTTCATGACCTTCACCTTCTGCACGGAGCAGGTTTCCACGCCCCAGTGGCCGGCCATGCGCTGGCCGGGCAGCACGCGGCCCAGAGAGCGGCGCGAACCCAGCGAACCCGGGGCGCGCTCGCGGTCGGAGGCGCCGTGAGAGGCGGAACCGCCGGCGAAGTTGTGGCGCTTCATGCCGCCGGAAAAACCGTGGCCCTTGGTCACGCCCTGTACGTCCACGTACTCGCCTTCGGCGAAGCGCTCCACGCTGGCCGTCTGGCCCTGCGCGGCGCCCGCGAGGTCGTTAACGCGGAATTCCCTGAGATGGCGAAGAGCCGGGGAGTTGAACTTTTTGGACAGGCCGAGCTCGGCCTTGTAAGCGTTCTTCTCTTTCTTGTGGCCGAAGCCGAGGCAGATGGCCTGGTAGCCGTCCTTTTCCTTGGTGCGGGTGTAGGCCACGCGGCAGGGGCCGGCCTTCACGACGGTGACGGCGTGGAGGTTGCCCGCGGCGTCGAAGATCTGGGTCATCCCCATCTTTTCGCCGACGAGAAATTTATGGACCACGGGGAGCTGCTGCGCCTCGGGTTTGGCCTCGGGGGCCTTGTTCTCTTTGTTTTCTTCAGTCATGTCTATACCGCTCCTTGAGCCGCTATCCGACGTAAAAACCCCGGAGAAAGCCGGGTTTTTCGCCTGGAAAGCGAACGGACCGCGCCGGAACTTTTCAGCTCCGGTTGTGGTACTGCTAGATTTTTAGTTTCTATGATTAAGCCCGCAGGCGGAGGGAATCAAGGCCGCTCCGTCTATAGGGCCGCTGCCCGTATTCTTTCGAACGCGACAGCGTAATAAAAACTTCTTTTCAAAGAAACCGCGGCGTTGCCGCGATTAACTACAGGATTATTATAACAAAACGCCCCATTCGTGTAAAGCCTTTTCTACAGGCGGGCCGCGAAGGCCAGCACATGGCAGTCCGGGTCCAGGCTGTAAGCCGCCTTATCCCCCCAGCCCCTGGCCTCCAACGGGCTCAGTTCGCGTGCCCCCGCCGCCAGCGCCCTGGAGTGGAAAACAGCGGGGTCCGGCACCGTAAGATAGACCTCGGCCCTGGGGATACCGGCTCCGGCCGCAGGGTCCGGCAGGCCGGGCAGCAGCCGTTTTATCCCTTTTTCCGGCATCAAACCCAGCACGCAGCCCGGCGCCAACTCGAACTCGGTCATGCCGGGCACGTCCAGGCGCGGGGCCAGGGCCAGAGTTTTGGCGTAGAAATCCCTGCTTTTCCCCTGGTCCGCCACATAAAGGATGAAGTTCGTATTCATAATAGATATCTATATTATACCACCTAAAAGAATCGCTATCTCCTTTTTCCGCCGCAGTTTTGGTAGAATGAACCGATGCTCGCCGCCCGATTATTTTCGCTACTGGTCCCTGTCGCGACCCTCTTCCTTCTTTACTCGTTGGTCCACCTCGTGGCTAACCGGAACTACCGCGGCGCGCCAGTGCCGCAAGACAGCCCCGAACAACAGAAGCGCCGGCACCGGCAAAACCTTTACACCCGGGGCATGTTCGTCTTCTGGACGCTGTTCCTCTTCGCGCAGCGCGCTTTCTCCATCTACCTCTTCCTTCTGGCCGATACCGCCAAGAGCGGGGACATAAAAGGCGCGGTAGGCATGACCTTGGTCTTCGTCGATCCGCTGGGCATCCTCATGGTGCTGGGCGGCTGGATGGCCTTCAAGAACTTCTTCGGCGTGCCGATCTGGCCGGAGAGCGGCCTGACGCCCTTTTACATCGTAGCCTCTTCACTGCTCAACGCGGCCGCGATCTGGTTCCTGTGGACCTGCTCGCGCGGAGCCTTCGTCCGGCCGCCACGACCGAAGTAACCACCTTCACCCAGGCAAAAAAAGGCCCGGCCGAAGCCGGGCCCTTCTTTTGCCGCAAGACTTATTTCGCGACGCTGTTTATCCACTCGAGGCCGACGTTGACCTTGGAGTAGACGCCGTACTTGTTGGGCTGGGCGCAGCCTTCGCCCCAGCTCACAACGCCCGCGAGCACGCGGCTGGCGCCGGTACCGGTCATCAGCGGGCCGCCGCTGTCGCCCTGGCAGGAATCCTTGCCGCCTTCCTTGAAGCCGGCGCAGATCATCCTGTCGGTGATGCCGTCGTAAGCCGCGGCGCAGGTCTCCTGGGAGACCAGCGGCACGCCCACCTTGAGCAGTATCTTGGACACGCTGCCGCCCTCGCTGGTGGTGCCCCAGCCGGCGGTGACAAAGTCCACCTTGCCGGTGAGTTCCTTGGCGTTAAGCGCTATCGGCGCGTACTTGGAATCCCCGGAGAGCTTGATAAGCGCGAAGTCGTAATCCATGGTGTTCTTGTCCCACTTGGGGTGCTTGAGCACCTGCAGCGCGGTGAACTTCTCCACGCCGGCGGTGTCGCTCTGGTTGTGGAGGCCGATGGTGATGCCTTTAAGGTAGCCGCCCTCGACGCAATGCGCCGCGGTGAGCACCCAGTTCTTCTTTATCAGCGAACCGCCGCAGAAGTGGCCGTAGGAACCGGCCTGCAGGGACACGAGGAAGGGAAATTCGCCTTTCACGGCTTCTACGCCGCCAACTATCTTTTCATTGCTGAAAAGGGCGAAACCTTTCTCGGTCTCGGGGACGGGGTAGCTCATGGAGGGGATCTCTATCGCCCTGACCGCGGGAACAACGCTGAGCCCGGGGTTATCGAAACTTACAGTGGCCGCATTGGCCGCGCCGACCGCCGCGAACAGCATCAGCGCCGCTACCATCTTCTTCATGCAGACTCCTTATGAACGCTTGGCTTAACGACTTTCCTGAATTGTGCAAAATCGATTGATTCCTGTCAATCGGTTTTTTCCCTTTCGGCCCATGTGCCTCCGGGCCTTCAGACCCATAAATCCGGAAGCCGGCCGCCACCGGACCATGAGGCCCAGCGCGGGATAGGCCAAAAATCGCCGGCGACCTTCCCCCTGCGGCTCTATGTGCGGCCATCATATTTTGAGAACATTACCTTTAAGGAAACCCAATGAAGAAATTTCTTCTCCAGGCCATCTTGACCCTGTCCCTCGCGCCGGCCCTGCCTGCCTCCGTTTTCGAAACCTCCCTATCGCGGGAACTGGTCTCCCTGCAGGAAGTCCCGGCGGCGCCGGTCCCGCTTAAAGCGGCCCGCAACCTCGGGCCCATGACGGAGAACGCCCGCACCGGCTATATAGTGCTCTCCACGCCGGATTATTTCCAGGGCATCATGACCATGCACGAAGCCATCCTCGCGAAACTCCCCAAGGACGTAAAGGCCATCATAGTTTTCCCGGGCGACAATCCCTATTACGAGAAGTTCAAGGCCGATTTCGATTCCAAACGCTTCGTAGCCTGGAAATACGTGATGGAATCCCCGTGGACCCGCGACTTCCTGCCGGAGGTAGTGGTGGACGAGGCCGGCAAGGCCCGCATGGTACAGTTCTCCTACTACGCCGAGCGGCCGCTCTCCGAAAAATTCGCCTCCGACCTGGCCGCCGGTTTCGGCTTGCCGCTGGAGAAATCCAAGGTTCACCTGGAGTTCGGCAATTTCATGGCCGATGAGCAGGGCCGCGTCTTCATGACCGAAAAGGTCATCCGCGACAACAAGGACTGGACCAAACCCGCGCTTGAAAAAGAGATCCTGACCCGCCTGCGCGGCACCAAACTGATCTGGATGCCTACCATCCCCGGAGAAAGCACCGGCCACCTGGACATCTACGCAAAATATTTCGGGAACAACACCGTGCTGGTGTCGGATTCACTCAACGCGAAGGCCAAGAAGGCCATGGACGAGGGCGCCGCGAAGTTCGCCGCGGCGGGGTTCCGCGTAGTACGCGTGCCCAACGCCGACATCCCCGGCGAGGAAGCTGTGCGCATCTACAGCTACACCAACTCACTGCGCGTCAACAACACCATCTTCATGCCCACCTATTACGACAGGAAATACTCCTACACCCAGCCGCTCAAGGCCCGCGACGACGCCGCGACCGCCATTTACGAGGGGCTCGGCTTCAAGGTAGTGAAAGTTTTCGCTTTCGACGCCATCCAGTTCGGCGGCGCCGTGCACTGCATCACCCGCGAGATCCCCTGGCTCCCCTGGTTCTGACCGCAAAACAAAACCGCCGGGTTTCCCCGGCGGCAATACGCGGAAGATATTTTTACTACTCCTGTTTTCCCCAGAAACTGCCGCCGGCGCTCTCCTCCGCCAAGGGCCCCGCGGCCTTGATCCGGAAATACAGCGACGCCAGGCCGCCGGCCGACACAACGCCGGCGCAGCCTTCGAGGGCCGACTCCACGTAGTAAACCACGGAAGCCGGGGCCGACAGCGTACCGAAGATCCATGCCAGTAAACTGGCCGCGGCCATCGGCACTCCGGCCACCGCCAGCACGGTCCAGGCCCGCCCCCGCGTAAGTTCCCAGCCGCGCTCCAGTGCCCGGCGCGCGGAAATATCTTCGTCGAAGCCGGCGTTAAGCCAGAGCGACAGGCGCACCATCAGCCAGACCCCGGCGGCCAGCCAGGCCAGCGCTATGAACGCGCCGATGAACGGTTTGAACCGGAGGAAAAATACCGCCAGCCACATCAGGAAGGCGAACCCTATTTCCACCACGGCTACCGGCAGGAACCAGGCCTTAGCGCAGCGCGCCAGCCCGTCGGCCTGGCGGCCGCCGGCGTGCGCGGTAAAGCGGCCGGCCAACCCCGCCAGGAACCAGGCGGACAAAACCATGCCGGGCAGGTAGGCCAGGAAGCCCCTGCGCAGGCCGTGGCCCGCCCCCTCCAGTTCAGGGCCATAGGCGGGTCCGGCGCCCAGCGCGGCGCACATCAGCGAATAAAGCAGCGCCGCCGCAACGCTGACAGCCGCGTAAAGCGCGGCTTCCTTCCTGGACCTGTTGATGAGCTTTAAAGATCCCTCTAAAGACGCCTGTATCATTCTCCCCCCTGAAGCTTGAACCTTACCCGCAGTACCCCGTCGGCAAAGCCGGTAGAAACGATCCGGAACCCCCCCAGTTCGCCGGTAGAACCCGCGTGCGCGCCTATGCACGGGCACGCGTCGTAATCCCCTATCTTCACCACGCGCAGCATATCCCCAGCCGCGCCGTCGGGCAGCCTGGCAAGGTCGTACTTCGCCTTAGCCTCGGCCAGCGGCACCAGTTCCTCTCCCACCGGCAGGGCGGCGCGGATGGCGCCGTTAACCAGGCGTTCCAGCTCCGCGCGCTCTTGCGGAGTAATGTCCCTCGGGAACCTGTAGTCGCACTTGGATTTTTTCTTCTCTATATGGGAACTGAACGCCCGCCCGCAACCCAGCAGCCGCACCATCGTGGCGTTGAGCAGGTGCTCGGCGGTGTGCATGCGCGGGTCCGCGTAGTCCTTCATGCCGATATTCTAGCAAACTGTATTTCCTATAATTCCTGCATGCCCGCGCAGCACGAACGCATCATAACGGCGGCCGAATTCGAAAACTGGGTCCTCTACGAGGACGCCAACCTGCTCGTCGTGAATAAACCCGGCGACGTGTTATGCCACCCGTCCAAAGCCGGCCCCATGTCCAGCCTCGCCGGCGCCGCGCGAGCACGCGGCCTCGCCACAGCGCACCTGGTAACCAGGCTGGACCGCGAGACCAGCGGCGTAACGGTTTTCGCCAAACACCCGGCCGCCGCCAAGCGCCTCCAGCGCGCCATGGCCGCCCGGAAAACCGGCAAAGTTTACCTGGCCGTGCTGACCGGCGAATTTTCGGAACCCGTAGAGGTAAACCAGCCCCTGGGCCCGGACGAAGATTCCCCCGTAGTCATTCAGACCACCGTGCGCCCCGACGGGAAACAATCGCGCACGCGGTTCATCCCGCTCGCGCGCGGCGGAGGGTTCACGCTGGCCCGCGTGGTAACCCAAACCGGCCGCAAACACCAGATCCGCGCGCACGCCCTGTGGCTCGGGCGCCCTTTGGTAGGGGACAAGATCTACGGCCCGGACCCGGGGCTCTTCCTGGAATTCATACGCACCGGCTGGACGCCGGCCCTGGAAGAAAGGCTCCTCCTGCCGCGCCAGGCCCTGCACTGCTCGGAAGCCGACTTGCGGCGCGCTGGCGCGCCAGAGGTTTTTTGCGCGCCGCTGTCCGGAGACCTGCGCGCCTTCTGCCTCTCCCGCGGCCTTTCGGTACCCGCGGACCTGTAAAAAAAGCCGGGCCCCTGCGGACCCGGCTTTCTTCCCTGAAAAATATCCTACTTGCCCGGCGCCGACGGGAACAGCAGCGTCCGCATGTCCGTCATGGCCTTCTCCACCGCGGCCATGCGCGTTACCAGCTGCGCCTGGGCGTCCGCGATGGCGCTCAGCGAGGCGAGGATCTTGCCCATTTCTCCGCCCGGCTCGGCGGAGGGCGTTGCGGGCCGGGGTCCGGCCGCCGGCAACGGCGGCTTGGCGTCCGGCGCGGGGGCAGGGAGCGGCGACTCAAGAACTTTGCCGTCCACCACAGGGTCAGAGATCAGCGTTCCGCGCATGGTCATCGCCATCGGCGACTCCACCGCAATGGGCCGTGCGGGAACCGGCGCGGGCGCCGGGGCGGCGACCGGGCCGTTCAGGTCCGAAAAAGTGGAAACCGGCTTCCAACCGTCGGCCCCGGAGGCGTTCTCCGGACAGACCAGCGACTGCGGCCCGAAACCGGGCTGAGCTTCCAGCCCGGCCCTGTCGAACGGCCCCTTCACCTCGTTATTGACGTAAACCCAGTATTTCATCGCCCAACGCCTTTGAGCCTCGCCTCTATGGTCTCGCGCAGCTCGTCGTAATTTATCGGTTTGGTTATATAATCGAACGCCCCGTACTCCAGGCACTCCTGCGCCACCCTGTCGTCCTCGTTGCCGGTCACTACCAGAAAACCGGTCCGCGGCATTTTCGGCACAAGCTCTTTAAGTATGGTCACGCCATCCGTCTTCGGCATGTAAATATCCAGCAGTACTATGTCGGGCTGGTGCTCGCGCGCCATCGCCAGCGCCTCGGCCCCGTCCTTAGCTTCGAAGACCTCGTTGCCGGGCGCCACAAAACGCGCCAGCACCGCGCGCAATTTCAGGTCGTCCTCAGCTATAAGTATCTTGGCCATATCGGTGATTTCCCCGGACTCGTATTCAACCCACGGATATTCTACCAAACCCGCGCGGCGTCCTCTAAGACCGCTTTACGAAACATGCCCAAGCCCGCCCCCCGTAGTTTTTAAAACCTTCTTCAGCCCGGCCAGCCGTTCCAGCCAGCGCTCCCAATCTGCGTCGCCGTGCAGCAGGGCTTCCTTCTAATAGGCCGCGCCGGCCTCCGCCACCGGCTGCGCCAGGGGCGCGCCGCCGGCCGCGTTCACAAAAGTGTATTTTTTCAGCGCCGGGAACAGCGCCCGGGAGGCTTTCCAGTCCGTCTTTTTCATATCACGGATATTTTAGCAAACCAAAAATAAAACCGCCGGGGCCGCCCGGCGGTCGCGCAGGAGGGAGAAGCTTACTTCTTCAGCACCGCCTCCATCTTCTGCTGCAGCCGGCCCAGCGCCACCGGCTTGGGCACGAAATCCTTGAAGTTCCGCTCCTGCGTGAACAGGTCCGGTATCCCCTGGTCGAAATATTTGGCGCTGAGGATGAAGACGGGTATCGTCCCGGTCTCGTCGTTGCCCGCCAGCTCGCGCAGCACCTCTATGCCGTTCATGTCCGGCATCATGACGTCCAGCAGGATCAGCTCCGGCCGCGCCGAGGCGGCCAGCTTCAGGCCGTCCGCGCCGTTGTGCGCCAGCGTCACGGTGTAGCCCAACCTGGAGAAATGCTCGAACACAAGGCCGCAGAAGTCCTTGTCGTCGTCTATCATCAGTATCGCGGGCATTCTTTTTTCCCGCTCGCGCGGGCACCTCACCTATGCTCCCTATTCTAGCAAACAAAAACCGCCAGGTTACTTGGCCAGTTCCACGGCATAGGCCACGCCCAGCCGCGCGAACTTCAGCGCGTGCTCGGCCCGGCCGCCGCTATTAGCCAGCGTGTCTTCCGGCTTGTGGATATACGGGTTGTGCTGCTCGAACGAGGATTCGAAGGAATACGAGGCGGGGTAGCCGTTCTTGGTCCAGGACGCGTGGTCCGAGCAGGCATAGCCGCACTTAAGGGCGCCCCAGGTATAGCCGAGATAGGCATCGATGAGCCGGCCTAAAAAGGCGTTCTGCCCGGCGCTGGTAAAATCCGAGACGAAGTAGATATCGAGATCCGACCCTTTATAATTGACCATGTCCAGGTTCAGCATCCCTTCCACGTTCATGCCGGCCTTCTTGAACGCGGCGGCGATGTCGGCGGAACCGCGCAGCCCGGCCTCCTCGGCCGCGAAAGCTATGAACTTAATGGTTTTGGCCGGCCTGTAGCCGCCCTCCACCAGCGCCCGCGCCAGTTCCTGGATGACGGCGGCGCCGCTGGCGTTGTCGTCGGCGCCGGGAGCCGGGGTATCCCCGGAACCGGCCACGGAGTCCAGGTGCCCGCCTATCACCACCACTTTTTCAGGCTCCACGGCGCCCAGCATGGTAAGCACCACCGATTCCTGGGGGAAGGCGGCGTGCTTAAAAGGCGCCACGGAAATATCGGAGCGGCCTTCGGCGAGCTTAGCCCATTCCTTTTGCAGCCATTTGGAGGCGTCCACCCCGGTGGCGTAGCGCGAGCCCCTGTTCTTGAAAGCGGAAAGCGCGGAGATCGCGGAAACCAGCGGGGCTTCTTTGACCAGCGGCAGCAGCGCGCCTACGCGGGCGGCCTGGTCCAGGGTATAGGCGCGCGCGGGCACGGGCGGCGCGGCTTCAAGGTCCGCCAGCGCGGCGGCCAGCGTATCGTGGGCGAAGAAACCGGGACCCCGGCGGAAAGCGCGGTGCATGCCGTCCGCCAGGTCGCCCAGTTCCGCCTCCCTGAACGCGTAAATGGCTATTTTTTTGTTCTCCACCACGGGAGCGGTCTTGAACAGGGCGCCGTCCAGCGACCCTACGGCGGACTTCTCCATGCTCACCCACACCGGCTGGTCCGCCGCGGCGGCGCCCGGCACGTCCGGCACCAGCCCTCCGGCGCAAGCCGCGTCCTCCAGCACCGCCCGGATGGCCGCCTGCGCGCTCTCCCTCCCGTCGAAATCCGGGGCGTAGGCCGCGTCAGCCGCGGCGGCGGCGCAGGACAGGCTAAGGGTAAGGCTCAAAATTACGGCAAGGCGCATGGGTTCTCCAAAAAAGCCGCCGTTAATTTTTCACTTTGCAAAGCGGCCTTTCTATGGCTATAATACCTAAAATATTGACATTTGTCATATCCCGGGAAACAAAGGACTACATGAAAAGAAACTTGCTGTTAACCGCCTTCTCCGCCCTGCTGCTGGGCGCGGCCGCGCTCCCCGCCGCCGCCTCCGAGTGTCCGGGCTTCCTGCCCCCCAACGACCTCAAGATCCCGGTGAATTCCGTACACGCCAAGGGTATCCTTGAAGCCCAGTTCAACGAAGTGCTCAACAACATAGACCGCATATACCGGCCCATAATAGCCGCGCAGGGCGGAACCCTCAAAATAAACCGCCTCTGGACCGACGCCACCGTCAACGCCTCGGCCTCACAGAGCGGCAAGACCTATATCCTTAATATGTACGGCGGCCTCGCCCGCCACGAACTCATCACCATGGACGGTTTCGCCCTGGTGGTCTGCCACGAGCTTGGTCACCACATCGGCGGCGCGCCCAAGGGCGGCTGGGCTTCCATAGAGGGCCAGGCCGATTATTACGCCAACCTCAAGTGTCTGCGCAAGGTCTTCGCCGACCCCGGCACCATCGCCTTCACCCATAAGGCCTCCGACAACGAAGTGGCCCGCAAGAACTGCGAAGCCGCCTTCACCGGCGCCCAGGACCGCGAGATCTGCGTGCGCGCGGCCATGGCCGGCGAATCCGTGTCCTACCTCTTCAAGGCACTGCGCAAAGAAACCGTAACGCCCGCCTTCGACACCCCCGACACCAGCGTGGTGACCACCATGATGACCGCGCACCCGCCCACCCAGTGCCGCATGGACACCTACCTGCAGGGTTCCATCTGCCAGCAGCCCGTGTCCGCGGCGGTCAGCAGCTCCAACCCGGCCGCCGGCACCTGCACCCGCTCCGCCAGCTTCCCGGGCGGCTACCGCCCGCTGTGCTGGTACAAACCCGCCAACCCGGCCGAACTGCTGCCCCCCGGCCTCAAGACCCCCGACTTCGACCTGGAGAATCCGGCCACCTTCACCGGCCCGGCCCTCTCGGTGCTTGGCGGCGAAGTAGCCTGGTAAACCGCCGGTCCGGCGTAAAGAAAGGGGCCCCGCGCTGCGGGGCCCTTCTCTTTTACCGGACTGGGTCACAATACCCAGAAGATTCAGGGCCATAGTGCCTATTCCCATTTTAGCGGATTAATGTCATACTATAAGGGTAGTACCAACCTGAACTCGCGTTTTTTGACTATTCTACCAGGCAACATCCGGAAGAGATAGAACAGAAAGAGCTGAGGATAAGGAAACGATAGTTGCTAGGAGAATAACATAATGAGCAAGAGAATATACGTGGGCGGTCTGCCCTTCAAAACCACCGAAGAGGAAATGAACGCCCTGTTCGCTTCCCACGGCGCCGTCACCAGCGCCAAGCTGATCACTGACCGGGATTCCGGCCAGTCCCGCGGCTTCGGCTTCGTAGAGATGGCCAACGACGAGGAAGCCCTCGCCGCCATCACCAAGCTGAACAACACCGAGTTCGACGGCCGCAGGCTGACCGTCAACGAGGCTCGCCCGATGGAACCCCGCACCGGCGGCGGTAACCGCGGCGGCTACGGCGGCGGTCGCGGCGGCGGCGGAAACCGCGGCGGCGGCGGCTACGACAAGCGCTGGTAATTAAAATCCTTTAACGGTTTTAAACCGCCGTCCTGAAAAGGGCGGCGGTTTTTTATTCCCCCGGCGGCTGGCGCGCGGCCCCGCCTTTGTGCTAGCATAGGTTCGCTGGGGAAAAAATGGAAAAACCTAAACACAACATCTTGGTAGTGGACGACGAGGAAAACGTCCGGCAACTGCTCCTGGACGTCCTTGCCAACGAGAACCGCGCCGTTCTCTGCGTAGCCACGGTAGCGGAAGCCCGCCAGGCGCTCGACCAGAATAAGATAGACCTCATGATCCTGGACCGTATGCTGCCCGACGGCGACGGGCTGGACTTCTGCACCGAACTGCGCAACAGCCCCCGCCACAGCGAGGTCCTCATACTCATTTTCAGCGGCAGGACCGAAGATACGGACCGCCTGATGGCCATAAACTGCGGAGCCGACGCCTACATAGGCAAACCCGGCAATATGGCTGCCATGGAAGAGCGTGTGACCGAGCTGCTTGCCAAGTAAGTTTGGGCCGCTTCACGGCACAAGAAGAACCGCCGGGCAAGCCCGGCGGTTCTTCTTTGGCGGGCGCGTTCAGCGCACTATGGCCAGGTAAACGAAAGTGGTGTAGTGGTCCGGGGTGTAATACACCTCGCGGTTGTCGCCTATCATAAGGCGCTCGGGGCCGCGGGCGCTGAGCACGGGGCCGGTCATATAAGTAACCCCGCCTATTACCACGGGCTCCGGCTTGGCGCCGGAATTACGGCCGGGAACGATGAGCGTGTATTCCTTGTAGTAACCGGCCGGTTTCCTGGGCAGGCCGTTATGGGGATCGGTATGCACTACGCCGTCGTTGTCGTACGGCATAGGCTTGCAGACGGCCAGCTTGGCCAGCAGGTCGCTGATGGCGCGCTGGCGGCGAGCGTCGCTCACCACGGGGCTGAACGCCCTGCCGGGGACCAGCGCCTGGCTGGGCACGCAGGGCGGCTTTATGAATCTACCGGGGTCGGCCGCCACCACGGCCGGAGTGGAAACCGCTATCGCGGCGGGCGGGGTGTAAGCCAGTTCAGAAAGCAGGTCGACGGCAGGCGCGGCGAACGCCGGGGCACTGCCGGAGAAGAACAGCGCGGTGAGCAGCAGCTGGAGTTTTATCTTTCTCATTACTTATATTATGCACTTAAACCCCGGCGCCTGTAAGGGCAAAAAGACCCAGCCCGCTTTAGGCCCTGTTTGCGCCGCGCAAGCAAAGGCCTCAGGCTTTGGTTATGCGGGCGGCTATGGGGTGCAGGATAACCTTGGACAGCAGGAATCCGTAAAACACCCCGCCCAGGGATAGCGCCAGCCGCCGGTAGAAAACCACCTGGTCGCAGGCGGGGAACGTGAACACCAGCATGAGCGCCAGCACGGTAGTGAGCACGCCCATACCCACGGCGCACCTGGCGGCGAACAGCAGCGCGGCCGGGCCGGTAGGCCTGAGCAGTTCTTTCAGCGGGTAGGCTGCCCAGCTCAGCAGGAAAGTCCCGCCGAACACCAGCAGCACCGCCTCCAGGTTCAAAAACGGCAGCAGCCCTTTTATCCCCTCGCTGAGGTACAGCGACTCCACTATCAGGACCATGACCACGAGTTGTTTTATCATAACCTCTCCCGTAAACTGTATTTGCATATAGCCTAGTACGCGGACTTCAGACGGCGGCCAAAAAATAATCAAATCCCGGTCAAATAAAAAAACCGCCGGGAGTTCCCGGCGGTTTTTCACTGTTGAAAAGCCTGGCTTACGGTTTGTTGAGCTGGGCGGTAAGGCAGTCGATGTAGGCCATCAACTCGGCCAGGCTGGCGCCCTCGGCCGGCTTCACGCAGGCGCTCAGGTCCGGAACTCCGGGCTGCTGCACGGGGACCTCCACGGCGGGGCTCTCCTGGCCGGGCAGCGGGATATACTTCGCCACCGCGGAAATGCTGGTCACGTCCTCGCCGCGGCCGGCGCCATCCGCCACCCGCACCGAGGCGCGGCACTTGCCGCCAAAGAGGGAGGACTTCACTTCAAAATCCTGGCCGCCGCGCACCAGGATGCCTTCTATAAGCCCGGTCGCCTCGTTAAAGACCGCGCTGCCGGAATTGCCGCCGTAAGTGTCGAGGTTGGCCACGAAATAATCCAGGAAAGAGACGCTGCGCACCGAAGCGCCGCCGGCTACCTTAACAGGCAGGCCAACGGGGTAGCCCACCACGAACAGTTTGTCCCCCGCCTTTACCGTTTCGCCGCGGTTGATCGGCAGCGGCTCATGGTTGGGGACGGGGCGGTCCAGCTTGATGATGGCGTAGTCGGGACCGACTTTTTCCTGCACGCGGGCCACTATGCCTTTGCAGGAGTAAACTTCGGAAGGGCTCACGGAGGAGGGGTTCTGGCCGGCGGTCTTTACCGCGTAGCCGAAGACCATTTTAGCGTCGGCGCAGTCCAGGGAGTCGGTGATGCAGTGCCCGGCCGTCATCACCAGGTCGGGGGCCACCAGCGTGCCGGAACAGAAAGCCCCCACCGTCTGTTCGCGGAAAGGCTCGTTCTTGCACAACTGCAGTTTCTCCCCGAAATTCTCGAGTTTCAGCCGGCCGTCCGCGCTTACGGAAGCGGCCTTGAAGAAAGATACGGTAGAGTCCGCCAGTTTGCGGCGGGCCTCGGAGGCCTGGAAATAATCCTGCCGGTCGTCGTTGCCATAAATACCCTTGCTGTTGTCCTGGGCGTAAGCCCCGGCAACGGAGATCACCATCGCCAGCAGCGCCGCACCGGTCATTATCTTTTTCTTCATTATATTGGCCTCCCGCAACTGTTTTCCTGCATATAGTGTAGCCTGCCGCCGCCAGTTGCGAAAGGGCCCGGGTACCTATGGCAAAGGGCCAAAAGCCCCAGGCCAGCTACTTTTTCAGGAACTCAAGGATGGGGAGGGTGCGGTTCTGTATCACGTGCGGCGCGTCGGGCCGGTAATCTATTTCCACCGCAGGCAGCAATTTCTCCAGCCGGCGGCGCGCCTCCTCCGGGTCGAAGAACACTTCCCTGCCGCCAAAGATGGCGAACACCGGCATGGTAAGGCGCCGCAGGGCCTCGTCTCCGAAGATGGGCAGCTTTTCCATGCGCGGCCGGCAATTTTTGGTAATGACCGCTATGAACGCGAAGAATTCCCGCGCCGCCCCGGAACTTGCGGGCCTGGCCCGGCCGTAGATACGCTCCTCTATTTTGCGCAGCCCCCGGTCGCCCAGCAGCAGCAGCGGCAGGATCCTGTAGAAGAACCTGAACTGGCTGCTCAGGCCGCCCGGCACCAGCAGGGCCAGGCGTGTTACGGCGGCCGGATAGCGCGTGGCGTGAGCCAGCGCCATCCACCCGCCCAGCGACTCTCCAAGCACGGCCGTCCGCTCCAGGCCCAGACCTTTAAGAACTTCCGCCAGCCAGTCCGCGTACACGCCGGCGTCCAGCGGCGGGCGCGCGGGGGCGCTGAGCCCCGGCTCGCCTATTATATCCACGGCGTAGATCCGGAAATGTTGCGCCCAAACCGGCACATCGAAGCGCCACGCCGCACAATTGGCCAGCGAGCCGTGGATAAGCACCAGCGGCGGCGCTGACTCCGGGCCGCAGACCAGCACAAAGGTTTCGCCGTGGCGCGTGGGCACCAGCCGCCGTTCGCACTTCACCGGCCAGTTGTCCAGTTGCGCGGCGTAGCGCTCCAGCACTTCCTTTCTGCCGGCCTCCGATCTGTAAAGTTCCGCCATGGTAACCGCCCCGCCGGTCAGAACGAATACATGAAGTTGCCCTTCGGGTCCTTGTGCGTGCAGTTAATGATCAGCGCGCCGTAGGTCTGCGGGTAATTCTTGTCGTTATAGTAAGCGTAACCGCCGGTATCGGTAAGCTTGGCCGGGTCTATGGCCGGCCCTGAAAGGTAAAGCACGTCGGCGGTTTCCCCGTGGCCCGGCAGTTTGAGCTTGGGCAGGGCGGCCAGGTATTTGCCGCCGCCGCTGACCGCGCCCAGGTTATCCGGGAAAACGCCTTCCGCGTCGCCGTAATACGTTTGCAGGGCGGACCTCACGGAACTGAGGCTGCCTTTAGCCGCCGACCCGTCCTTGGGGGCCCGGTTGCAGCCCGCCAACGGCGCCGCCGCCAGCGCCAGCATAAAAACAAAAGCGATCTTATTCATATGGTAATTCTACCAAAACAAAACCGCCGGGACGGCCCGGCGGTTCTGTATTGCCTTAGGGAACTAGTCTATCCAGTTCAGGGTAAAGATGCCGCCCCCTAGCAGCAGCAAACCCGCCCCGCCCATAACTACGGACGGCGCATGGCCCACCGACCCTTCGGGGCTGAAGTACAGGTACAGTTCGAAACTGAAAGCGGCAAGGCCCGCCAGCGCGGCGGCCCAGCCAAAAACCTTTGCGGCGGTAAGCCCGGGGCTGGCCGGCGCGGGCGCCTCGGGAGCCGGCGCAGCCCTTTCCACCTTCACCTCGGTGGCGCCGCCCGTAAGGCCGAGCAGTTTTTTCATCAGGTCCAGTTCACGGGGATCCAGCCAGACGCCGCCGCAGGACTGGCATTTATCCACCCGCAGCAGCGGGTTCACCAGCCCGCCGCGGGACATCTTTACTTTGCAGCGCGGGCACGTGAGGCCCTCGGGTTTGGGGTCTATAAGTTCCAGGCTGGCCGGGACGGCGCCCTGGGATTGTTTAAGCAGGGTTTCCAGTTCGCCCTTGTCGAACCAGATGCCGCTGCAGGAAGGGCAGACGTCCAGCGGGATATTGCCCAGGCTGGGGGTTTCAACCAAAGCTTCGGAAGCGCACTTGGGACACTCGGTCATATAGCACAGTTCTCCTTGGATCTTTTTCCGGCTTTTGCCGCCTGCACGTCAAGCCGCATATATTTTAACTTTTAACCGGCCACGCGCGGCTTTCTTTTGCGGGCCGCACTCAGTTGCCGCCGGCCTTGGCCAGCTGCGCGAACGGGCTGGACTTGTACATATTCTCCAGGAAATCTATCCCGGCATAGCCGGCCAGAAAGGACGTTTTCCAGTTACTCTCGGCCAGCGCCCCGGCGATGCCGCCCAGTATGCCGGAAAAGAACACCGTGGTGAAAAAATACGGATAGTTGAATTTAACCGCGGAGCCCGCTTTCTTTTTCTTGAGGAAGCTGGAAAGCCCCCGCGCCAACCCGCCCACAAAACCGGCTATGATGTAGATCTCGAATTTATTCATAAGTCCTCCCTGTCATTGCGTCTATTCTACAAAACAAAACCGCCGGGGCGGCCCGGCGGTCTGGTTTTGGCTCAGCCGCCGCGCAGGCGGCGTTTGGCCTCGCCGATGTCGCGGACCATTTTGCCGAAGTGCCTGAGCTTGCGGTTGGCCAGCATCCGCTTTTTAGGATCGCTCTTGCGCTCCAGCCGCTCGGTCTCGCGCCGCAGCTTGCCGTAGCTCTTCAGCCGCTCCGGAGCCAGCGTGCCGGCCTCCAGCGCCGCCGCCACCGCGCAGCCCGGCTCCCCGGTATGAGAACAGTCCGCGAACCGGCAGCCCGCGGCCAGCGCCGCGATGTCGCTGAAAGAACTTTCCAGCCCGCCGCCGGCGTACTCCACGCAGAACTCGCGGATCCCGGGCGTATCTATCACCTGGCCGCCGCAAGGCAGGAAGTACAGCTGCCGCGCCGTGGTGGTATGCCTGCCGCGCGCGTCGTTCTCCCTTACCGCGCCGGTATCGGCCACGGCGTGCCCGGCCAGGCGGTTGAGCAGCGTGCTCTTGCCGGCGCCCGACGAGCCCACAAAACAGCAGCGGGCCCCGGCCAAGACCGCCTCCACCTGCGCCACCCCGTCGCCTGACAGCGAAGAAACGCACAGCACCTGCGCGCCCGGCGCAGCCAGTTCCACGGCGGCCAGCCGCCCGGCCAGTTCCGCTTCGGGGCACAGGTCTTTCTTGGTAAGCACCACTACTGGCGCCGCGCCGCTGTCCCAGGCCGCCACCAGCAGCCGCTCCAGCCGGGCGATATTGTAATTACCGTCCAGCCCCATCACTATGAATACCTTTGCTATATTGGCCGCCAGCGGCTGCGCGTCGTGGCTGCCGCCCAGCCCTTTGCGAAGCAGCAGGGAAGACCGCGGCCCCACCGCGTGAATAACGGCTTTCTCGCCGTTATCATGCAGCACCGCGCGCACTTCGTCCCCCACCACGGGCAGGTCCAGCCTGCCTTCCGCCCCGCCCAGCAGCTTGCCGGTCACCACGGCGGGCAGCTCGAGGCCGCCCGTCCACACCTTATACAACCCTTTCTGCTCCTCTGTTACGAGGGCGCTAACGAATATGTTTTCGTCCATGAGATCCTCTAAATGAACACCGGCAGGCGCACAAGTGCGCGTTCTTACGCATCACGCCCGGCATCCTCAGAGTTGACTGAATTAAAAAGGAAAGGAGGCCCGGCAACCGCGGTCGTTAACAATCTCCGTCATAGTCAGAGCCTCCTGTATCGGAATGTTACTACCCTGATATTATACACCAACCTGCCCTAAAACAAAACCGCGTTGTTTTCCGGCGCGGCGGTTATTAAGTTAAACTATAACCATGCCCGCACGCTGGTCCCACCCGTTGGATAAAGAGATCTTCCGCATCGCCGTACCGGCCTTCCTCGGCTTCCTGGGTTTTATCCTCTTCGACGCCGTAAATCTTTTCTGGGTAAGCAAAATGGGCACGCCGGTAGTGGCCGGCGTGGCTTCGGCCGCCTTCCTTACCTGGGCGGTCTACGCCGCCATGAACGCCACCACCGTAGGCGCCAACACGCTGGTGGCCCAGTTCTTCGGGGCCGGCAAAAAAGAAGAAGCCCTGCGCGCCGCCGTGGAAGCCGCCTGGCTAAGCGTGGGCGCGAGCGCGCTAATAATGGCGCTGCTGCTGCCTTCCATAACGTCCATCTTCAACTTCATGGGCCTGCAGCCCGCCACCGCCGTTTACGCGCGGCAGTACCTCACCTTCTACGTGTGCGTCCTGCCGTTCTACTATCTCTGCAGTTTGGCCGGCAGCATTTTCAACGCTTACGGCGACACCCGCACCAACGTGCTCATAATGTCCGCTTCGGTGGTGATAAACATGGCGCTGGACCCGGTGCTGATACTGGGTTACCTGACCGGCCGGCCCTTTGGCGTAATAGGCGCCGCCGCCGCGTCGCTTATAGCCACCGTCTTCGCGCTGGCGCTGCAGGCGGTTTACCTGCGCAGGCGCGGCTTTCTGCCGCCGCTCGCCGAAATAATTAAATTCCCCGCCTTCAACCACGCAGGGCGCATACTGCGCATAGGCGTGCCGTCCGCCTCCGTTAATTTGGTCTGGTCCATGGTTTACCCGGCGCTCACCGCCATCATCACGCGCTTCGGCGAGGCCCCGCTGGCCGGCCTGAGCGTCTGCTTCCGGTGGGAAGGCATTCCGTATTATCTCGCCATGGGCTTCTCTACCGCCATGGCCACGCTGATCGGCCAGTCCT